>NZ_JBFAKI010000004.1:85811-553728 GCF_040655675.1 Nocardia sp. NPDC050378
GCCCCATCCCTTCCTCCGCAACTCCACAACCCGGGGGGGCGGTGGCCCCCCCCCCCCCCCCCGCCACCGGAACAAGACCGGGAGGGTTACCAGGCAGTAGCTCCGCTGGACACCGGCTCCTGCTGTGTCACCGAGGGGTCCTGCACGCGCGTATTGCCCGATTCGATCCATTCCGTGTCGAGCACACCGTGGCGCGAGCGGTCGGCGCCGCGAATGGCGCGCTCACACCGGCGCGCCAGATCACGGCGGTCGGTGCCGGGATGCTCGCGCGGTTCCAGCACGATCTCGACGGTCATGCCTTTGCTGCGCAGCACCCGCTTCGCCGAGTCGGCGAAGGTGTCGTCACCGACGAAACCCGGGACGGTGCACGGCATTCCGTCGCGGTCAAGGTAACGCAACCGCACCGGCTGCACCGGGGTGGCGGTGTCGACGGCGGCCTGGAACATGGCCGGGCGCAGCGAACCGTAGGCCCGGCCGCACCAGGTGGTGCCCTCGGGGAACACCACGATCCGGTTGCCCGCACTCAGCCGTCGCGCCACCTGCTCGACCACACCCGGCAATTCGCGCAACCGGGCGCGCTCGATCGGGATCACGCGGGTGAGCTGGGCCAGCCTGCCGAGCAGCGGCCACTCGACCATGTCGGCACGTGCCACGAAACTCACCGGTTGTACGGCGGCCAGCGCGACCACATCGGCCCAGCCGATGTGTCCGGCCACCACCATCATCGGCGTGCCCGGATCGGCGAACCCGGCCGCCGAGGCGTCGGCTCCGCGGTTGTCGATGACACGCAGCCGCATTCCCAAGCAGCGCAACGCCGCTCGGGCGTACCGGCGCTGCATGTCCTCGCGACGCGCCTTCGGGGTGGCGACCGTGAGAACCGGGAAACCGAGCACCAGTCCGGCCACCCCGGCCAGCCTGGTCAGCATTGCGGCGGTACCGACCTCGTCGATCGGTTCGATACAGCCGGAACCACAGGGGCTCGACGGCATCCACGAGTGCGAGTGGGGGGCGGGCGGCGCGTCGAACACCATGGCGGTTACTTCCCGTCGAAATTGGCGGCCGCGCTCTGCAGCCGCTCCAGGTACCGGGTGTTGATGGTTTCCATACCGAGCAGCGCGACGAAGTCGGCGACCGCGAAATCGGGGTCGTGCGCCGGTTCGCCGCAGATCTCGGCACCCAGGCGCAGGTAGCCGCGTAACAGCGGCGGTAGCTTCGGGCGGCTCGGCGGGGTCAGCTGGTCGAGGGACAGTCCGTCGACGACGACCGGGTTGTACGGCTCCACATAGCGTTCCGGGTCGCAGGAGTGGCGGCCGAGCAGCAGGTCGCGCACGCCGCGCACGTTCACCCCGGCGGGGTCCTGTGGGCTGTCCTGCATGGGCACCGAGACACACCCCATCACCCAGTCGTAACCGGTGAGCTGGATGTAGTGCAGGATGCCCGCCCACATGAGGGTGAGCACCGAGCCGTTGCGGTGGTCGGGCACCACGCACGCCCGGCCCATCTCCACGATGCGGTGGCCCGCCGGATCGAGGCGGGTGAGGTCGAATTCGGTCGCGGTGTAGTACCCGCCCGCCGCGATCACCTTGTCCGGCGGCAACATCCGGTAGCAGCCGACGAACTGTTCGGTGAACTCGTCACGAACGAGCAGGTGGTCGCAGTGTTCGTCGAACCGGTCGGCGTCCAGGCCGGTACCGTTGTCGGGCATCTGGAAACCGGGTTCGGCGGCGAAGACCTGGAAGCGCAAGCGCTGCGCGGCTTCCCGGTGCTCGGCGTCGGAGGCGACGACCAGCGAGTAACGAGACTTCCCCACCCCGGAGTCCGGCGCCGGCGCGGTCAACACGGACGAAATTGTCATGCTCTTGATGAAGCCAGCCCGACTTGGCATCGGGGCGACGCGTCAGTGTCGTGTCGATGCCCGTTCGGTGAACGAGACGGGGGTCACACCGAGCGTTCATTTTACGGCCGCGCAACGTTCGCCGACACTCAGTTCCGCCCGTACCGCGGCGACCATCGCGGTGATCGCGGCAGGCAGGGTGACCGCCGGATCAGGAGCGAACCGCGACGAGTGGTTCATCGGGAAACGCGCAGGCAGAGTGCCTTCGGCGAGAATATACGCGGCATCGTCGGCGCTGAACCGCTCGGCCGCGAAACCCCCGACATGCCAGAAGACCGAAGGACACCCCGCGGCGGTACCGAGGAGCCCGAAATCCTCGCTGCCGGTGAGCGGCCTGCGCAACGGGAGTACCGCCAGCCCCGTGGCGCCGAGTTCTTCCATCACCCGTTCGGTGACGCCAGGGGTGTTCACCGTCATCGGGAAGCGGTCGTAGAACTCGACCTCGGGCGCGACGGGGGTGCCCGCCGCAGCGGCCTCGGCGGCGACGATCCGCTCGATCGCCTCCATCATCTGCGCGCGTGAACGCTCGGAGAAGGTGCGCAGGGTGAGCTGAAGTTCGGCGGTCTCGGCGATGATGTTGGGTCTGGTCCCCACGTGCAGCGAACCCGCCGTGAGCACCGGACCCGCTCCCCGGGCGGCTTGGCGCGCGACCAAGCCCTCCAAGCGCAGGACCAGCGACGCGGCCATGGTCAACGGATTCACCGCCAGATGAGGGCTCGACCCGTGCCCGCCGGTGCCCGCCAGCCGCACCCGAATCGAGTCCGAGGCGGCCATCACGACGTCGCCGCGGGTGACGACCAGTCCGGCGGGCATCGGCCCGACATGCTGGCCGAGGCAGATGTCCGGGCGCGGAAAACGTTCCAGCAGCCCGTCGTTCAGCATCCCGGCGGCGCCGGAACCGGTTTCCTCGGCAGGCTGGAAGATCGCGACGACGGTACCGGGCACGGTGTCGCGGGCGGCCAGCTCCGCGCAGGCGCCGAGCAGGGCGGCGACGTGCACATCGTGCCCACACGCGTGCATCACGCCGTCGATCGTCGAGGCGTAGTCCAGGTCGGTGTCCTCCCGCACCGGCAGCGCGTCCATGTCGGCGCGCATCCACACGACCGGGCCCGGTCCGCCCCGCAGGACCCCGACCACGCCGGTGCCCCCGACTCGTTCGGTGACCTCCCAGCCCGACAGCGCGCGCAACTGTTCGGCGACCAGGCTCGCGGTGGCGAATTCCGCACCCGACAGTTCCGGGTGAGCGTGCAACTGCCGATACACCTGCTGCCAGCGGTCCTCGGGCGGCGCGGCGACGATCGATCGACCGAGCCCGGCGAGCGGGGACGGGGTGGATGCTGTACCGGTGTCGTTCACCACGGTGGGCTCCTCGTTCGGGAAGGGCGGGGTGCCATCACGGTGCCGACCGAGCCGCCGGACGGATAGAATTCGCCGGATCTCGCCACCGAAAGGCCCGACTGTGCAGAATTCCGCCACCCTGGACGAACTCGACTACCAATTGGCGGCGGCGCTGCAGGTGGCGCCGCGGGCGCAGTGGCAGCAGATCGGGCGTGCCCTCGGCATCGACGGATCGACCGCGGCGCGGCGCTGGGCACGCCTGCAGAGCGCGGGGTTGGCCTGGCTCACCTGCTATCCGCTCAGTATCGACGGCGTGGCGCCGATCCTCGCCGTTATCGAAATCGATTGCGCCCCAGGACAGTCGCACGAGGTAGCGGCCGAACTCGCGCTCGATGTGAACCTGGTGACCGTCGAACTCACCACGGGGGCGCGCGACCTGATGGTCACCGCGGCCTTCTTCGACCACGCCTCGCTGGCCCGCTACCTCACCTTCCGGCTCGGCACCCTCGACGGCGTGGTCACCACCCGTTCGCAGGTGGTGACCACTTCGTTCACCGAGGGCAGCCGGTGGCGGCTGGACCGGGCCCGGATGGCCCACACCTCGCTGCTCACCCCGCCCCGCCGCCGCTCCCCCGGCTACGGCTCCATCCGTGCCGAGGACATCCCACTGGTCACGGAACTCAGTCGCGACTGCCGCCGCTCGGTCACCGAACTGGCCGAGCGCACCGGGACGAGCCCGACGACCGTGCGCAGACGGTTGGCCCGGCTCGAGCACGACAACGCCATCGCCTATCGCTGCGAGGTGGCCCGTTTCGCCTCCGGCTGGCCGCTCAGCGTCACGTTCTGGGCCGCCGCGCCGCTGGCCCGCGTCCCGGAGATCGGCGCCGCGATCGCCGCGATGCGCGAGACCCGCATGTGCTACTCGCTGACCGGACCGCGCAATCTGATCTTCAACGTCTGGCTGCGCACGATGGCGGATATGCCCGCGTTCGAGACACGCCTGACCGAATCCATGCCGGATCTGACGATCGCCGATCGGTCGATGGCCCTGTGGCCGTTGAAGATCGGCGCCACCCTGCTCGACCCGCACGGACGCCACCTGCGTCACATCCCGATCGGTCGCTGGGAGGACAGCGCGGCGTCGAGCGCCGAGGACGCCCTCGTCGACATTCTGCGCGGCCGCTCCGCGTCGACGGGCACCGCTGTCGCGCAATAGCATTCGGTCCACCCGCCGGTAGGACCCGACCGCGGCCGAGCGAGCGGGAGTGACCCAGATCCACCTCATGGCGGATATCCGCGGCATGTGCGGCTAGACGGCGAATTTCCCTCATGGCGCGGTCTCTCCTGGCTGATATCTGCGATATATCGAGGTCCGGCAGTGGCGCTGATTCCTTGATGGCACCTCACGCATCAAGGAGTTCGCATGAAACGCCCCCTCTTCGCAGCGTGTGTCGCGGCGGTCGCGACCCTCGCCGCGTGCACGACATCGCAGACCGCAGGCCCAGCGGGCGAGGCGACCGTGCGCCTGGCCCTGACCTCCGACGTGGGCAGCTTCGACCCCGCGCGGGCGGCCGGGTCCTCCGAGTACGCCGTCGACCGGCTGCTCTACTCGACGCTGGTCGGCCTCGACGACAAGAACGTCGTCGTGCCACGCCTGGCCACCGCCTGGGACGTCACCGCGACGCAGGCCACCTTCACCTTGAAGAAGGGACTCACCTGTTCCGACGGCGCTCCGCTCACCGCGGGCCAGGTCGCGGCCTCGCTGGAGTACTTCCGCAAGACGGCCCCGGGCGCGGCATACACGTTCGGTCCGGCCAACGCCGGTGACAAGACCACCATCACCGGCGACGACGCGGCGGGCACCGTCTCGGTGCGCATGGCCACACCGTGGTCGGAGTTGCTCCCCTCGCTCGGTCTGGTCAACTCGGGCATCATCTGCAAGCCTGGCCTGGACGACCCGACGGGCCTGGCCACCGGCTCGGTGGCGGGCGCCGGCACCGGCCCCTACGTCATGACGGAGAGCGAACGCGGCTCCCGCTACCGGCTGTCCCTGCGCGAGGGTTTCGACGCCTTTCCCGCCTTCGCCGCCGGCCGGCCGGGTCGCTCGCCCGCCACGATCGAACTCAGCATCGTCAAGAGCGAATCAGCCGCCGCCAATCTTCTGCAGACCGGTCAGCTCGACTTCGCCGGCTTCACCGGCCCCGACGGCGCCCGGCTGGAACAGGGCTTCGACACCGCGACCGCGCCGATGGTGCGCAACTTCCTGTTCTTCAACCAGCGCACGGGCAAGCCGGGTGCCGACGCGGAGTTCCGTAAAGCCGTCGCACAAGCCATGGACGCGGCGGCCTACGACAAGGTTCTCGGCGGCTCGGGAACGCTGCTACGAAGCTATGTCGACAACACCGCCAACGTCTGCGCCAACACCGACGACGCCCTGCTGACCCGCCACGACCTCGCCGCCGCGAGCCGGGTGCTGACAGGCAAGAAGATCACCGTGACCGGCACCAACGCGATCGCCGACGGCGCGGGCAACACCTACGTCGCCGAGGCGCTGCGCGCGGCCGGTGCCGACGTGAAGCTGGTCAATGTCGACAACAACACCTGGGCGTCCTCGGTGCTGCCCGGCGGTGACTGGGACATCAACGTGATGGCGTCGCTGTCGACCACGCTGCTCACCGCGTCCAACCTGCTCACCGGCGCCGAACCGCCCCATGGGCGCAACTACGGCGCCACCCACAACGACGCCTTCGACCAGGGGCTGCGCGCGGCCGTCGTCACCACCGACCAGGCCGCCAAGTGCGCCGCCTGGCAGCAGGGTCAAGCGGGTCTGCTCAGCGCCGTCGACATCGTGCCGCTGTCGACGCTGAACGTGCGCTATGTGTTCAGCGCGGGTGTGCGGGCGCACATCCCCAACGGCCAGATCGACCTCAGCACCCTGCGGATCGGCTCGTGACCGGCTGGCTCGGCTTCGCGGTGCGCCGTGCGGCCGGACTCCTCGCGGTGGCGGTGGTGCTCGTCGTGGTCACCTTCGGCATGATCCAGCTCATTCCCGGCGATCCGGCCGAATCGCTGGCCGGCCAGAACGCGACCCAGGCCGATATCGCCCGCATCCGCACCGAACTCGGCCTGGACCGGCCACTGCTCACCCGCTTCTTCGACTACGTGTCGGGGCTGCTGCACGGTGACCTCGGCCGGTCGTTCCAGACCAGGGAGGCCGTCTCGGACGTGATCGCGACGCGGCTGCCGTTCACCGCACAGCTGGCGGTGTTCTCGCTGATCCTGGTCCTCGCGGTCGCGCTGCCCCTCGGCATCGCGGTCGCCGCACGACGCAGCGGGCGCACCGACGGAATGTTCACCCTGTCGACCGGCTTGCTCGGGGCGATACCGGAATACGTGGTCGGTACCGCGCTGGTAGTCGTCTTCGCGATCACCCTCGGTGTGCTGCCCGCCGGTGGTGCGCAGACCACGCAGTCGCTGATCCTGCCCGTACTGGCGATCAGCCTGCCGAGCATGTGTGTGATGGCGCGGGTGGTACGGCGCGAGGCCGCAAACGTGCTGTCGCAGGACTACATCCGTACCGCGCGCGGCAGGCGGCTGCCGCCGTTGCGGCTGTACCTACGCCACGTGCTGCCCAATCTGCTCACGGCCGTCATGACACTGAGCGGCCTGGTGCTCGCCTCGATGCTCGGCGGCACGGTGATCGTGGAGACCGTGTTCGCCTGGCCCGGCATCGGGCAGCGGGTGGTCGACGCGCTGCTGGTCCGTGACTACCCGGTGATCCAGGGTTGTGTCCTGGTCCTCGGCCTGTTGGCCGCCGTGCTGAACCTGCTGGTCGATATCGCGCTGGCGATTCTCGATCCGCGCTCCTCGCTGGTCGGAGGCAACCGATGAAGACCCGTCCCCATCCCTCCCTGGTCGCCGGTGCCGTCGGTTTCACCGCCGTCGTGCTCGTCGCCCTGCTCGCGCCACCGCTGCTCGGCGACACCGCCACCGCCATGTCCGACACCGTCCGCGGGGGCATCACCGCCGAGCACTGGCTCGGGACCGATTCGCTCGGACGCGACGTGTGGGCGCGCACGCTGGTCGCGGCGCGGCTCACCCTGGTGCTGACCACCGTGGCCACGGTGCTGGCCGCGGCGCTCGGCATCGCGATCGGCACCGCGGTGTGGGTGTCGGGTCCGCGAGTGCGCGAAATCGGGCTGCGGGTCATCGACATCATGGTCACCGCACCGACACTGATCATGGCGCTCGTGGTGGCGACCATCCTCGGCGCGGGCCCGACCGCCTCGGTGATCGCCATCGTGCTCGGCGGCTCGCCGTCGTTCGCGCGGCTCACCGCCAATCTCGCGGGCTCGGTGGCGGGACGCGACTTCGTCGCCGCGGCGAGGCTGCTCGGTGTGTCTCCGCTGCGGGTGATGACCAGGCATCTGCTGCCCAATATCGCCGGGCCACTGCTTGTCCTGTTCTCCTCCGCCTACGCGCAGGTACTTGTCGCGTTGTCGGGCCTGTCGTTCCTCGGGCTCGGCGTACAGAATCCCCAATTCGACTGGGGTTCGCTGCTCAACGGTGGCCTGCGCTCGCTCTACACCTCACCGGCGGAGGCGCTGGGGCCCGCCGTGGCCATCACGGTGACCGGGATGTTCGCCTCCCTGATCGGGGACGGACTGGCCGCGACGCTCGATCCGCGCGAACGCACCAGACCGCCACGCACCACGGCGGCCCCGAAGCCGGTGGCCCCGACCGCGGCCGCTCCGGGCGCGCTGCTGACCGTCACCGACCTCAGCGTCGAGCTCGACAGTGGTGTACGCCTTGTCGATTCGGTGTCACTACAGGTAGCTCCGGGCGAGATCGTCGGGCTCGTCGGCGAATCCGGCTCGGGCAAGTCGCTGACGGCGATGGCGGTGGCGCGGCTGCTGCCCGACGAACTCACCGTGCGCGCGGCCTGCCTCGACCTGGACGGTCTCGACCTGACCGCTGCCGACAGCGACCCGGTGCGGTTGGCGACCGCCATCGGCATCGTCTATCAGGACCCGTCGGCCTCCTTCAATCCCGCGCTGCGCATCGGTACCCAGCTCACCGAAGTGCCGCGTGTACACGGCGGATCCGGCCGCCGCGAGGCCCTGGCCCAGGCAGCCGAGGCGCTGCGCCGGGTACACGTGCGTGAACCCGAGACCGTGCTCGGTCAGTACCCGCACCAACTCTCGGGCGGGATGCGTCAGCGCGCGATGATCGCCGCGGCGGTCCTGCCGGATCCCCGTCTGATCATCGCCGATGAGGCGACCACCGCACTCGATGTGACAGTGCAGGCCGAAGTTCTCGACCTGCTGCGTGAGATCAACGACCGCGGCACCGGCATGCTGTTCATCTCCCACGACATCGGGGTGGTCGGCACGCTGTGCCATCGCGTGGTGGTGATGTACGCGGGGCGGGTGGTCGAAGAGCTGACCGCCGACGAACTGCGAGCCGGACAGGCACGCCATCCCTACACCCGGGCGTTGCTGGCGGCCAGCCCCACCCTCGACGGCAGCGCGTCCGGCGGCAGGCTCGCGACCATTCCCGGCCGCCCGCCCGCACCCGCCGACCGCCCGGCGGGCTGCGCTTTCGCGCCACGGTGCCCCCTCGCGGGGCCGCGCTGCGCGACCGAGTTACCGCCGCGGATCGACGGGGTGGCCTGCCACGTCGTCAATGCGCCCACAGCACAGGAGGTTCCGGCACGATGAACACAGGTCTGGCAATCACCGGACTCAGCATCGCCTACGGCCCCAAGGGGCGGGCGATTACCGTGGTCGACGATGTCTCGCTGGGGGTGCCGACCGGCGAAACCCTCGGTCTGGTCGGCGAATCCGGGTCAGGCAAGTCCACGATCGCCAAGGCGGTGGTCGGGCTGGTGACGCCTGCCGCCGGGCAGATCACCCTCGATGGGCAATCGCTCACCGGGAAGTCGTCGCGTGCGTTGCGGCGGCGCGTGCAGCTGATCTCCCAGGATCCCTACGCCTCGCTGAACCCGCGCATGACCATCGGCGCGGCCATCGCCGAGGCCGTCGACCCGACGCGCGCCGATCCGCGCAGGCACACCGAGGCGATCGGGCACTGGCTGGCGACGGTATCGCTGGATCCCGCTGTCGCCCGGCGCTATCCGCACGAGTTCTCCGGCGGTCAACGTCAGCGCATCGCGGTCGCACGGGCCCTCGCGGTGGAACCGGAGGTGATCGTCGCGGACGAGATCACCTCCGCGCTCGACTGTTCGGTGCAGGCCGAGGTGCTCAATCTACTGTTCGATCTACGCGAACGCCTCGCGTTGACGATGCTGTTCATCTCCCACGATCTGGCCGTGGTGCGTCACGTCAGTGACGCGGTGGCGGTGCTGCGCCACGGCAAGCTCGTCGAATCGGGGACGTGCGCGCAGATCTACGGGAACCCGTCCGCGGTCTATACCCAGCAGTTGCTGGCCAGCGTGCCCACATTCGCGACCACGTCACATCACTGACGTGCCCGGGCAACGACGAACGACCCGTCACACGGTGACGGGTCGTTGTCGTCGCTGTCAGACAGAGACCCGCTCGCGCCGGTCGGCGTTGTCCTCGACCTCGGGCCGGGTACCGGCCGGGGCCTCGGCGGCCCTCAGCGCGTCGACCTTCGTCTCGGCCGCTTCGGCGAAGCCAGGCCGGGCGGTGCCGATGAAGGCGACCAGCCAGCCCGCGACCGCCGCGAAACGGTTACGGAAGCCGACCAGGTAGAGCAGGTGCACGGCCAGCCACATCGCCCAGGCGATGGTGCCGCGGAAGGTGATGCGCTCGTTGAGCTTCACCACGGCGCTGAACCGGCTGATCACCGCCATGCTGCCCTTGTCCCAGTAGACGAACGGCGTGCCCGCGTCCTTCTTGCCGCGGATGATGTCGGCGGCGTGACGGCCCTCCTGCATGGCCACCGGCGACTGGCCGGGGTAACCGTTGAGCGAGGTCATATCGCCGATGGCGTAGATGTCGGCGTGCCCGCCGACGGTCAGGTCGGGGTTGATCAGGATGCGGCCCGCGCGGTCGGTCTCGGCGCCGGTGGCCTCGGCGAGCATGGTCGCGAAGCCGCCCGCCTGCACACCCGCCGACCACACGACGGTCTCGGCGGCGATACCGCGTTCGATACCCTCCTTGTCGCGGACGGTCACCTTGCCCTCGGCGATGTCGGTGACGAAGGTGCCGAGCAGCACCTGCACGCCGCTACCCTCGAGCGAACGCTTGGCGTACTCCGAGAGTCCGCCGCCGAACGGCGGGAGCACCGCGTCGGCGCCCTCCACCAGGGTGACCGAGACCTTCTGGTGGAAGTGCCTTTTCGCGAGCTCCTTGATCTGGCCCGCCACCTCGACGCCGGTCGCGCCCGCACCGACGACCACGAAGCTGAGCAGCTTGCGCTTGGTCGCCTCGTCGGCGTGCTCGGCCTTGGCGAAGACGGTGGCGATCTGGTCGCGCAGCCGTTCGGCGTCGTCGATGGTCTTGAGCGAGAAGGTCTTGTCGGCGAAGTCGTCGCGGCCGAAGTAGCTCTGACTGGCGCCGGTGGCCGCGATCAGCGAGCCGTAGCGGATCTGGCGGGTGCCCTCGGCGGTCTCGTAGGTGAGCACGGCGGCGTCGGCATCGATGCCGGTGACCTTGCCGAGGCGGACGTCGGCCTCGGGGTGGCGGCGCAGTACGTTCTTGATCGGCGGGGCGATCTCGTCGGAGTCGAGTACGCCGGTCGCCACCTGGTACAGCAGCGGCTGGAACAGGTGCTCCGGGGTGCTCGAGATCAACACGAAGTTGATTCGCGACTTGGCCAGCTGCTTGGCTGCGGCAAGTCCGCCGAAGCCCGAGCCGACGATGACGACATCGGTGTGTTCCATGATCGCGCGCTCTCCAAGATCGGTAATGAATCCTTTCCTATGAGTAAACGCGATGCGGAACGCAAACGTTTCCCCCGCGTGGGCGCATAATGAAGATGACTCTTATCTGCATAACTAATATATGGGAGGTCAGCAGGTGGAACTACGTCAACTTTCGTACTTCGTGGCGGTGTGCGAGGAGCTCAGTTTCAGCCGTGCGGCGAGCCGCTGCTTCATCTCCCAGTCGGCCATCAGCCACCAGATCGCGCGCCTGGAACGCGACCTCGGCGCGCAGCTCTTCGAACGGACCACCCGGGCCGTGGTGCCCACCGAAGCGACGCTGCGACTGCTCCCCCTGGCCAAGCAGATGCTGAGTCTCGAGTCGGCGATCCGGGCGGCCGTGCGCACGACCGGGCCACGAATTCGGTTGGCCGCCAACATGTCTTTCGCGGCGCCGTCGCTGTCCGCGATCGCCACGGCGCGGGCCGCCCACCCCGACGCCGAGATCGAATACGTCATCAAACCGTTCCGTCAGCGGATCACCGCCGTCGCCGACGGTGACTGCGATCTGGCCTTGATCCGCGGCAGCGTGGAACAGCCCGGTCTGGCCGTGGAACAGCTGTGGGTGGAAGACCTCGTGATCGCCATCTCCAGCAGTCACCCGCTCGCCGAACGCGGCGCCGTCACCCTCGCCGAACTCAGCCCCTACCCCCTGCTGCTCCCCCCGGAACAGGAGCAGGTGTTGTTGCACACACTCATCCGCTCAGCCTTCGCCGACCTCCCCACCGGCCCCACCTTCGGCCCCCCGATCCCACCCGACCACACAGCGACCATGGAGCTACTCAACCGCCCCGAGTCCTGGACGATCCTCTACGAAGGCCCAACCAAGGGTCTGCTCACCCTCGACCTCACCGACCACCGGCTACGCATACCGGTGTCGGCGGTGCTGCGCGAGGACGCTCGGGAGAATCCGATCGTCAAGACGCTGTTGGATGCGTTGCATCATTGACTGAGCAGGGCTGTCACCAGCGGTTGGCGCGCAACGCCTTGCGGTAGCGGATCCACCGCCCGGTCGACGGAGACAGTGCGCAGCCGACGATTCCGATGGCCGTCACCGCTCCGAGCGATGCCGCGACGGCACCCCAATAGACACCCTCGACGGAGGCGGCGACCGTGGCTCCGAGCCCGTACAAGACGGCCGGCGTCGCCAAGATTGTCGTCATCACCCGGCCCGACGTTCTGCCCTGCAACATCAGCGTTCCCGAGATCAGGGCGACAGCGGCGCCCGCGCCGAGCAGGCCGATGGCGACGGTGTTGCCCTCGGTGTCGAGTCCATCGGTGTTCGCCTCATTGGTCAGGTAGGCGGCCAGGACCGCGAATCCCAGCAGTACCGCGCCGATCAGCAGGGCACCGATACCAGCGATCGTCGCCGTTGCGCGGGAAGGAACAGCGCCGGGCGGCAAACCGGCCTGTGGAAGACGAGCGGGCACGGCAGGACCGAACCGTGGATCGGGCCAGGACTGCGGAATGTGCCCACCGGCAGCGTGCCCTTGGTGCGCGGGGGCGCTCCGAGGCTGCCGCGCGTACCCGTCGGCACCGTGCCAGGCATGCCCCATCGGCTGCTGGACGTGCCCCTCGGAGGGTGTGCTCGCCGCTGAAGAGACGGGCCACGGGTGGGGCGCGGCGGCCGGGCCGCCGTCGAGCGCATCACGCACAGCGCTGGCGAATTCCGTTGAACTGCTGAATCTTTCGTTGCGACGTTTGGCCATCGCACGGGCGATGACCGCATCGACGGCGGCCGGCAGATCAGGTCTGATCGCCGTGAGTCGCGGCACCGGCTGCGAAAGGTGACCCGCCACCACCTGGCCCGGGTTGGTCGCGGTGTAGGGCGGGTGCCCGGCGTACATCGCGAAGAGGGTGCAGGCCAACGAGTACTGATCGCTGCGGTGGTCGACGACTTCCCCGGACAGCTGCTCGGGGGAGGCGTAGGCGAGGGTGGCGGTGAATGTTCCGGTCGCGGTGAGCTGGGTGTTCGCCGTGGTTACCCGCGCGATCCCGAAATCGGTGAGGACCGCGCGGATCTCACGCCCGTGTTCGGGGTCGGCGATCAGGATGTTGCCCGGCTTCACATCACGATGGAGCACGCCGTGCTGATTGGCGTAGTCGAGGGCGGCGGCCGTCTCCCCGATCAGCCGAGCGGTCACCGCCGGGCCGCATGCCCGCGCGTCCCAGGTGGCGGCATCGGTGCCACGAATGCATTGCATCGCGATCCACAGATACCCGTCGTCGGTCCCGCGATCGAAGATCCCGACGATTCCCGGATGGTCCAGTTGCGCAACGACATCGGCTTCCCGCTCGAACCGTCGTTGCAGTTCGTGATCAGCGCTGAACTCCCGATTCAGCACCTTCAACGCCACACTGCGCGGCAGTCGAGGATGCTTGGCCAGATAGACCGTCCCCATCCCGCCCTGTCCCAGCACACCTTCCAGGTGGTACCCGGCGAAACTCGCCCCCGTCTGCAACACCGTCACTCCTCACCGCTCCCCCGCTCGCACCGAGCACGTTACCCGCGCCTGCTTGCGGTTCGCGCCGGAAGTCCTTCTCGACGGCCAGGAGATCACTCGGCTGTGCGTTCGAACGGGAGTCGCGCCAGCGCGTCGGCGACTGCGGCGTGGAGATCGCGCATTTCCGTGTCGTTGTCTTCGACGGCCCAGGTGAGTTCCTCGACGGTGCGGAGCAGGGCCCAGGCGCGGGCGCGTTCGGGGTCTACGTCGAGTGCCGCTGCCGTGGCGGCGATCACCGTGTCGGCGTGCTCGGGGGTCGGGTCGGACTGGATCTGGATCATCAGCAGGAAGCCCGCGTCGAAGGATGCTTCGCCGAGGCACGGCTTCGGGTAGATCAGAAGCCATGGTTCGCGTTCGGCGGCAACGATATTGCCGAGGTGGGTGTCACGGTTGACGATCAGGAGGGGGCCGTCCGGCTCGCTCAGTATGACGCACCAGCGCTCCACCAACATCCGTAGAGACGGTGAGATCACTTGCGCCACAGCAGGGTCGGTGAGCCGGGTCCGGAGGCCGTCTATGACGTCGGTCGCGGCGGGGAGGGCCGGAAAGCTGTCGGGAACGGCAGGCGCTGGTCGCCGGAGCCTGCGGTACAGCTCGCATGCCGACTTCACTTTCGCCGCGTTCTCCGGCCGTCCCTCGAGGCTCGGGAAGCCGGGCTGGGTGAGCAATTCCGTTCCTGGGAAAGCCCATTCGAGCAGCATCGCACCGGTGGCGGGGTCGAATTCGAGCAGCCGGACAGCACCGTCACCGTCGTAGGCATACAAGGCGGTCGCTTCGGCGATGTTCTCCTCGTCGACCATCGGCACCTTCAGCACGGCCCGCCGTCCGCCGTCGCGCCTGGCCCCGGCGACGTAGGCGTGTGTTCCGCCGCCGAACGGCGCGGTGAACTCGCTGAGCCCCCACCGCTCGGCCAGCCCGGCCACGACGTCCGGCAACTCGTCGATCCACCGCGCACCGGCCGCACCGAACACCGCACGAACCGTCTCCTCGACCGCCGACGGCAACTCCACAGGCAATCCACCCGGCACCATCAGCCCACCCTGCCGACGCCGACTCCTGCCGTCAATCGAATTCCTACGCTCTCGACAGACCACCAGCGAACCTGACAGCCTTCCGAACATGACGGATCCGCTCACCCCCGACTTCCCATCCGGCTACGAAGTCTCCACCGACACCGCCCGCATCGACGCGCAACGCGTCCACACCTGGCTGTCCACCGACTCGTACTGGGCGAAGGGCAGAACGCGCGAGAAGCAGGACAGCGCGATGGCCGGCTCCCTCAATTTCGGTGTCTACGACAGCGTTTCGGGCGAGCAGGTGGCCTACGCGCGGGTCGTCACCGACCGCGCCACTTTCGCTTGGCTCTGCGACGTGTACGTCGACCGCTCGGTGCGGGGCAAAGGCCTCGGCACAGCCCTGGCGACCGCCGTCCGCGACCACCTCGCCCCCTACGACCTGCGCCGCATCATGCTCGCCACCCACGACGCCCACGGTGTCTACGAGAAACTCGGCTTCGAGCCGCTGAGCAACCCGGAGCACTGGATGGCCCTCGAACTACGGTGAGCGCTACTGGCTAGCCGAGTCAGAAATCCAAGGACAGCCAATCGATTTCGATGGAGAAGGGGTACGGGAACGAGATACCCGGCGCGGAACCGCGAGCGAGCCTTCTTCGCTTCGACATCGGCCGGCGTGTTCGACGGTGACAGCACTTCACCTACCAGAACAGTGTCGGAGGCACGGACATCGGAGCCCGGTGGCAGGCAGCGGTGCACGAGGAAGTCCGGCGTCACAGCTCGACCTGCGCGGCGATCTCCTCCGGTAGCGCCTCGAGCTCCTCCCAGGTCATCGACTCGGGAAGATCAGGGTGATCGACGCTCGGCATGGCCATGTCCCCATGCTACGCAGCGGAAACGCAAAACTCGCCAGACCTGACGTCTCTCGACGACAGATCTGGCGAGTCAGCGGACGAGCCTAGCCCTTGTGGGACTTGACGGCGTCG
Source organism: Nocardia sp. NPDC050378 (assembly GCF_040655675.1). Taxonomy (NCBI): domain Bacteria; kingdom Bacillati; phylum Actinomycetota; class Actinomycetes; order Mycobacteriales; family Nocardiaceae; genus Nocardia; species Nocardia sp. NPDC050378. The sequence goes on from NZ_JBFAKI010000004.1 coordinate 101,456, forward strand.
GTCAGCTGCGGGGCGACGTTGAACAGGTCGCCCACGATGCCGTAGTCGGCGATCTCGAAGATGGGAGCCTCTTCGTCCTTGTTGACCGCGACGATGGTCTTCGAGGTCTGCATGCCCGCGCGGTGCTGGATGGCACCGGAGATGCCGAGGGCGATGTAGAGCTGCGGGGAGACGGTCTTACCGGTCTGACCCACCTGGAACTGGCCCGGGTAGTAGCCCGAGTCGACGGCGGCACGCGAGGCGCCGACGGCGGCACCGAGCGAGTCGGCCAGCGCCTCGACGACCGAGAAGTTGTCGGCGGAACCGACACCGCGACCACCGGAGACGACGATGCTCGCCTCGGTGAGCTCCGGACGGTCACCGGCGACGACCGGCTCACGGGAGACGACCTTGACGACGCCCTCTTCCTGCGCGGGCACGGCCACGGCGACCTGCTCACCGGCGCCGGCCTGCGGGGCGGCCTCGATGGAGCCGGGGCGCACCGAGATCACCGGCACGTCGCCGGTGGCCTTGGCGTCGACGGTGAACGCGCCACCGAAGATGGAGTGCACGGCCGAGCCGTCACCGTTGACGCCGATGACGTCGACGAGCAGACCGGAGCCGATGCGCGCGGCGAGGCGGCCCGACACCTCCTTGCCCTCGGCGGTGGCGGCGACGATCACGGCGGCGGGGGCGGCGGACTCGACGAGCGAGGCGAGCACGTCGACCTTCGGGGTGACCAGGAAGCTCTCGACCTCGTCGCCCTCGGCGACGTAGATCTTCTCGGCGCCCGCGGCGGCCAGGGCGGCGGCCAGCTTGTCGGCGGTACCGGGGGCACCGGTCACGACGGCGGCCGGGGTGCCCAGCGCGCGTGCGGCGGTGAGCAGTTCGGTGCTGACCTTCTTGACGGCACCGTCGGCGTGCTCGACGAGCACAAGTACTTCAGCCATTGTTCTTTCTCCTAGGGAAGTTCTCGGACGGTCCGGATCAGATGATCTTCTGGCCGATGAGGTAGGTGGCGATCTGCTTGCCGCCCTCGCCCTCGTCCGCGATCTTCTCGCCCGCGGTGCGAGCGGGCTTCGGGGTGGCGGCGGTGACCGCGGTGCCCGCGTTGGCTACACCGACGGTCGACGGGTCGATGCCCAGGTCGGCGAGGGTGAAGACCTGAACTTCCTTCTTCTTCGCGGCCATGATGCCCTTGAAGGACGGGAAGCGCGGCTCGTTGATCTTCTCGTTCACCGAGACGATCGCGGGCAGGGTGGCCTCGAGCTTGAACACACCCTCGTCGGTCTCGCGCTCGCCGGTGATCTTGTCGCCGTCGACGGTGAGCTTGCGCAGGTGGGTGAGCTGCGGGATGCCCAGGTACTCGGCGATGATCGCCGGGACCGCACCCGCGCGGCCGTCGGTGGACTCGTTGCCCGCGATGACCAGCTCCACGCCTTCGACCTGGCCGAGCGCACCGGCGAGCACCCAGGCGGTCTGCACGGCGTCGGAGCCGTGGATCGCGGGGTCGTTGATGTGGATGGCCTTGTCGGCACCCATGGACAGCGCCTTGCGGATGGCCTCGGTGGCGCGATCCGGACCGGCGGCCAGCACGGTGACCTCGCCGCCCTGGGCCTCCTTGATCAGCAGCGCTTCCTCGACGGCGCGCTCGTTGATCTCGTCGAGGACGGCGTCGGCGGCCTCACGGTCGAGGGTGTAGTCACCATCGGTCAGCTTGCGCTCGGACCAGGTGTCGGGGACCTGCTTGATGAGTACGACGATGTTCGGCATCGGTCTTCGTCGACCTCCTTCTGGGTTACACGTGAGTGGTGGGCCGCACGAGCTGGGCCGTACGTCCGTGTGGGTGCTCAGAGGGGAACAGTACCCTACGCTAAGTTACCGGTGGGTAACCTACTTGCGCAACAGGTCCCTGGCTCCGGAGCGGACCATCGGTACCAGTAACGTCGAGGCCATGAGCGAGGCTGTGATCCCTGCCGCACCGGTGGACGCAACACATGACCCACTGCCGCTGACCGGTGAGCGGACGGTGCCGGGTATCGCCGAGGAGAACTACTGGTTCCGTCGGCACGAGATCGCCTACGCCCGGCTGCTGGAGCACTGTGCGGGCAAGACCGTGCTCGAGGCGGGTTCAGGCGAAGGCTACGGCGCCGACATGATCGCCGGGGTCGCCCAGCGGGTGATCGGCGTGGACTACGACGAGGGTGCCGTCGCGCACGTACGCGCGCGCTACCCGCGCGTGGAGATGATCCAGGGCAACCTCGCCGACCTCCCACTCGACGACGAATCGGTCGACGTGGTGGTGAACTTCCAGGTCATCGAGCATCTGTGGGACCAGGCGCAGTTCCTGCGCGAATGCCTGCGCGTGCTGCGTCCGGGCGGACGGCTGCTCATCAGCACCCCGAACCGCATCACCTTCTCCCCCGGTCGCGACACCCCGCTCAACCCGTTCCACACGCGCGAACTCAATGCCGCCGAACTCACCGAACTGCTGGTGGAAGCCGGTTTCACGGTGTCGCGGATGCTCGGCGTGCACCACGGCGACGCACTGAAAGCGCTGGACGCCAAGCACGGTGGGTCGTTCATCGACGCCCAGATCGAGCGCGCCCTCGCCAGTGAGCCCTGGCCTGCCGACCTCACCGCCGACGTCGCGGCCGTGACCATCGACGATTTCGACCTGCGTGAAGGCGATATCGATGCCAGCCTGGACCTGGTCGCGATCGCCGAGAAGGCAAGGCATTGACCGACTCTCGCTCCGTGCCGGGCCAGTTCACGCTCGTCCTGCACTCGCATCTGCCCTGGCTGGCCCATCACGGGCGCTGGCCGGTGGGTGAGGAATGGCTGTACCAGTCCTGGGCCGCGTCCTATCTTCCCCTGGTCCGGGTGCTGAAAACCCTTGCCGCCGAAGGCCGTTCACATCTACTGAGCCTGGGGATCACCCCGGTGCTCGCCGCCCAGCTCGACGATCCGCACTGCTCGGCGGGCATGCATCACTGGCTCGGCAACTGGCAGTTGCGCGCCGACGAAGCAGCCATGGCGGGCAATGTGGCGCTCGGCAGGCACGAACACCGGCTCGCCGCAGCGGCTCTCGCCGACTTCGAGCGAGACTGGCGCCACGGCAGCGCGCCGGTCTGGCGTTCGCTGATCGACGCCGACGCCATCGAACTGCTCGGCGGTCCGCTCGCGCACCCCTTCCAGCCGCTGCTCGACCCGCGCCTGCGTCAGTACCAGCTGGCCGAAGGCCTCGCCGACGCGCGGTTGCGCTGGGGCACCACCCCCACCGGAATCTGGGCGCCGGAATGCGGTTACACACCGGGCATGGAACTCGGTTACGACGCCGCCGGTGTGACGCATTTCATGGTCGACGGACCGTCGCTGCGCGGCGACACCAGCCTCGGCAGGCCGGTGCGGGAGGCCGATGTGGTCGCCTTCGGTCGCGATCTGCAGGTGAGTTACCGCGTGTGGTCGCCCAAGCAGGGTTATCCGGGCCAGAGCGCGTATCGCGATTTCCACCACTACGACCATGCGACGGGACTCAAGCCGTCGCGGGTGACCGGCAAAACGGTGGCCGGTCCTGACAAGGCCCCTTACGATCCCGAACTCGCCGCCGAAGCCGTTACCCGCGATGTCGCCGACTTCGTCGACACCGTGCGCGCACGGCTGATCGAGGAGTCCGAACGGATCGGCAGGCCCGCACTCGTGGTCGCCGCGTTCGACACCGAACTGTTCGGCCACTGGTGGCACGAGGGACCGCAGTGGCTCGAGCAGGTGCTGCGCGCGTTGCCCGAGGCCGGGGTCACCGTCGGCACCCTCGCCGATGCCAGGACGAACGGGTTCGTCGGCGAACCCGTGCAGCTCAACGACTCGTCGTGGGGTTCCGGCAAGGACTGGCGGGTGTGGGCAGGCGAGCAGGTGGCCGACCTCGTCGAGCTCAATGCCGACGTGGTTCGGCTGGCACTGGACACCCTCGACAAAGTGCGCCGCGACGATGCGCTGCGCGATCCGGTCGCCGATCAATTGCTGCGTGAAGCGATCCTCACGGTGTCCAGCGACTGGGCGTTCATGGTCAGCAAGGACTCCGCCGCGGGCTACGCGCGCGACCGCGCCCACGAACACGCGCACGCGGTGCGGGAACTCGCGGAGGCGATCGGCGCCGGTCAGTTCGCCAAAGCGACCCGTCTCGCGGCAGGATGGAGCGCGGCCGACGGACTCTTCCCAGGTCTGGACGCACGGCGGTTGCCGACCGCCGTCCCGTCGGCCGCCGAAGGATCGTCATGAAGATTTTGATGGTGTCGTGGGAGTACCCGCCGGTCGTGGTCGGTGGGCTCGGTCGGCATGTGCATCACCTTGCTGTCGAACTGGCCGCGGCCGGGCACGAAGTGGTCGTGCTCGCCCGCAGGCCAACCGGCACCGATTCGCTCACCCACCCGACCCACTCCTATATCGCCGACGGTGTGCTCGTCGTCGCGGTCGCCGAGGACCCGCCGTGCTTCGACTTCGGCGAGGACATGCTCGCCTGGACGCTGGCCATGGGGCACGCGATGGTGCGCGCGGGCGTCGCCCTCGGCAAACCCGGCGTCGGTGACGGCTGGACGCCCGATGTGGTGCACGCCCACGACTGGCTCGTCGCGCACCCGGCGATCGCGCTCGCCGAGTTCTACGACGTGCCGCTCGTGTCGACCATCCACGCCACCGAGGCCGGACGCCACAGCGGCTGGGTGTCGGGGCGGGTGAACCGGCAGGTGCACTCGGTGGAGTGGTGGCTCGCCAACGAATCCGATCAGCTCATCACCTGCTCGACGTCCATGCAGGACGAGGTGGAACGGCTCTACGGACCCGAACTTCCCCCGATCACGGTGATCCGCAACGGCATCGACGTCACGTCGTGGACGTTCCGGCCGCGCGCACCCCGTTCCGGACCGCCCCGGCTGCTGTATGTGGGCAGGCTCGAGTACGAGAAGGGCGTGCAGGACGCGATCGCCGCGCTGCCGCGCATCCGCCGCGCGCACCCGGGGACCACGCTCACCGTCGCCGGTATCGGCACCCAGTTCGACTGGTTGCGGGAACGCGCACGGGTGCACCGGGTGGCGCGCGCGGTGAACTTCGTCGGCAATCTCGGCCACACCGAACTGCTCGGCTGGCTACACGGCGCCGACGCCATCGTCCTGCCCAGCCGCTACGAACCGTTCGGCATCGTCGCCCTGGAGGCGGCCGCCGCCGGTGTACCCCTGATCGCCTCCACCGCGGGCGGACTCGGCGAAGCGGTGATCGACGGCGTCACCGGCGCCTCCTTCGCCCCCGCCGACATCGACGGCTTGGTCGACGCCACCCGCGCCGTCCTCGACGACCCGCTCACCGCCCAGGACCGCGCCTACACCGCCCGCGAACGCCTCACCGCCGACTTCGCCTGGGACGTGGTGGCCGCCGAAACCACCCAGGTCTACACCACGGCCAAACGCCGGGTCCGCACCCCTCTCGGCCGCCCCACCATCCCCGAACGTCCTCTCCCGGAACGGGATCCGAAGTAGACGTCGCTTCGGCACGCACATGACGCCGACCGATTTCTAATGCGTTGAAGTTCTAAACGTGAGCTGTGTAACAGTTCGGGGTTCGCGGGCGACACCCTTCGGCCACCGCTGAATCGCGGTGTGCGGCAAGGGGGTCGGCGGCCGGTCGGCCGTATTCGCCTTGCGGTGATCGTCGTGCCGAGCCTCGAAGGGTGAGCTGCTGTGTCGTCTCCGCTGTTGTCCAAGGGCCAGAACATCGCATTGCCGACGGATGTCGAACGCGTCGACATCGTCATCGGCTGGCCCGAGCCGACTGTCGAACTCGACGCCTCGGCACTCTTACTCGGCGCCGACCGCCGCGTCGCCTCCGATGCCGATTTCGTCTTCTACAACCAGCCCGAATCTCCCGACGGCTCGGTCAGATTCCTCGGAACGAGCGTGACGGACGAAGGCCGGCAGGCCAGGATTTCGATCGACCTCTCCACACTTCCCACCGGCATCCACACCGTCGCGCTGGCGGGTAGCGTCGGCACCGGCACCTTCGGCACACTCGGCAAGCTCGCCCTGCATGTGATCGACGCGGCGGGCCGCTCCCTGGCCGAATACGTGACTGCCGACGCCGACACCGAGTCGGCCTTCGTCTTCGGCGAGGTCTACCGCCGCGAAGGCGCCTGGAAGGTGCGCGCCGTCGGACAGGGCTGGGAATCCGGACTGGCCGGACTGGCAACGGATTTCGGGGTGTCGATCGACGACGGCGAGCCAGCGGCCGAACCGGTTCACGACGCGCCCGCGACCACTGTCACCGAGCCGGCGCCCACCGCCGCGCCCGCCCGCGGTGTACGCACCGCCAAGCGACCGGTGCGCAAGTCGAAGCCGATCGAGTTCCGCCAGGCCGAATCCGACGCCTGGCAGCCCGCCCGGCTGTTCTCTGTCTTCGGCATCGGTGCAGGCGAGGAACAGGAACGGCGTACCACTTCGGCGCTCGTCGCGACGATGCAGGCCGTGCGCCCCTTCGCGCGGGCGGTCTGCGCGAGGATGGGTGCACCGGTCGGTGCCTTCGAGGGTTATATCGAAGTGCAGTACGAGGCAGGCGATTCGACGGTGGTGCCCGATGCCGTGCTGCGGGTGAGCCGGGGCAGCAAGCAGTGGACCGGGTTGCTCGAGGTGAAGACCGGGAACGGCAAGCTCAGGAAAGACCAGCTCGAGAGCTATCTCGATGTCGCGCGACGCCGCAAGTACGACGTCGTGGTCAGCCTGTCCAACGATATCCCGGCCGGTCCGGGCGAACTGCCGGTCCAGGTCGACCGCCGCAAGCTGACGAAGGTCGCCCTGCGGCACCTGTCGTGGGCGGAGGTGGCGCACGAGGCACGCATGTTGCTCTCGCACGGCAGCATCGACGACCCGCTGCAGACCTGGGTTCTCGGCGAGTTCCTGCGCTACCTCGACCATCCCCGTTCCGGCGCGGCGGAATTCGTCGACATGGGCCGGCACTGGGTCGTCGTGCGGGACGCGGTCATGGCGGGCACGTTGCGCGCGGGCGATCAGAAGGCGCTGACCGTCGCCGATACCTGGGTCTCGCTGTGCAGGCATCTCGCGTTGCGGCTCACCGCCGAACTCGGCGTCGAGGTCAAACACATTCTGCCGCGCAAGTTCCATACCGATCCGGCAGCCAGGGCCGCGGCCGTCGCCGAACGATTGGCCTCCGACGGCTGCTTCGAGGCGGTGCTGCGCATCCCCGACACCGTCGGCGATCTCACGGTGGTCGCGGACGTGCGCACCAACAAGGTGCGTTGCCGCATCGCGATGGCCGCTCCCGACGAAGGTACCTCGGCGCGCCGGGTGTCCTGGTTGATCAAGCAGCTCGCCGAGGCACCGGGCCGGGTGCAGGTGGAGGCCGTGTTCTCCGAACGCGGCACCGAGAGCTGCGAACTGCTCGACGTCGTACGGGCGAACCCGAAGTCGCTCATCGAGGGACGAACCGGCTCGATCGTGTCGTTCACACTCGAACAGAGCTTCCCGATGGGCAACCGGCGCGCCGGAACCGCAGCGAGCTTCATCTCGAGCGTCACCTCCGCGACCGACACCTTCTACGGGACGGTGGTTCAGCCGCTGCGCGAATGGGTTCCCGCCGCGCCACGGCAAGCCGATATCGGTCAGGCCGAGGCTTGACCCGACGTCGTCGACCCGCTGTCACGCCGGGTGGATCCCACCTCCGTGATAGCGGGTCGCGGCGTTCCAGAAGAAGAACCCGTCGATACCGGCGGCGCGGGTGGCGTCGATCTGGGCTTTGACTTCGGCGTCGCCGTAACTCACGCCCAGGGAGAAGTCTTGGAGCCAGGGGATGACGCCTGCGTTGGTGCCCTTGGTCTGGGTGATGAAGTCCTGGAGGGAGCGGTAGACGATGTCGTAGGGCTGGGCGTTGGGGTTGGCGACGCCGTATTCGCCGGGGTTCCAGTGGGAGGGGTAGATCATGGGGGCCACGAAGTCGACGTGGCGGGCGATGAGGGGGATGTCCTGGGCGATCTGGTCGGGGCGGGTGGAGGCGATCCCGTAGACGGCGGCGCTCTGGTGGGCGCCCGCGCTGTTCACCGGGTGCCTGCTCTCGGCGAGGAAGGCCGCGATCGCCACCGACGGCGTGTCGGTGAGGCCGGTGAAGGTCATGCTCGTGAGGCTGCCGTCGGGGCGGCGGACGTAGTCGTACATGATGCCGTCGAACCCGAGCCGCGCGCCTTCCACGGCCAGGTCGATGTTGTAGCGGCGCACGTCGGGATGAGCGAAATTGGTGAAGGCGATCGGCCCGTAATGGCTGGAATACGGTTGGCCGGAGGGATTCTGGACCACCCAGTCGTTGCGTCCGCTGTGCCACGCCCACGACGCCAGAGTCGGATCGCGGAACGCGACGATGCGTCCGACCACCTGCACACCCATGTCGTGCAACTGGCGAAGCGCGGCGGGCGCGTCGTAGATCTTCGTGGCGGCACCGGACTCCCGGGCGAGCGGCACCTGCGAGTCGTAACCGACGACGCCGTCCTCGTCCTTGATGTCGAGCTGCACGGTGTCGATGCGTCCCTGACGCGCGAGGTCGAGGACCGATTCACGCAGCCCGTCGTGCGACCAGGCGTGCGCGGTGACGTGCACGGCCCGCATCCTCGGCAGGGTCCGCGCGGTGACGACGGTGCTGCTGGCCGCGTTGCCCGCGTCGTCGGCCGCGACCACTTCGAAGGCGGGCGCCCACGGCACCGCGAACTCGAACGACCCGTCTTCGGCGGGTGTCACCGATTCCGCGCCGATGGACACCCGAACGGCGTCGATGGCGGTGCCGCGCACCACCACCGGTGACCGGTACGACGTCACCGGTTCGGCGGGGTTCACGGTCAGTGTCGGTGGCGTGGTGTCGGCGAGCGGCACCACGGCCGATCTGCTCAAAGCGAATCCGGCCACGAGCGCGACCGCGACGATCGCCAGACCGACTCCGACGACGGTGCTCGTCCACCGCCACCGGACGGCCGAACGGAATGAGAACCCCAACGCCAACACCGCCTTCCAATACTGTTGACACGCCAACTATTTCGCGGTTCCGACACGGATGTGGCGGGTATCGGTAGATCAACTGTAAACCGTGGCCACCGCGTAATATCGCATTGATGACAGGTGGTTCTCCTGCTCTTTTGCGACTGCTGCCGATCCTCGCGCTGACCACCGCCCTCGCGGCGTGCACGGACACGAGCACCGAGGCGGCCTCGGTCGACCCACCCGCCGCCCACAGCACCACGACGGCACCCCCGAACCCGGCCGAAGTCGGCGCCAACGAGCTCGGTCTCGTCCCGGTGTTGATGTATCACCAGATTTCTGCGAACCCGGCGGGCGAATACGACCAGACCCCAGCCGAATTCCGCGACGAACTCGAACGCCTCTACCGCGAGGGCTACCGCCCGGTGACCGCCGCCGACTACGTGGCCGGGCGCCTCGACCTCCCCGCGGGTACCCACCCGGTGGTCCTCACCTTCGACGATTCGACCACCAGCCAGCTCGCCTTCACCGACTCCGGCGCCGTCGCCCCCGACAGCGCCGCGGGCATCCTCGCCGAATTCGGCGCCCGCTACCCCGATTTCCGGCCGGTCGCCACCTTCTACGTGAACAACGAACCGTTCCAGGGCGATCCGCGCGCCCTGCCCTGGCTGGCGGCCAACGGCCACGAGATCGGCGCCCACACGGCCACGCACCCGAACCTGTCGACGCTGGACGACAACAGCGTGCAACGCGAGTTCGCCGAGAACGTGCGCGCGGTGACGGCCGCCGCGCCCGGCGCCACCGTGCGGACGATGGCGCTACCCCTCGGCATCCACCCCGACAACCGAGCCCTGACCACCGCAGGCAGCTGGGACGGCACCGCCTACACCTTCGACGCCGTGATGCTCGTCGGCTCGAACCCGGCCCCGGCGCCCTACGCCGGGCTCGATCCGGCCGGTGTGCCACGCATCCGTTCCGGCCGCGGTGCGGTGCCCTTCGACTCGGCCCATTGGCTCGATCATCTCGCCGCCCACCCCGACCAGCGCTACACCGCCGACGGCGACCCCACGCGCGTCTCGTTCCCCCACGCCCTCGCCGGCGAGCTGAACCCCCGCTTCACCGCGCAGGCGAACCCGTACTGAGCTACGCGTCCGGGGTGAAGGTGAAGATCTCGCCGAGACGGGTGGCGACGACGACCTGACCCTCGGGCCCGATCGACGTGCCGGTGGTGGTGCCGGTGGCGTTCGGCAGCGGATCGGAGTCGATCGTGGTGCCGGTGGCGGTGTCGAAGGTGATCAGGTTCAGGCCCGCGCCGATGGCGGCGACCGTGTAGCCGATCTCGCCCGAGGTCAGGGCGGGGGTGCCGCGCTGGGCCAGGTCCTTGCGTTCCCAGGCGCGGTCGGCGCGGTCGCCGTGATCGCGGATGGCGGCCAGGTAGCCGTCGTCGCCGGACGGGAGGATCAGGTCGTCGACCAGGGCGATGCGGCCGCGCGGGGTCCAGCCGAGCGCGTGGGTCCAGCGGGTGCTGCCGTCCTCGGTGTTCACCGCGATCAGGCGGCCGCTGTTGTCGCCGACGTACACGGTGGCGCCGTCGGCCGACAGGGCCGGGCTGGTCGCGCTGCCGTCGGTGAGCATGTCGGCGCTCCACAGCTGCGTCACGGTGCCGTCGGCGTAGGACATCGCCCGCAGCGACGCCATCGGCTTGCCCGGTTCCCAGACGGTGACGAAGAAGCGGCCGGTCTCGGGGTCGACGGCGGTGGTGTTGGCGACCGCGCAGCGCGGGCCGCCGACCTGGCAGTCGTCGAGGCCGTCGCCGGAGGCGGGGCGGGTCAGGCCCGGGTACTTCAGGAAGTCGGGTTCGCCGAGCAGCTGCAAGGTCGGTACCTCACGTTCGCCGGTCTGGCGGCTGAGCACGTCGACCTGGCCGGACTGGGTCACCGTGAGCACGCGGCCGTCACCGGTGAACTGGATGGCCACCGGCACCCCGGCGACGGGGGTGCGCCAGCGCGGCTGACCGAGGTAGTTGAACGAATTCACCGCGCCGTCGTCGCCGACGTAGACGTTGTTGATGCCGTCGACCACAGTGGGCGCCTCGATCGTCGACGGGCCGAGCGGGTTGCAGAACCGTTTGCGGCCGGTCTGCATCTGATAGGAGAACACCGCGCAGTTGCCGGTGCTGGTGGTGACGAACAGCTGACCCTCGCCGCCGATCGTCACGGGCTGGGCGATCGGTCCACCCACCGGTCGCGACCAGCTCAGCGTCATCGCCGACGCACCGCTCACCGGGCTCGCGGCGCTGTTGCGGCCGTCGTGATGGGCTGCGGGCCAACCCTTTCCGGAGCCGACGGTGATGTCGTCCACATCGGTGCCGCAACCGGCCAGCGCCACCACACCGGCGGCAGCGAGCGAGGCGGCGACGCGAGTCCGAGTTCGCACCTGCTGATCTCCTGGGTAATCGGGCCGAGGATCGGGGTATGGCACGGTAAGTGTGCCCTGCGAAAGTACTCTGTGTACCCGATGACCGAATTCCCGGGGCTCACCCGGTGGACGCCGTCGAGGTCGGAAGAGGGAGAGTAGTTCGTGACGAGCATGTGGGGCGCGCCGCTGAGCGCGCGCTGGCGTGGATCACGCCGCCGCGATCCGCAGCAGGCGCGTTTTCTGACCAGGGATTCGTTGCGCTGGGTGCTCGCCAATCGCGCCTACACCCCCTGGTACCTCGTGCGTTACTACCGCCTGTTCAAATTCCGGCTCACCAATCCGCACATCGTGCTGCGCGGAATGGTGTTCCTCGGCCGCAACGTGGAAATCCACGCCACCCCCGAATTGGCGCGCATGGAAATCGGGCGCTGGGTGCATATCGGCGACGGCAACGCCATCCGCTGCCACGAGGGTTCGCTGCGGATCGGCGACAAGGTGGTGTTCGGCAAGGACAACGTGGTCAACACCTACCTCGACATCGAGATCGGTGAGTCGACGCTGGTCGCCGACTGGTGCTATATCTGCGACTTCGACCACAAGATGGACGACATCACGCTGCCCATCAAGGACCAGGGCATCGTGAAGAGCCCCGTGCGGATCGGCCCCGACACCTGGATCGCCGCGAAGGTGACCGTCCTGCGCGACACCCGGGTGGGCCGCGGCTGCGTGCTCGGCGCGCACGCGGTGGTGCGCGGCGACGTTCCCGACTACAGCATCGCCGTCGGCGCACCCGCCAAGGTCGTCAAGAACCGCAAGGTGGCCTGGGACGCCGGCGCCGCCGAGCGCGAGGCCTACCTGGCGGCACTGGCCGATATCGAACGCAAGAAGAACGCCGCGGCACAGGCCTGAACGCGCGCGTCTGTCGGTGGGGCTCGGTACGGTTCGCGACGTGGACAGTTATGCGGCGCTGCTGCGCGGGATCATGCCGACCAATCCGAACATGCGCAACGACAAGTTGCGCGGGGTGTTCGAAGGGCTCGGATTCGAGCAGGTCGCGACGGTGCTGAGCAGCGGCAACGTGGTGTTCCGCACCGACGGCGCCCGCGACCATCTCGAAGACCGCATCCAGCAGGCGCTCGCGACCGAACTCGGCATCCCCGGCGGCACCATCGTGCGCAGCCACCCCGAACTGCGTGCGCTGCTCGATCGCGACCCGTTCGAGGGCCTCACCCACGAACGCGGTTCCTATCTCACAGTCACCTTCTTCAAACACACCATGCGCGAAGCCGATACGTCCGCCTTCACCGACGACCCGCTCACCCGCGTCATCGGCTACGACCCCGCCGCGCGCGCGTTCCTCACCGTGATCGACAACAGCACCGGCAAGACACCCGATTTCATGGCCCGGCTGGAGAAGACCTACGGCAAGGACATCACCACCCGCACCTGGCTCACGGTGCAGCGCGTGGTGAAGAAGATGGAGGCCTGACTCGGCCGACCGCACCCTTGCGCGCCACGTAGCGGTGCGGTGTGTCAGGAAACCTGAGCGGCCTGTGCGGTGCAGAGGAAAACTGTGGCGTTACGGCCTATTCGTGTGACGACCAAGGTGAAGGGGAGGGCGCCGCGTAGTTTGAGCTTTTTGCGCAAGGCATCCGGGTCGATATCGACGCCTCGGACCAGGATCTCGAGAGAACCACAGTCGCGGCGGGCCAGTTCCTGACGGAGGGTTTTCTCGCGCAGATCGAAGCGGTCTTCGATGTGGAAGCCGCGCATGCCGAAAGGCACGGTGTCACCGGTGAGGTAGGCGATATGGGGATCGAGTTGCCAGAGACCGTGTTCGGCGGCGTAGTGACGAACCAGGCCGGCGCGAACGACGGCTCCATCGGGGTCGATGATCCACTCGCCGGGCGCGCGTTCGGGGATGTCGTCGGGGTCCGCGTCCGTGAGAGTTGTTGCGCCACCACGAGAATCGAGGACAGTGGCGCGACGGGTGATGCCGGGTTCGGTGAGGCCGGGCGACCAGAGACACGCTTCGCGAACAGCACCGTCGAGGGAGACGACCTCGATCTCCCCGTCCCATCCGAGCCGGTCGAAATCCAGGCCCGGCGCGGACTTCACGGCGATGTCACGACCCACGTAGGCGGCGAGCAGATCGGGCAGCGGGGGCTGGAGTTTGGCCGGATCATAGGTGCGGCGCCCGTCGGCCCGGCGGGCCGGATCAGCGATGATCACGGTGTCGCGGGTGGTCGGAACGAGGGCATCCGCCTTGGCCAGCACGATGTTTCGGCCACCGACCGGCACGGTCGCTCCAGGTCCCGGCGCCGTCAGTGGGGCAACCCCTAGATTGTGGGCGGCCATCGACAGCCGCACGTCGTCGAGATCGCTGCCGATCACCGCCGGGCACACCGCCGCCAGCTCGGCCGGCTCCGCACCGATCGAGCACGTCACGTCGTGGACGGCACGACCGGCCAACCGCGCGGCCCGATGCCGGGCGACCAGCGCGGGGGTGGCTTGTTGCAGGGCGTCATCGGTGAACAGCCACTCCCCCGCCGCGGGCAGCTTCGCCAGCGCCTTGCGCCGCAACCGCACGGTCTCGATCAAGGCGGCACCGTGCTCGGGAAACGCGCGACGCACCTGCTCGATATCGCGCAGGTGCGTCGCCGCCGTCAGCTCCAGCCGGGCGACCTCGGCGAGCGCGGCACGTCCCGCCGCGCTGCCGAGGAAGGCGACATCGTCGCGGCCGAAGCGGTATCCCACCTACTTCTGCGCCGCGCCCGGCTTCACGCCGGTGATCATCGCGTTGTAGAAGAACTCGCGCGGAACCACCTTGCGCAGCACGTTCTCGTCGAGCCAGCTCAGGCCCAGCCAGGCACGGTACTGGGCCATGCGGTATCCGACGGTCAGCTTCTCGTCCGGGACGGCCGCCTCGAAGGTGCGCACCGGCCAGCCCCACAGGGCGGCGGCGAATTCCTCGGTGGTGGCCTTCACGTCGACGGCGCCGGCCGACTTCGCCATCTTCTCCAGGTCGCTGGGGTCGAAGGTGTGCAGGTCGACGACGGCCTCGAGCGCGGCGGCGCGCGACGACTCGTCCAGCTCGGTCTGCGGACGACGCCACCCGGACAGGAACGGCAGCTTGGTGATCTCGGTGGTCACCTTCCAGGTCATCTGACCGAGCTTGCGGGCGTAGAAGTTGCCCACGGTGGTCGGTTCACCGGCGAACACGAAACGTCCGCCCGGCTTGAGCACGCGCAGGCATTCCTTCAGCGCCAGCTCCACATCCGGGATGTGGTGCAGCACGGCGTGCCCGCACACCAGGTCGAAGGTGTCGTCCTCGTAGGGGATGGTCTCGGCGTCGGCGACGCGGCCGTCCACGTCGAGGCCGAGGTGCTCGGCGTTGCGTAGCGCCACCTTCACCATGCCCGGCGAGAGGTCGGTGACCGAACCGGTCTTGGCCACCCCACCCTGCATCAGGTTGAGCAGGAAGAACCCCGTGCCACAACCGAGTTCGAGCGCCCGCTCGTACGGCAGCGGGGCGGGGCCGACCGCCAGGTCGAACCGGCCGCGGGCATAGTCGATACAGCGCTCGTCGTAGGAGATCGACCACTTGTCGTCGTAGGTCTCGGCTTCCCAGTCGTGGTACAGAACCTGGGCGAGCTTGGTGTCCTTCAGCGCTGCTTCGACCTCGGCCTCGGTGGCGTGCGGGTTCGGCGCCGGATCATCGGGGTGAACCGTCATAACACGCAAGAGTAATAGGAGACCGGCGGCACGCAATCGCCGGTCTTGTTTCGCGTCATTCCTGCTGGTCGACTGACCGGTCCGAAGTCAGCGTCCGGTGAAAACGGCGCTGTTCGGGCCGTCGGCGGCGAAGGATCGGGTGCCGGTTCGGGTGTCGTCGGTGTCGAAGAGGGCGGACCACTCGGTGACGGCCGTGGAGTGGGCGTGGGGGCCTGCTTCGAAGACGGCTTTGGCGGCGGCGAGGGCGCGGGGGGCGGCCGTGACGAACTGGTCTGCCCAGCGGCGGGCGGCGGTGAGCACGTCGTCCGGGGGGACCACTTCGTCGACCAGGCCCAATGTCGCGGCTTCCTCGGCGTCGACGAAACGGCCGGTGTAGACGAGGTCCTTGGCGCGGCTCTGGCCGATCAGCAGCGAGAGCCTGCGGATGCCGGACAGGGGGATCAGGCCCGCCTTGATCTGGGGGAAACCGAGCTTCACGTTGTCGCCGACGACGCGGTGGTCGGCGCCGAGCGCCAGTTCGAGGCCGGCACCGAGGCAATAGCCTGCGATGGCGGCCACGGTCGGTTGCGGCACGCGGGTGAGGCAGCCGAGGGCGGCCTGCAGGTCGGCGGCCATGGCGGCGGCTTGGCCGGAGTCGAGCTCGGCGAGTTCGCGCATCTCGTCGCCCGCGCTGAACACCCGCTCGTCGCCGTAGACGATCAGGGCGGCCACCCCCGGATGGTCGGCGACCGTGCGCGCGGCCGCCGCGACCTCGCGGGCCAGCTGGGCGTCGACGAGGTTCAGCGGCGGACGATCGATGCGCAGCAGCGCGACGCCGCGAGCGGAGGGCTCGGCGGGCAGCTCGAGGGTGACGAATTCGGCCATGGCGCCAAACCTACCGGCCGCGCAGCGCGTCCACGTCCGGGAGCTGGTCGAAATACCGTTCGTTGTCGGGAAAGTCCGACAGCGGGCGGCCGTCGGCGCCCGGCGAGTACCTCGGCATGATCGGCGCGATCGGCCGCTGGGCGGCCAGCACCGCCGTGGTGTCGGCGAACTCGCACAGGGCGTCGAGTTGCGACCAGGTGGGCGGCATCAGCACGTGCTCGCCCGCACGCCAGCTCTCGAGCGCCTCGACCGGTGTCTGCCAGCGCACGTGCGCGGCCTCGGAGGTGGCACCGTCGGCGATCTGTCCTTCGGGGAGCACCGCGACGAAGAAGCGGGTGTCGTAGCGACGCGGTTCGGCTTCGGGGGTGATCCAGTTCGACCACGGGCGAAGCAGGTCGGCGCGCAGCACCAGACCCTCGGCGGTGAGGAACTGCGCCAGCGACAGCTCGCGGCGCTCGAGCTTGCCACGCGCCTCGTGGTAGACCGTCGAGTCACCGACGACGGTGTCGGCGGTCGGGCCCGCCAGCAGCACACCGCATTCCTCGAAGGTCTCGCGCACCGCGGCGGCGACCAGGGCCTGAGCCGACTGCTCGTCGGTGCCGAAACGCTGCGCCCACCAGGCGGGTTCCGGCCCGGTCCAGGCGATGTCGGCGGTGCCGTCGGCCGGGTCCACCCCGCCGCCCGGGAACACCGTGACCCCCGCCGCGAACGCCATCCCGCTCACCCGCTGCTGCAGGAAAACCTCGATGCCACGCGCACCGTCGCGCACCAGCATCACCGTCGACGCATCCCGCGCCCGCACGACGGACTCGCTCATCACCGTTCCTCTCCACGACCAGCACCGTTGCCGATCGACACGCGAACGGACCCCGACCCCACCGAACGGCCGATTCCCGATCCTTACGCACCCTAACCGTTGCTTGGTCCGCAATGCGACCGGTCGGCCCACCCACCGGTCCACCCCGAGCAACCGACACGACGCCACCCTCACCACCGGGTCCGCCCCCAACAACAGCCCAAACCCGCCCCCCCTGGTGCGCCACCTACCAGGCTCCTCAGCCCCCGGCACCACTCGAGTCCGCCACCCACCGGTCTCCCACAGCCCGCCCGACGCCACTCGAGTTCGCCGCTACCTGGCTCCCGGCCCACAAAACACCACTCGAGCCCACCACCCACGGGTCTCCCGCCGCCCGCCCGGCACTACCCGAGTCCGCCACCCACCGGGCTCACAGCCCACAAGTCACCACCCGAGTCCGCCACCCACCGGGCTCACAGCTCACAAGTCACCACCCGAGTCCGCCGCCTGCCGCACTCCCAGCCCAAGCGGCACCACTTAAGTCCGCCATGACCGCCCTCCCAGCCCCGCACGACCCGACCTCGAGGAGGGTCCGCCGCGAAGCGGCGCAGCGGCCCGGCCGCGCGAACAGCGCTCGAAGCGCATGCGCCGCAGGCGCGAGTCTCGAGCGCTGATCGCGCGGCCCTCCAGGGGCCGCGCTCGAGCGCGCCAGCGCTCCAAAAACACAGCCAGTACTCCCCTGGGCGCAATTCGAAAAGAGCCGGGCACGCTACCCAACCCATCAGTTCCGCCGACGATGCCCACCCGATCGACGCGCACGCCGCGCGAACCACCGCCCGTCGACCCGGTCCAACGCGATCGACTGACTGAACGCCTTACTCAGGTTGTCCGCGGTGAGCACGTCCTCGAGCAGCCCCTGACCGACCACCTCACCCTCCTTGAGAAGCAGAGCGTGGGTGAAGCCAGGCGGGATCTCCTCGACGTGGTGCGTCACCAGGACCATGGCAGGCGCGTCGGGATCGGCGGCCAGATCGCCGAGGCGTTCGACGAGTTCCTCACGCCCCCCGAGGTCGAGGCCCGCGGCCGGTTCGTCGAGCAGGAGCAGTTCCGGATCGGTCATCAGGGCACGGGCGATGAGCACCCGCTTGCGTTCACCCTCGGAGAGGGTGCCGTAGGTGCGGTCGGAAAGATGTTCGGCGCCAAGGGTTTCCAGCATGTCGACGGCGCGTTCGGTGTCGATGTCGTCGTAGCGCTCGCGCCAGCGGCCGAGCACGGCGTACCCGGCCGACACCACCAGGTCGCTGACCTTCTCGTCGACGGGGATGCGGCTGGCCACCGCCGCCGAGGACAGGCCGATGCGTGGGCGTAATTCGGTGACGTCGACGCGACCGAGGGTCTCGCCCAACAGGTTCGCCGCCCCGGAGGTCGGATGGACCTCGGCGGCAGCCATTCTCAGCAGTGAGGTCTTACCGGCACCGTTGGGGCCGAGGACCACCCAGCGTTCGTCGAGTTCGACCTGCCAGGTGACCGGGCCGACGAGCGTTCGGCCCGAGCGGCGGATGGTGACGTCGGAGAAGTCGATGAGCAGATCTGGATCGGGTTGCGACACGCGCTCCATCTTGGCCCACGGGAGCCCTCAGCGGAACGACCGGCCCGGGTGGGATTCGTCGGTTCGGTGCCTTGCCGCTTCGCGCGACGCGCCGAGGTCGCCGCGCAGCATCCGGGCGGCGAGGAACGACACCGGCACCGCGAGTGCGACCCAGACGATCAGGATCACGGCGATTGTCGTCATCATGGCGGAACCTCCGTGTGTCTCTCGCTGCGGACGGGTATCCGATAGGTCTTACCCACACAATGCCGCCGGTACACCCGAACATCGCGACGACGCGCGCGAACCGCAACGACAGCCGTCCGATCGGCTCGCGCGTGTCGGCCGTCTCACGGCACGGCGATCACCGTCATCGAGCCCGGGGCCACCTCGGTGAAGCCCGCGTCACGCACGGCGACAGCTCGTCCCGCCGATACCCGCGCGACGAGCTCGGACCACTGCCGCGGGTCGGCATCGCGTACCGCGCAACGGAATTCGCGTTCGGCCCAGGCGGCGGCCGCGTCGACCGGCATGGCGCCGGCCAGCAGCATGCTCGCGTGTCCCACCTGCGCGGCCGCCTTGCCCACCGACATCCGCAGCGCGCTGTTCACCCACAGCACGGGCAGGTCGGGGTCGGGTGGGCCCGGTTCGTCGTGTTCGAGGTCGGTTCCGCCGATCTGGAGTTTGCGGATGCGCGGGTCGACCGCGCCGACCGGGCCGGGGACGAAGGCCCGCGCCTGCGCACCGTCGATGTCGACGGTCACGCCGTCGACATCGTTGGCCGCCACCCATTGCGCACCGCGCGCCCGGCGGGCCACCTTCCTGATCCGCGAGCGCTTCCACGCCAGGTACCGGGCCTCCCATTCGCCGCCCGGCCCGGAACGCGGGTCGAGACACACCGCGACCGCGGCGGCGGCCGCGGCGGCCAGTAGCGCACTGCGCGCGGGTGGTTCGGCTTTGGGGATGTGCAGCACCATCGGCATCGCCTGCACCATGGCCGGGTCGTCGGGATCGCCGCTGCCGCCGTACCCCTGCGCCAATTCGGCGTGCCGCACAGCGAATTCGGCCGCTTCGTCGCGGACCTCCACCTCGGTATCCCCACCGCTCAGTTCCGCGCTACCCACACCACACCCGCTTCGATCGACACCACACGTGCGAACCAGCGTAGCGAGCCGGGCGCGCTAGGAGACCTCGACCGTCACCAGGAAGGTGCCCTCCGGCCGGACCGGCGGCTCCTCGAGCTGCCCGTAGGTGAACTCGACCGTCGTCGTCCCCTTGGCGACCGCGCGCAACGGCCACACCGTCGCCCGGCCCTCGGCCAGGGGTTCCTCGGCGACCAGGATGCCCTCGTCGAGATTCACCGGCTCCCATTCCTGATCCGAGTCGGTGGTCTGGGGCAACCGCACCCGCAGTTCCTGACCCACCTCGAGGGTCACCGTGCGACCGGCGGCCGACTGGTCGACGGTGACCGCGGGTTTCGCGACCGCCGGAGCGGTGCTCGGCAGGGTGAGCGTCGTCGATCCGATGCTGTCCGGGATCGGTTCGTCGTCACCGCAGCCGGCGAGCAGACCGGCCACGGCGAGCGGGACGAGCAGGAATTTGCGCACGGACTCTCCCAACGCCGAAGTTCTTTCTGCGCTGGGATTACCCGCCGTGCCCGGAACTAACGGCCGAGCAGCGGAACTCGACGGACCCCGCCGTCGCGGGCGTCGGCTGCCTCCACCTCGTCACGCGTCACACCGAGGATGAACAGCACCGCGTCCAGGTACGGGTGCGACAGCGCCGTATCGGCCACCTCGCGCAGCGCGGGCTTGGCGTTGAACGCCACGCCCAGCCCGGCCGCGTTGAGCATGTCGATGTCGTTGGCGCCGTCGCCGACGGCGACGGTCTGCTCCATCGGCACGCCCGCGTCGGCGGCGAACTTGCGCAGCGCGGTCGCCTTGAACGCGCGGTCGACGATCTCGCCGGTGACCCGCCCGGTGAGTTTGCCGTCGATGATCTCGAGGGTGTTGGCCTGTACGAAGTCGAGTTCCAGCTCGTGCGCGAGCGGCTCGATGACCTGCCGGAACCCGCCGGAGACCACGCCACAGCGGAACCCGAGCCTGCGCAGCGTGCGGATGGTGGTGCGCGCGCCCGGGGTGAGTTCGATGCGGTCGGCGACCTCCTCGATCACCGATTCGTCGAGCCCCTCGAGGGTGGCCACGCGCTGACGCAGCGACTCGGCGAAGTCGAGTTCACCGCGCATCGCGGCCTCGGTGACCTCGCGAACCTGCTCCTCGACGCCCGCGTGCGCGGCGAGCATCTCGATGACCTCGCCCTGGATGAGGGTGGAGTCCACGTCGAACACGATGAGCCGCTTGGCGCGCCGCGCCAGGCCCGCGCGTTCCACGGCGATGTCGACCTGTTCGGCGACGGCCACATCGGCCAGCGCCGTGCGCAGTCGCGCATCGGTGTCGGCACCGGAGTCGGCCGCCGACACCATGAGCTCCATGCCGGTCACCGGGTAGTCGGCGATGCCGCGGATGGTGTCGATATTGGCGCCGAGCCCGGCGAGCAGCCGCGAGATCGCGCTGAAGGCGTGCGCGGTGACCGGCGAGCCGAGCACGACGACGGCGTGGGTCGACATCGGCGGCTTGCCGATCTGCGCGTCGACCGACACGTCGACCTGCATGCCGACGGTGTTCATCGCCTCTTCGAGCTCGTCCTGCAGCGCCTCGGGGTCGTTCGGGCACGAGACCAGCACGCCGAGGGTGAGTCGGCCCCGGATGACCACCTGCTCCACGTCGAGCAGGCTCACCTGATGCCGCGACAGCGCCGCCAGCAGCACCGAGGTGACGCCGGGTCGGTCGGGGCCGGTGACGGTCACGAGAACTGTGGTGTCGGCCAAGTCGATCTGCTCCGTTCGTTTACCCACAAAAAGAGTGTGCACCCGCTGGTCACCCAGCAGGTGCACACCCTGGTCGTTCGGTGGTTCCTTGCTACTTCGTCAGCACGGGTTCGTCGGCGTGGGCGTTGTGCTTGCTCGAGCCCCAACCCACGTGCGCCTCGCGCTTCATGCGCTCGATCATGTGCGGGTAGTGCAGCTCGAACGCCGGACGCTCCGAGCGGATGCGCGGCAGCTCGTAGAAGTTGTGGCGCGGCGGCGGGCAGGTGGTCGCCCACTCGAGCGAGTTGCCGTAACCCCACGGGTCGTCCACGGTGACGACCTCACCGTAGCGGTAGCTCTTGAAGACGTTCCACACGAACGGCAGCATCGAGGCGCCGAGGATGAACGCGCCGATGGTGGAGATGGTGTTCAGCGTGGTGAAACCGTCGCTGGGCAGGTAGTCGGCGTAGCGACGCGGCATGCCCTCGGCGCCCAGCCAGTGCTGCACCAGGAAGGTGGTGTGGAAGCCGATGAAGGTGGCCCAGAAGTGCCACTTGGCCAGACGCTCGTCCATCATGCGGCCGGTCATCTTCGGGAACCAGAAGTAGATACCGGCGAAGGTGGCGAACACGATGGTGCCGAAGAGCACGTAGTGGAAGTGCGCGACGACGAAGTACGAGTCGGTGACGTGGAAGTCCAGCGGCGGGCTCGCGAGGATGACACCCGACAGACCACCGAAGAGGAAGGTCACCAGGAAGCCGATCGACCACAGCATCGGTGATTCGAACGTCAGCTGACCGCGCCACATGGTGCCGATCCAGTTGAAGAACTTCACACCGGTCGGGACGGCGATGAGGAAGGTCATGAACGAGAAGTACGGCAGCAGCACGGCGCCGGTGGCGTACATGTGGTGCGCCCACACGGCGATGGACAGCGCGGCGATGCCGAGGGTCGCGTAGACCAGCGTGGTGTAACCGAAGATCGGCTTACGGCTGAAGACCGGGAAGATCTCGGAGACGATGCCGAAGAACGGCAGCGCGATGATGTACACCTCGGGGTGGCCGAAGAACCAGAACAGGTGCTGGTAGAGCAGGATGCCGCCGGTGGCCGGGTCGTAGATGTGGCCGCCCAGGTGGCGGTCGTAGGCCAGGCCGAACAGGGCCGCAGTGAGCAGCGGGAACGCCAGCAGCACGAGTACCGAGGTGACCGCGATGTTCCAGGTGAAGATCGGCATGCGGAACATGGTCATACCGGGTGCGCGCAGGCAGACCACGGTGGTGAGCATGTTGACGCCACCGAGGATGGTGCCGAGGCCCGACACGGCCAGACCCAGGATCCACAGGTCGGTGCCGACGCCGGGCGAGTGCAGGATGTCGGTGAGCGGCACGTACGCCGTCCAGCCGAAGTCCGCGGCGCCACCGGGGGTCACGAAGCCCGCGGTCGCCATGGTCGCGCCGAACAGGTACAGCCAGTAGCTGAACGCGTTCAGACGCGGGAAGGCGACGTCGGGTGCGCCGATCTGCAGCGGCAGGATGATGTTGGCGAAGCCGAACACGATCGCGGTCGCGTAGAAGAGCAGCATGATCGTGCCGTGCATGGTGAACAGCTGGTTGAACTGCTCCGGCGACAGGAACTGCAGACCCGGACGGGCGAGCTCGCCACGCATGAGCAGCGCCATGAGGCCGCCGATCATGAAGTAGCTGATCGCCGTCACCAGGTACATGGTGCCGAGCACCTTGGGGTCGGTGGTGGTGACCGCCTTGTAGAGGAACGAGCCCTTCGGCCCGGTCCGAGCCGGATACGGTCGAGTCGCTTCCAACTGAGGGACTGGCCTGGGCTCTACCGCAGTCACTGATCCTCCTGAAGATGCCTGTACGTCACTCGCAGAGCCGACCGCGCCTCGTACAAGGGCAGCAGACATGCGTTGAAGTGATCGTAAACCGTGCGGCCGCAGCATTCCGCGCGGGTCCTACTCTGTGTCGTATTCGGCGCGCCGTAGACGCCGCTCGCCATCTTCCTCCGCAGGTCGCGTCGGTGCAACGGTTGGCGGGGACAACCTTTCGGGTTCCGGCGCGTCTGCTCCGCGATCGATCCGGTTCACCCACCTTGGGGTGGTATTCGGTCCCCCTCGGAGTGCGTGCCCCACCGCTGGGGTCGCTGTCGGCGAGGCCGCTGGGCGACGAGATTGGAGGTGTACCGAAACACCGCCGACAAGTCCTCGAGGGGAACACGATGAGCACCCTGGTCACCGCACCCGCCGACAATGTCATCCAGCTGCCGCGCCGCTCGAGCGCACCGCTCGCCGACGGCCGACTCGCCGACGCCGACCTGGACCGCTGGGCGAACCGCCTGGCCCGGCTCCTGCTCGGCCGTGGCGCCGGCGCGGGCGACCGGATCGCCCTCGCGGTCGATCCCCGGATCGAGGCCCTCGTCGCCGAGGCCGCGGTGCGCAAGATCGGCGCCGTCCCGGTGCGTGCCGAGGAGCAGTCGGACACCGGTTTCGGGATCACCACCAGGTCTGCTCGCGGCGAACTCTCCGACGCCGTCGACTGGCTGGTGCTCGACGATCGGTCGACCCTGCGGCGCTATCTGGTGAGCTCGGATGCCCCGCTGTCCGGCATCGATCTGCGCGCGGTCTCCTGAACCCATTCCGGTCTGGTCCCCACAGGTTCAGAATGGAACCCAGAGCGCAGTACCAAGCGGTCGGGGACACCGGGCTCCAGATATGAAAACGCAGGTCAGCTCATGATCCAGCCTTCTTCGCGAGCGTCCGACACCGCGCCCGAAGATCCTTTCCCCCTGTCCGCCGCCCAGCGCGGCATCTGGTTCGCCCAGCACATCGCGGGCGACACCCCGATCTCCATCGCCCAGTACGTCGAGCTCAGCGGCGCGATCGACCACGCGCTGCTGACCACGGCGGTTCAGCGAACCGGCCGCGAGTTCGGTACCGGCTACGTGCGCCTGGTCGACATCGACGGGCAACCACACCAGCTCGTCGACCCGACACTCGAGGCCGGCATCGCCGAGCTGGATCTGCGCGGCGAGCCCGACCCGGAAGCGGCCGCGCACGCCTGGATGCGCGCCGAGTACTCCGCACCGCTGGACATGACGCGTGACCGCCTGGTCCGCCTGGCGATGTTGCGGATCGCCGAGGATCGCTGGTTCTGGTATTCGCGGATGCATCACATCGTGCTCGACGGGATGGGCGCGCTGGCGCTGGTCCAGCGCACCGGCGAGCTGTACAACGCCGCCTTGGAGGGCCGTGAGCCCCCGCCTGCCAAGGCCGAGCCGTTGCAGCGGATCGTCGAGGCCGACCTGGCCTACCGGAGCTCGGACCGGTTCGCGGCCGACCGTGAGTACTGGCGCACACACCTGGCCGACCTGCCGGACCCGGTCACCCTCGCCGGTCGTGCGGCCGAGGTAGACGGTCATCCGACCCGGGTAGCGGGGGCGCTACCCGCCGAGACGAGCGCGCTGCTGGATTCGGTCGCCGCCGAGATCAATTCGGGCGTCGCACCGACCGTGGTGGCCGCCTTCGGTGCCTATCTCGCCGCGATGACCGGTGCGCCCGAAGTCGTGCTCAGCCTGCCGGTGTCCGCGCGGACCTCCGCGACGCTGCGACGCTCGGGCGGCATGCTGGCCAATGTCGTCCCGCTGCGGGTCACCCTCGACCCCACGACCACGGTGGGTGCGGCGATCCTCGCCGTGCAGAGCGAGCTCACTGGGGCGCTGCGACGGCAGCGGTACCGCCAGGAGGACATCGTCCGAGATCTCGGCTGGTCGATGGACGAGGCGGCGTCGTTCGGTCCGGCGGTGAACCTGATGATGGTGGACACCAAGATCGCGCTCGGTCCGGTCGTCGGTCGCCTGCATGTGCTCACCTCCGGCCTGATCGACGATCTGTTCGTCAACCTGTATCCGGGCATGGGCGGCGAGAGCACCCACATCGATCTCCAGGGCAACGGCAACCTCTACAGTCCGGCGGAGCTGGCCGCGCACCACGACCGTTTCCTTCGGTTCCTGCACCGTTTCCTCGCCGCGGGCCCCGAGGCACCGCTGTCGTCGGTCCACGTGCTCGCCGATGCCGAGCTGGCCGTTTCGGTGCCCGCGCGCGGGGCGGCCGGGCTCGAGCCGCGCACACTGCCCGAGATCCTCGCCGCGGGCGCCGCGATCGACCCCGACGCGGTGGCCCTGCGCTGGGGCGTGGACGACACGATGACCTACCGCGAGGTCGACGACTACACGAATCGGTTGGCCCGCGTGCTCATCGCGGCCGGTGCCGGACCGGAACACGGTGTGGCGCTGTCGATTCCGCGATCCGCCGAATCGGTGCTCGCCACGATCGCGGTCGCCAAGTCCGGCGCACCCTTCGTCCCGATCGACCCGACCTACCCGGACGACCGGATCGAGCACATGATCGACGACAGCGCGGTGGTGACCGGCGTGACGATGATCCAGGCGCGAAAGTCGTTGCCCGACAAGGTCGACTGGCTGTGCCTCGACGACGAAGCCACCGCCGGCCGCGTCGCCGCCCAGCAGGCCACCCCCGTCACCGACGCCGACCGGACCGCCTCGATCCACCCCGACCAGGTCGCCTACGTCATCTATACCTCGGGCTCGACCGGATTGCCCAAGGGCGTGCTCGTCTCGCATCGCGGGCTGGCGAATCTCGCCGCCGGATCGGGTGCGGGTTTCGGTGTCGATGCGGGTTCGGTTGTCGCGCACGCTGTTTCCCCGAGTTTCGACATCTCGGTAGAGGAGATCCTGGTGACGCTGGCGGCCGGGGCCACCCTCGCTGTGGTGCCGCCGTCGGCCTACGCGGGCGAGGACATGGCGCAGGTCTTGCGTGTGCATGGCGTCACCCATCTGAACGTGACCCCGGCGGTCGTGGGCTCCCTCGATCCGGCGACCCTGCCCGACCTGGGCACCATCGTGGTCGGCGGCGACGCCTGCCCGCCCGAGCTCGTGTCGAAGTGGGCCGGGCGCAGGCTGCTCAACGGTTATGGGCCGACCGAGACGACGGTCACCGCCACGCTGAGCGAACCGTTGACTCCGGGCGGCCCGGTCACCATCGGTGGCCTCGCCCGTGGGGTGAACGGGCTGGTGCTCGACCCGTGGTTGCGGCCGGTCGCACCGGGCACCGTGGGCGAGCTGTACCTGTCGGGCCCCGGGGTGGCGCGTGGTTACCACCGGCGCCGCGGTCTGACCGCGAGCCGCTTCGTCGCCGACCCCTACGCGCCCGGAGCGCGCATGTACCGCACGGGCGACCTGGTGCGCTGGACCGCCGACGACGGCCGGTTCACACTGGAGTACCAAGGCCGCAGCGACTTCCAGGTGAAGGTGCGCGGGTACCGGATCGAGCTCGGTGAGATCGACGCGGCGCTGCAACGGCTGCCCGCCGTCGACTTCGCCATCACCCTCGGTGTCGAGACACCGTCCGGCGCGACCGCTCTGGCCTCCTACATCACCGCCGAACCGGGTGCCGATGTCCACCCCGAGGCGGTGAAAGCCGCTGTCGGCGAGACACTTCCGGCGTACATGGTGCCCGCCTCGGTGATCGTGCTCGACCGGGTACCACTCACCCCGCTCGGCAAGGTGGACCGCAAAGCCTTGCCCGCCCCGGATTTCGGCGCGCGCACGGTCGCGAGCAGAGCACCGTCCACACCGCGTGAGGAGATCCTGGCCGCTCTGTTCGCCGAGGTGCTCGGGGTGGACACGGTCGGGGTGGACGACAGCTTCTTCGCCCTCGGCGGCGACAGCATCGTGTCCATCCAGCTGGTCTCGCGGGCGAAGGCGGCGGGGATCGCGTTCAGCGCCCGCGACGTGTTCGAACGCAAGACCGTGGCCGCGCTGGCCGCGATCGCGGGCGACACCGAGGCCACCGTGGTGCACGAGCTACCCGGCGGCGGCGTCGGCGCGGTGGAGCTCACGCCCATCGTGCACGCCATGCTCGAGCACGGCGAGCCGTGGGGTCGCTACGGTCAGGCCGTCCTGATCGGTCTGCCCGACGGCACCCGCCGCGAGATGCTCGTCGCGGCGCTCGGGGTGCTGCTCGATCATCACGATCTGCTGCGCAGCTCGCTGCGCGGTGCTGGGGAATGGGTTGTCGCCGAACCTGGTTCGGTCGATGCGGACAGTCTCGTCGCGGTGGTGCGGTCGGATTCCGACGACGATGTCGACCGCGCGTTGCAAGACGCGGCGGACCTGCTCGATCCCGCCGCCGGCGTCGTGGTGCGATGCGTGCTGATCGAACGCGCGGAAGCCGCTCCGCTGTGCTGGCTCGTGCTGCACCACTTGGTCACCGACGGTGTGTCCTGGCGAATCCTGCTGCCCGACTTGGCGATCGCCGCATCCGGTGGCACGCCCGCTCCGGTAGGGACCTCGTTCCGGCGGTGGGCACACGGCCAGGCGGAACAGGCGGCGTTGCGAGCCGGTGAGGTGCCCGTCTGGCAGCGGATCGCGGCCACCCCCGACCCGGCGTTCGGCCGCGACACCTTCGATCCGACGCGCGACGTGGTCGCGACCATGGCGCAGCTGCGGTCGACCGTCCCTGTCGAGGTCGCGCACGCGGTGCTCACCACCGTTCCCGAGCGATTCCATTGCGGCGCGGACGATGTGCTGCTCGCCGCGCTCACCATGGCGGTGTGCCGCTGGCGCGCGCGCACGGGCACCCTGCTGACCCTGGAAGGTCACGGCCGCAGCGAATCACTGCTGCCCGGTGCCGATATCGGCCGCACCGTCGGCTGGTTCACCACCGTCTACCCCGTCGCGATCGACCTGGCGGGCATCGACCTGGACGACGCGTTCACGGGCGGCGGCTCAGCGGGCTCGGTCGTCAAGGCGACCAAGGAGCAGTTGCGCGCCGTCCCCGACCGTGGCGTCGGCTACGGACTGCTGCGGTATCTGAACCGTGCGACCGCACCGGCCCTGGCGAACGCGCCGATGCCCCAGCTCAGCTTCAACTATCTGGGCCGGGCGGTGACCGGCGAGGCCCCCTGGCTGCCGCGCCGCTTCGCCGCCACCAACGACGATCGCACGCCACTGGCCGCCGTGGTGGATGTCAACGCCGTGCTCACCGACGCGGGGCTGGAGGTCACCTGGGCGTACGCGGGCAGGCTGCTCGACGAGGCCGAGGTGCGGGAGCTGAGCGAGCTGTGGTCACAGGCCCTCGACGCGCTGGTCCACCATGCGCGCACCGACGGGGCAGGCGGGCGCACACCGTCTGACTTCGCTCTCGTCGCGGTCGATCAGGCCCAGATCGACAGCTGGGAGACGACCTATCCGAATCTCGCCGACGTGTGGCCGCTCTCGCCGCTGCAGTACGGGCTGCTGTTCCACGCGCTCTACGACTCCGACACCGCCGACGGCTACACCGTGCAGTCCCTGCTCACCCTGGCGGGCACCGTCGACAGCGCCCGTCTGCGCCGCGCGGCCCAGGCCCTGGTCGACCGGCACGAGAACCTGCGGGTGGCGTTCGTCGAAACCGCCGACGGTCCACGTCAACTCGTCCTCGCCCACGCCGAGATCGACTGGAACGACATCGATCTCACCGACATCCCCGAGGAACAGCGGGCGCGCGAACTCGACCGGGTGGTGGAACTGGACGCGCTCACCCGCTTCGACCTCACCCGTCCCCCGCTGCTGCGGTTCACCCTGATCACGACGGCGCCCGACACCTACCGGCTCGTGATGACCAACCACCACCTGGTGCTCGACGGCTGGTCGACGCCGCTGCTGGTTCGGGAACTGCTCGCCCTCTACGTCACGGCGGGCGACACCGCACCGCTGCCGCCCCCTCGGTCCTACCGCGAATTCCTGTCCTGGCTCGCGGAGCGCGACGCCAAGGAATCACTCGACGCGTGGACGCGGTCGCTGGCCGGGATCGACACCCCGACTCGCGCGGTCCCCACCTTGGCCGGGATCGAGTCGACCGAGACCGCGATGATCTCGCGCGACCTGCCACGGACCACCGTCGCCACCCTCGAATCCGCCGCCCGCGCCGCCGGTGCCACCGTGAACACCCTGGTCCAGGTGAGCTGGGCGCTGGTGCTCGCCATGCTCACCGGCCGCACGGATGTGGTGTTCGGCAGCACGGTGTCCGGTCGGCCGCCGGAGCTGCCCGGCGTCGAGGAGATGGTCGGGCTGTTCATCAACACGCTTCCGGTGCGGGTGTCGCTCGACCCCGGTGAGCGGGTCACCGATCTGCTGGCGCGGGTGCAGGCCGAGCAGGCGCGCCTGATGGACCATCAGCACGTCGGGTTGGCGGAAATCCATCGCGCTGTCGGCCTGGCCGAATTGTTCGACACACTCACGGTTTTCGAGTCCTATCCGATCGACCGGGCGGCATTGTCGCAGGCCCTCGACATCGCCGGGATGCGTGTACTCGATGTGGAGGGCACCGATGCCACGCCGTACCCGCTGAACCTCATGGTGATTCCGCTGCGCGGCGAGCACGACTCGGGCGACACCTTGCGCATCACCGTCAAGTTCATGGCCGATCAGCTCGAACACACTGCGGCACAGTCTCTTCTGGACCGGTTCATTCGGCTCCTCGGTGCGCTCGCCGAGAATCCGGATATCCCGGTGGCCCGCCTGCAACATTGCGACGACGACGAAAGAGCTTCGCTGGCCCCGGTATACGGTGCCCCGGCGCTGCCGATGCGTACCCTGCCCGACGTGCTGACAGCGGGCGCCCGCATCGACCCCGCCGCGATCGCGGTCAGTTCCGGCGACCTGCGGATGACCTACGGCGAACTCGACGCCTGGTCGAACCGGTTCGCGCGGGTCCTGCTCGGCCGGGGCATCGGGCCCGAGGTGTTCGTCGTGCTCGCCCTGACCCGATCCCTGGAATCGGTGGTCGCGGTGTGGGCGCTGGCCAAGACGGGCGCGGCGTTCGTCCCGCTGGACCCCAGCTACCCGGTGGAGCGGATCGAGCACATGCTCGCCGATTCCAAGGCGCCCATCGGTGTCACCGTCACCGAGACCGGCGAGACCCTGCCGGGGTCCATCGATTGGCTGCTGCTCGACGACCTGAACACCCTGCGCCGGGCCATGCTGGTGTCGGACGCGCCGATCACGGACGCCGAACGCGGCGGCCCCCTCGACATCGACCACACCGCCTACCTGATCTACACCTCCGGATCGACCGGCAAGCCCAAGGCGGTCCTGCTCAGCCATCGTGGCCTCGCCAATCTCGTTGCCGCCCAGCGCGAAACGCTCGCTCTCGACCCGTCGGCGAGCGCGTTGCAGGTGGCCTCCCCCAGCTTCGACGCGTCGGTCTTCGAGATGCTCACCGCGCACGCGGCGGGTGGACGGCTCGTGGTGTCCCCGCCGGAGGTGTACGGCGGCAGCGAGCTGGAGACGTTGCTGCGCACCGAACGCGTCACCCACGCGGTGATCACGCCGTCGGCTCTGGCCACGATGGAACCCAACGATCTCACCGACCTGCGGGTACTCGCGGTGGCGGGCGAAGCGGCCACCCCCGAACTCATCGAGAAGTGGGCCGCGGGCAGGCGCATGGTGAACCTGTACGGGCCGACCGAGTTCAGTATCTGGGCGACCGGTCCCGCCGAACTCCTGGCCGGTGCACCGGTCACCATCGGTGGGCCGATTCGCGGTGCGGCGGTGGTGGTGCTCGACAGCTGGTTGCGGCCGGTCCCGGTCGGTATCGCCGGTGAGCTGTACCTGTCGGGCCCCGCGCTGGCCCGCGGATATTTCAACCGGTTCGAGATGACCGCGGGTCGCTTCGTCGCCGATCCGTTCGGCGCACCCGGCGAGCGCATGTACCGGACCGGCGACATGGTGCGCTGGGTGACCGACGCGGACGACCAACTCACCCTGGAGTACCTGGGCCGCAGCGACTTCCAGGTGAAGATTCGTGGTCTGCGCATCGAGCTCGGCGAGATCGACGCGGTGCTCTCGCGCGACGAGGAGGTCGACTACGCGGTCACCATCGGCCGCGAGGGACCGGCGGGTGCGACCGTGCTCGTGTCCTATGTACTGCCCGTCCCACACGTCGAACTCGACACCGAGCGGTTGCGGGCGTGTGTCGCGGCGGAACTGCCCGGCTACATGGTGCCCGCCTACGTCGTCGTACTCGACGACATCCCGCTCACCCCGGTCGGGAAGCTGGACCGCAAAGCCCTTCCGGTACCGGACTTCTCGGCTGCCAGGCAGGCGTATCTGGCGCCACGTACGCCTGTCGAACAGGCCGTCGCCGAGGTGTTCGCCGAGGTGCTCGGCAGCGAGCGGGTCAGCGTCGACCAGTCGTTCTTCGAGCTCGGCGGCAATTCGCTGAGCGCGACCAAGGTGGTGGCGCGGGTCAATGCGGCGCTCGGTTCGACCATCGCCCTGCGCGACCTGTTCGACGCACCGACGGTGGCGCAGCTGTCGGCGCGGGTGATTCCCGCCGCCGAGGGCGGTGCCGGGCGGCCCGCCCTCGCGCCCCGGGTTCGCCCGGACCGCATCCCGCTGTCCCCGGCCCAGCAGCGCATGTGGGTGCTCAACCAGCTCGATCCGGCCTCGTCGGCCTACAACATCGCGATCGCGCTTCGCCTCACCGGGATCCTCGATATCGAGGCCATGCGCGCGGCCCTCATCGACGTGATCGACCGTCAGGAAAGCCTGCGCACCCGCTACCCCGCCGACGCCGAGGGCCCGCGGCAGGTCGTCGTCGGCATCGATACCGCCACACCGGTGATGCCACTCATCGACACCGAAGACGGTGCCGCACTGCGTGATCGGATCAACGAGCTGGTGGGCGCCGGGTTCGACCTCACCCGCGAGGGACCCCTGCGCGTCGGACTGTTCGCGGTTCGTCCCGCCGCCGTGAACCGAGATCGGGACACCGAACCAGTCGACAGGGCGCTGTCGGACTCGTCTCCGGCCATGCCACAGCGCCCTTCTGCGCACACGCAGCGCGCTGGAGCTGACCGTCCGCCCACGTCTGCCCGGCCCCCTGGCAACGAAACCGCTGATGATGTGACCGAGCATGTCCTGGTTCTCGTGGTGCACCACATCAGCGCCGACGGTGCGTCGATGGCGCCCTTGGCCGCCGATCTGGTCGCCGCGTATTCGGCGCGGGTGGCGGGTGCGGCACCGTCGCGACCGCCGCTCGCGGTGCAGTACGCGGACTTCGCGCTCTGGCATCGTGAACTACTCGGCTCCACCGCGGAACCGGAATCGCTCGCCGCCCAGCAGATCGAGTACTGGCGCGACACACTCGCCGGTGCGCCGGATGCCCTCGAACTCCCCTCGGACCGGCCACGACCCGCCGTGCAGACGATGCGCAGCGACGACGTGGACTTCGGCATCGACGAGCAGACACACCGGGCGCTGATCGATGTCGCCGCCGCCCACAATGTGAGCGTCTTCATGGTGGTGCACGCCGCGCTGGCGGTCCTGCTGGCTCGGCTCGGCGGCACCGACGACGTCGTCATCGGCACCCCGATCGCCGGCCGGGGCGACGCGGCCCTCGACGACCTGGTCGGGATGTTCGTGAACACCCTCGCCCTGCGCACCCCGGTCGACCCCGGCACCGATTTCCGGCAGCTGCTCGCCGCCGTCCGCGCCACCGACCTCGACGCGTTCGCCCATGCCGACGTGCCGTTCGAACAACTCGTGCAGGTCCTCGACCCCACCCGATCCACCGCGCATCACCCGCTGTTCCAGGTGTCGCTGTCCCTGCAGAACTTCGTGGAGCCGGTCCTCGAGCTGCCCGGCCTGCGTTTCGAGGTCGAGGATTTCGACCGACGCTCGTCGGCCTTCGACCTCACCCTCGATCTGCGCGAACGCTTCACCGACGCCGGTGCGGCGGGCATCGACGGCGTCCTCACCTACGCAACGGACCTGTTCGACCCCGCCACCGTCACCTCGTTCGCCGCCCGCTGGAAGCAGGTCCTCACCACCGTCCTCACCGCACCCGACACCCGCCTGTCCGACATCGACATCCTCGCCGAATCCGAACGCGCCGAGCTGGTTCCGGTGCGCGGGCCCGGCGCGGCCGCAACAACCACCCTTGCCGGACTGTTGACCACCACGGCGAGCACCTACCCCGATCGCCCCGCGTTGGTCACCACCACCGGCATCGGTCCCGGCACGACGACCTATCGGGCTCTCGATGCCCGCTCGAACCAGCTGGCACGGCTACTCATCGAGGCAGGTGCGCGCACGGAATCGGTTGTCGCCCTTGGTCTTCCGCGCTGCACGAAACTGTATCTCGGCCTCTGGGCCGCGGCGAAGGCGGGCGCGGCGTTCCTGCCGGTCGATCCGAAACATCCGGTGGATCGCATCGAACACATGCTCACCGATTCCGGTGCGCGGATAGGGATCACGACCGCCGAGTACCGGCCGGCACTGTCGGACTCCATCCGCTGGCTGGTCCTCGACGACCCCGAATTCGCCGCGCGCCTGGACGACGCCGACGACAGCGCGCTCGAAGACCTCCCGGCGCCGATCAGGGTCGAGAACCCGGCCTGGATGATCTACACCTCCGGGTCGACCGGCACCCCGAAGGGCGTCACCGTCACCCACCGCGGCCTGGCCGATCTGGTCGCCTCCCAGCGCGCCGATCTGCGTTTGGACGAGCACGCCCGCGTCTTACAGGTCGCCTCGCCGAGTTTCGACGCCTCGATCTTCGAGGCACTGATGGCCTTCGGCCGCGGCGCCGCCTCCGTCATCGCCCCGCCGGACGTGTTCGGTGGCGCACCCCTGGCCGAACTCATCGCGGCCGAGGGTGTGACCCACATGGTGATCACTCCCTCGGCACTGTCCACCATCGATCCCGCCGAGGTGTCGAGTGTGCGGGTCCTCGCGGTGGCAGGCGAAGCGGTGGGTCCCGACCTGGTCGCGCGGTGGTGCGGTGGCATCGGCGGGCGGACGATGGTCAACCTGTACGGCCCGACCGAATACACCATCTGGGCAACGGGTTCCGGCCCGCTGTCGGCGACGGAGCCGGTCATCATCGGCACCCCGGTGCGTGGTGCGGCGGCGCTCGTCCTCGACGACCGGCTGAGCCCGGTACCGGTCGGTGTCGCGGGTGAGCTCTACCTCGCTGGCACCGCACTGGCCCGTGGCTACCACGCCCGGCCGGGGCTGACGGCGGCCAGGTTCGTGGCCGACCCGTTCGGCGCGCCCGGTGACCTGCTCTATCGCACCGGCGATCTGGTGCGCTGGACCCGTGGCCCGTCCGGGCCGGCCCTGGAGTACCTGGGCCGCACCGACTTCCAGGTGAAGGTACGTGGTCAGCGCATCGAACTCGGCGAGATCGATGCGGTTCTCAGCGGCATCGACGGGGTGGAAGTGGCTGTGACACTGGGTGTTCCCGGTCCCACCGGGGCCACCGCGCTCGCCGCCTACCTGGTGCGCGTGCCCGGCACCGAGCTGGACGTCGACCGCGTCCGCGCCGTGGCGGCCGACACCCTGCCCGCCTACATGGTGCCCGCCGCCTTCGTCGTCCTGGACGAGATCCCGGTCAACGCGGTCGGCAAACTGGACCGAAAGGCGTTGCCCGCACCGGTTTTCGTTTCCGAGGAAGCACCGTACCGGGCGCCGGAGACACCGACCGAGAAGGTGCTGGCCGAGGTGTACGCCGAGTTGCTCGGCCGCGATCAGGTGGGTGTCGACGACTCCTTCTTCGCGCTCGGCGGCGACAGCATCCTCGCGATCCAGCTGGTGACCCAGGCCAAGCTGCGCGGTGTGCACTGCACGCCCCTGCAGGTGTTCGAACACCGCACCGTTGCCGCGCTCGGCGCCGCGATCGACGCCGCCGGCACCGTCGAAGCGCTCGCCGAACTGCCCGGCGGCGGCATCGGCGACCTCCCGCTGACCCCGATCGTGCGGTACATGGTCGAACGCGGCGGGAACTTCGACCGGTTCGCCCAGACGGCGGTCCTCGAACTGCCCGTCGGCATCGACCGGGCCGCGCTCGTCGCCACGCTGACGGCCGTCATCGACCGGCACGACATGCTCCGATCGAGGCTGTGGGCGAGCGCGGACGGCTGGCGGCTGCGGGTCGCCGAGCCGGGGTCGGTGAACGTCGACGCCCTGGTGCACCGCACCGCGTTCGACTCCGCCGCCGACCCCGTCGACCTGCGGGAGTTCGCGCAGACCGAACTCGACACCGCGATGAACCGGCTGCGTCCCGCCGATGGTGTCGTACTGCAATTCGTGTGGCTCGACCCCGTCGGCGACGCCGGTGCGCACACCCGGCCCGGTCGACTGATCGTGGTGGCCCACCATCTCGCCATCGACAGCGTGTCGTGGCGAATCCTGGTGCAGGACTTGATCGCCGCCTGGGCGCAGGTCGACGCGGGCACCACGCCGGTGCTGCCCGAGATCGGCACCTCCATGCGGCGCTGGTCGCACGCCCTCACCGAACAGGCGAACTCCGAACAGCGCGAATCAGAACTCGGCTACTGGCGACAGGTCGTGCACGGTCCCGACCCGCTGCTCGGCACACGGCATCTCGATCCGGCGATCGATCAGGCACGCACCGTGCGCCGTTTCGGCATCGAGGTCGACGAGGACACCACAGCGGCGCTGCTCACCACCCTGCCCCGGCTGTTCCAGGGGACGGTCACCGACGCACTGCTGACCACCCTCGCCCTGGCCCTGGTGCGGTGGCGCCTGCGTCGCGGTGTCACCGAGCGTTCGGCGCTGCTGCGGCTGGAAGGCCACGGCAGGCAGGAGGAGATCGTGCCGGGCGCCGACCTGTCACGAACCATCGGCTGGTTCACCACCCTGTACCCGGTCCGGCTCGATCTCGCCGGCGTCGATGTCGACGAGGCGTTCGCGGGCGGTCCCGCGATGGGTACGGCCATCCGCGCGGTGAAGCACGACCTGCTGTCGGTACCGGACAAAGGCATCGGCTTCGGGATGTTGCGATACCTGAATCCCACGACCACGCAACAACTGCCGACCCGGCTACCCGGCCAGATCTGCCTGAACTACCTGGGCAGGCACACCTCCGTCGATACCCCGGCGGGCCTCGAAGGACTCGGCTGGCTGCCCACCGAAGCGCTGGGCGAACTGGACGCCCCCGAGCACCAGGACGTGCCGATCATGTCGGCCGTCGACATCAACGCGATGGTCACGGGCGAACGACTGCACGCCGAATTCGGCTACGCCGCACAGATACTGGCCGAGCAGGACGTCACCGAGCTCGCCGACCTGTGGGCCGACGCACTACGTGCGGCCGCGCACTTCGCCGAAACACCCGCCGCCCGAACCGCTTCGACCGACGAAGCAGCCGCGATGACAGCCCGCACCGCACCCACCAAGGCAGGACCGGCGGGCCTCGGCCTCGACGTCCTGCTGCCGATCCGACCCGGCGGCGAGCGCCCCGCCCTGTTCTGCGTCCACTCCTCCTCCGGAATGTCGTGGAGCTACCTGGGATTGGCCGAGCGGCTACGCCCGGGCCGACCGATCTACGGGCTGCAAGCGCCCGATCTCAGCGGCCGGGAACCATCGGTTCGGTCCATCGAGGAATTCGCCAACCGCTACGTGCGCGAGATCCGCGCCGTCCAGCCGACCGGCCCGTATCACCTGCTCGGCTGGTCCTTCGGCGGCCTGATCGCCCACGCCATGGCGGTCGAATTGGCCGCGGCGGGTGAGCGGGTCGGGGTGGTCGCGCTGCTGGACACCGATACCGCCGACATCGACGGTGACACCATCGAACGCCTCTCGCCCGGAGCGTTCATCAACACCTTCGGGGCGATCTTCGGCATCGACGACGTCCCCGCCACCTCGACGGCCGAGGAGGCAGCCGACCTCATCACCGCCCGGCTCGGCGGGGTCGAACTCATCGATGCCGCGACCATCGAGCGGATGGCGGGCTCCTACAACGCCTCCGCGGGGACGAGGACCGGCTACCGGCGCCCCGTCTACCAAGGCGATGTCCTGTACTTCAGCGCCACCGTCGACCCCGCCGAATGGATGGGACCCGACGGCTGGCGGCCCTACGTGACCGGCGACATCGTCAACCACGACGTCGACGTGTCCCACGACGACCTGACCAACCCCTACGCACTGTCGGTCATCGCGCCGGTGCTCGACGACCACATGGAAGCAGGAGACCGGATATGAGTGTCGAACACACTGCCGTACAGAGCCCTCCGCGCACCGGCACCGGTGGCGTCGTCGTCGAGGGGATCGAGAAATCCTTCGGGGAGGTGCGCGCCCTGCGCGGCATCGACTTCGAGGCCGCGCCCGGGCAGGTGCTCGGCATCCTCGGCCCCAACGGCGCGGGCAAGACGACCATGGTGAACATCCTGTCCACCCTCGTCATGCCCGACCGTGGCCGGGCGACGGTCGCCGGCCACGATGTCGTGGCCGACCCGGCCGCGGTGCGCAAACGGATCATGCTCACCGGTCAGTACGCCGCGCTCGACGACATGCTCAGCGGCTACGAGAACCTGGTGATGTTCGGCAGGCTGATGGGTCTGCGCAAACCGGCCGCCCGCGCCCGGGCCACCGAGCTCATCGGCGAATTCGACCTCGACCAGGCCGCCGATCGACGCGTCGGCACCTACTCCGGCGGCATGCGGCGCCGCATCGACATCGCCTGCGGCCTGGTGGTGCGGCCCGACGTGGTGTTCCTCGACGAGCCGACCACCGGTCTCGACCCCCGCAGTAGGCAGGGCGTCTGGGATCTGGTGCGCAGCTTCAAGAGCGCGGGCATCACCACCCTGCTCACCACCCAGTACCTGGAGGAGGCCGACGCCCTCAGCGACCGGATCATCGTGATCGACCACGGCGTGGTGATCGCCTCGGGCACCGCCGACGAGCTCAAGCACCGCACCGGCGGCAGCTACTGCGAGATCGTGCCGCTGGATCTGGAGGAGCTGCCCGCGATCGTCACGGCGCTCGGCACGTTGCTCCCCGCCGAGCATCTGGCGGCCCTCACCCCGGACTCGGACCGCATCACCATCCCCGCCCCCGACGGCGCGAAAACGCTCGCCGAGGCCCTGCGGCGGCTCGACAACGCCGGGCTCGAACTCGTCGACATCGCCCTGCGACGGCCCTCGCTCGACGATGTGTTCCTCCAGCTCACCGGTCACCTCGCCTCGACCGAATCCACCCCGCAGGTGATCTCATGACCGCCACCACCTGGCAGACGCACTGGCGCGCCGCCCCGAACACGCTGCAGCAGTGGTGGGTACTGACCACCCGGCTGATCGTGCCGTCGGTCAAATCCGGTGAGGTGCTCGCCTCGCTGCTGGCGCCCGCGGCCTTCACCGCGAGCTTCTACATTCCGTTGAAGACGGTGATGTCGTTCTCCGGCAACGGTTTCAGCAGTTACGCCCAGTACATGATGCCGCTGGTCATCTTGCAGGCGGCGGCGTTCACGGCCATCTCGGCCGCGTTCCGATCGGCCACCGATTCCGTCGCGGGGATCGACCGGCGATTCGCCTCGATGCCGCTGCGACCCCTGGTCCCGGTGGCGGCACGCATGTCGGGCAACCTGTTCCGGCTGCTGCTGTCGCTGGCGGCGGCGATCGCGGCAGGCTATGTGATCGGGTTCCGGTTCCGGCTCGACGCCGCGCACACCCTCGGGTTCCTGGCGTTCTCCCTGCTGATCGGCATCGCGTTCACCCTGGGCGCCGACGTGATCGGCACGCTGTCCAAGAGCCCGGAGACCACCTCGCAGGCGCTGATGCTGCCGCCGTTGATCTTCGGCATGCTCTCGACGGGTCTGGCACCGGCGGACCAATTCCCCACCTGGGTCCAGTGGTTCGTGCGCAATCAACCCGTCTCGCAGTTCGCGACCGGACTGCGCGCGCTCGCCGGTGACACCAAGGCCGACACCGGTGCGGTCAGCTGGTCGCTGATGGGCCCGTCGCTGCTGTGGCTGGCCGCGATCCTGCTGATCTGCACCCCGGCGGCGATCCGGCTGAGTTCGAGGAGGGCGTGATGACATCACAGTCGGAGACCTCACCGGTGGCGCTGGTGCGGCAGACGACGATCCAGACCCAGCGCCTGCTGCTGCGCTGGGCGCGCAATCCGATCACCGTGCTCGAGGCGTTGTTCATCCCGTGCCTGCTGCTCGTGATGCTCGACATCGTGGTCGGCGGCCAGATCGAGCGGTTCACCGGGGAGAACGCGCTGTCCAGCTCGGTCCCGATGGTCGCGATCGTCGGCGCCCTGTCCGGCGCCGTGGCGAGCGGGGTGCTGCTCGGCCGCGAACGCGACGCCGGGCTGCTCGCCCGATTCTGGGTGCTGCCCGTGCACCGGGCCTCCGGACTGGCCTCCCGCATCCTCGCCGAGGGATGCCGCATCCTGCTCGGCACCGTCACCGTGGTGATCGTCGGGCTCCTGCTCGGCTTCCGGTTCCAGCAGGGACCGCTGGCGGCGCTCGTCTTCCTGCTGGTCCCCGTGGTTTTCGGACTGGCCTTCGCCACCATCGTCACCGCCGTGGCCGTCTACACGGCGAAGTCCTCGCTGGTGGAGGGGATCACCATCCTCACCTCGCTGATGATGTTCTTCAGCACCGGGTTCGTTCCGCTGGTCGCCTTTCCCACCTGGATCCAGCCGCTCGTCCGCAATCAGCCGATGTCGGTCGCCGTCGATGCCATGCGCGGCCTCGCCGACCACGGACCCGTCGCCCGCCCCCTGCTGCTCACCCTCGCCTGGTCGGCCGGTGCGATCCTGCTGTTCGCCGTGCCCGCCGCCATCGGCTTCCGACGGGCCAGCCGCCGCTGAACAGGGCCCGACCGGATACCCGGACGGTCCTCCGCAGGATGCGACGGGTGACGGCGATGACTTTTTCCGCTCCGGCGCGTCTTGATTGCAGACGGTGTGCTCGCCTGCGACCGTCTGCGTAGATCCCTTCAGCCGAGGAGCCAGCATGCAGTTCACCCCGCAACCCGGCGATCCCACCTGGATCGACCTCTACACCTCCGACCTCGACCGTGCCATCGCCTTCTACGGCGAGCTGTTCGGCTGGACCGCCGAACGCGGCGGGCTGGAGTTCGGTGGGTACACCACGTTCAGCAAGAACGGCGTCCCCGTCGCCGGTGCCATGAGCCGGGTCGAGGACGAGGGCGATCCGTACCCCGATCGCTGGACCGTCTATCTGCACTCCGACGATGCGGCCGCCACCGAGCAGAAGGCCGCCGAGGCGGGTGGCACCGTGTTCGTGAAGGCGATGGAGATCCCCGGCGTCGGCACGATGGCCGTACTGGCCGATGTGGGCGGCGTGGGTGTCGGCGTGTGGCAGCCGGGACCGTTCCCCGGTTTCGGCGAGATCGGCCGGGTCGCCGACGGAGTCTGGCAGGACGCCGCCGGACTGCCGTCCTGGTTCGAACTCATGACACGCGCCTACTCGCCCTCGCTCGACTTCTACCGCGCGGTGTTCGGCTGGAACGACACCTTCACCGTCGCCGACACCGAGAAGTTCCGCTACACCACGCTGCATGCCGAGTCCCCGATGCTGGGTGGGGTGATGGACGGACAAGGCCATCTGCCCGAAGGAGTACCCGGCGCGTGGGCGGTGTACTTCGGCAGCGACGACACCGACAAGTCGGCCGAGCTCGCCGTCTCCCTCGGCGCGAAGCTGGTCTTCGAGCCGATGACCACGCCCTACGGCCGGGTCGTCGGTCTCACCGATCCCACCGGCGCCCACTTCAGCATCGGCGGCACCGCCCGCTGACCGAGGCGGCGACGTTTTCCACGTCGCCACCCCCGGCGCTAGTCTCGACGCGATGCCCGAGCGGGCGGTAACGACGAGTTCTTGTGTGGGGGAAGATGTCCGGGGATCAGACGACCGAACGCGCGCGCGTACTGCGGTCGATACCGATACTCGCCGGTCTGATCGGTGCCGTACTTCTCGCCGGGGGTGTGGTGCTGGCGCTCTACAGCCAGTTCGTCGCGGCACCGATTCCGGTGCCGTTCAACGGCGACTTCAGCGAGACCACCGACTTCCCGTTCCGTCTGGTCGTGGGAGCCCTGGTCGTCGCGGGCGCTGCGGCGCTGACCGGTGCCGTGGTGCTCGTTCTAGGGCGGCGCGGTGACGAGCGTGCCACGAGTGTCGGTGCGGGCGGTGTACTGGCGATACTGTTCGTCCTCGGTGGGGGCCTGTGGTTCGCGGTCGCGGCAGACATCCCGTCGACTTATCAGCGGCTGACCTCGGACTTCGTCGTGACACCCCGGGCATCGTCCGCGATCGCAGCGCTCGCCCTCGCCATCTCGGGCGCATTGCTGATCTTCGTTTTCGTGGTGAAGCCGACCGGCCCGGTGCCGCGCTGGTGGGCGCTGACGGCGGCGCTCGTCATCGGCGTGATCCCGGTGCTCGGCGCCGCGGGCTTCGCGGTCCGCTTCGGGGACGACAGCGTCTCCAGCGATCACGTCACCGCCGAAGCGGCACCGGAGATTGCCGCACCTGCGGTGCTCGGGCCCGAGAAGTTCCGGCTCCAGATCCCGGCCGACCCCGATCTGGGCCACCGAATTCTCGTCGCCCGAAGCGGTGTCGTCGTCGCGACGCCTGCGGGCCTCACGCAGTACGACGGTGCGACGGGAACCGAACGGTGGCGCTACC
Source organism: Nocardia sp. NPDC050378 (assembly GCF_040655675.1). Classification (NCBI taxonomy): domain Bacteria; kingdom Bacillati; phylum Actinomycetota; class Actinomycetes; order Mycobacteriales; family Nocardiaceae; genus Nocardia; species Nocardia sp. NPDC050378. The sequence goes on from NZ_JBFAKI010000004.1 coordinate 143,252, forward strand.
TGCGCCGCGACATCAGCACCGACAGCGTGTGGAACCGGCTCGAAGACACGACCTACCTGCGCGCCGAGGACGTGGTGCTGACCAAGTGGCGAAATATCGGCTGGATGGCATTCGACGCGGCCACCGGCGAACTGCTATGGACCGGAGGAGATTTCGCCAGTGACCCTCGCTCCACAACCGGCGGGCACCTGCTGGCCACCGTCTCGTCCACGACCGGACAGGTGACCCGCTACGACGCCAGGACCGGGCGTGAAATGTGGCGTACCGCAGGTGAACCAGCCGAGTGCACCGCAGGAGCACCGCAGATAGCGACCACCATGACAGCGATCTACCGGGTGGCGCGTTGCGGGGACGGAGAGGCCGCGACGGTGGTCGTCACGGCGTTCGACCCGGTGTCCGGAGAGGTTCGCGATACGCGCAGCTTTCCCACGCCCGGAGCGGTGCGAGCCATGAATGCCGGCGTCCGCGTGTTCGACAGCGGCTTCGTCTGGGTGCAGTGCCATCAGGAGGGAGCGGTAGACACCGCGATCTTCCTGCCACCGAATCAGCCACTGTCGTCGGTCATCGTGGATTCGGGGCACAAGTACAGCGACGTTGAAGAGGCGGACAGCACGGCTGCCCTGGTCAGCTCCGACAACTCGGATCCTCGCGCAGGATTGGGCGACCGCTGGGAGGTGTTGTCCGCAGTCGGCGAAGGCAGCTGGACCGAGCTCGAAATGACCACCCCCGCGATTGGAGCGATGTATGTCGAGGACCGCGCCGAACTGCTCACCGACCGGGTAGTCGTGCTCACCTTGGATGACGAATTCAAGCTACGGAGCTGGGACAGATCGACCGGCCGCGAGGGTCCAGCGGTGCCCGTCGCCATCGGTCCCGACGGGAACCCGCGCGTGGCTACCACCTCGGGATCCCTGATAGTGATCGCGAGTGACCGCAACGGTCGCGGTTCCGAGATCATCGGCTTCGGCTGACATCCGATCCGCGATCGGGCCGCGCTGTGTTCGTCCGGTGCGGGATCGGACGCCGGTGACCTCGGCCCCCGACATTCGCGTCGACCCCAACCCAGTACCCTCGTGCGCATGCCGGTGAGCGCCCGAGAACGCACCCGATTCCGTCGCACCGCCACGCAGGGTCGTCGTGACCGCTCGCGGGGCGCGCTCGTTGTCGCCGCGTTGCTGTGCGTCGCCGTGGTGAGCGCGGGTTGCGCCGACAAGCACGACGACGCGAGCACGATCATCCGCACCACGACCAATATCGCCGGTGCCGGGGTGGTCGGTGCCGACCGCGATACGGCGACCGCGTGCCCGACGCCGAGCGCACCCGACGCGGGGTCGGGTACCCGCTCGGTCACCCATTCGGCCGGGGTCACGGAGGTGCCTGCCGACCCGCGGCGCATCGTCGTGCTCACCAGTTCCGCTCTCGACGCGGCGTGTGCGCTCGGCCTGTGGGAGCGGGTCGCGGGCGCGGTGACGCTCGACGGTGAGCGTCCGCAGCCGATGTACCTCGGGTACGGCGTGCTGAAGGTGCCGAGTGTCGGCCCGATCGGCGCGCCCGACCCGGCGCGCATCGCCGAGCTGAAGCCCGACCTCATCCTCGGCGACGTCCCCCCTGCCGCAGGCGGTTACGAGGCGCTGCGCGCGATCGCCCCGACCGTGTTGGTCGGCAGCGGCGGCAGCTGGCAGTCCGATTTCGTCGCCTATGCCGCGGGTATGGGCCGCACCGCCGCCGCCACGAGTGCGCTGCAGTCCTATCTCACCGAAGCCGAGGACGTCGGCACCGCGCTGCACGCGAACCAGTCCCAGGCCTCGGTGCTGCGTTTCACCGCCGACACGATCCAGGTGCAGGGTTCGGAAACCTTTGCCGCCCAGGTCCTTTCGGATGCCGGTGTGCAGCGCCCGCAGGCCCAGCGCGGCACCTCGTTCGACATCACCCCCGACGACTTCTCGAACAAGGCCGAGGGCGACATCATCTACGTGATGTTCGACGGCCCCGACGGTGAGGCGCACGGCAAGAAGGTGCTGCGCTCGAAGGAATTCGAGAATCTGGGCGCCGCGACGGATCGCCGTGTGTTCGCGGTGGACGACAAGATCTGGCACACCACCGGCCTCACCGCCGCGCGCGCCGTGCTCACGGATCTGCGCAACAGCCTCAACGGCTACGTCACCGACTGATCGGCGCACAGCAAACGTCCAGCGAGTTTCCAGGCGGGGCGCAGTCCACACGCTTACCGTCGTCGGCATGGACGAACACGATCTGGGACTCGGTCACGACCTGCGGGTGATGTCGCGGCGGCGAATTCTCGGCGTTCTCACAGCCGCGGGTGTGGCCGCCGTCGCGGCGGGCTGCGCGGCGGGCGAGGAAACCGGCGCGACCACCACCGAGGCGTCGACGACCACCACGGGCACTCCCGCCGCAGCCCCACAGGAAACCGCGGGACCCTATCCCGGCGACGGCTCCAACGGACCGAATGTGCTGATCGAATCCGGCGTCGTCCGATCCGATCTGACAACCAGCTTCGGCGCGTATTCCGGTGTCGCCCAGGGTATCCCGATGTCACTGACCTTGACATTGCACGACCTTGTGCAGGGCGGGGCCGGTGCGGGGATGGCGGTGTATGTGTGGCATTGCGATCGCGAGGGCCGCTACTCGCTCTACAGCGAGGGCGTCACCGACCAGAACTATCTACGCGGCGTACAGGTGGCCGACGATGCGGGTGTCGTCCGATTCACCTCGATCTTCCCCGCCTGCTACGCGGGCCGCTGGCCGCATATCCACTTCGAGGTCTACGACTCGCTCGCCACCGCTGTCGCGGGCGAGAACGCCCGACTCACCTCCCAGATCGCCCTTCCGCAGGATTCCTGCGAGACGGTGTTCGCCGCCGATGCCGGTTACGCGGCGAGCACGAAGAACATGTCGGCGGTGAGTCTGTCCTCGGACAACGTCTTCGGTGACGGCTGGGACGCCGAATTGGCCACCGTCACCGGAACTCCCGCCACCACGATGGCCGTGTCGCTCACCATCGGCGTAGGCGAGAAGTCCAGCACCAGTGACGCACCAAGCGGTCCCCCGCCGGGTGGTGGTCGGCCGCCTCGCTGACGACCGGATGCCGTTTCGCCGGCGAACTCTAGAGCCGGAATGCAGGAAATAGCAGCCGAACGAATACTCGAGTAGCCGCCCGGAATCACCGCAGCCGCGAGGGTCTGCGCTACTCCACAAGCGCGGCCACACACCGTGGCCTGCTCGACCGAAGTCGCTGGTAGCAGGGCTGTTGGTAGCATGGCTCACGCTGATCCATGACCCGCGAGTGTCAAGGAGAGACCTATGTCGAAGCGTGAGGTTCCGCCCGAATCCGACAATGCCGCCGATGTCGATATGCCGTGGGCGCCGCGGGATCATGAATGGACCGGGCACCGCGCCGAGCATGATGCCCTGGAGTGGGCCAAGGGTGATCCGAAGAAGCTCGCCGGCGTTTATCTGTATCGCGATCCCGACGGCGACCCGGCGCTCGAGAAGGACTACAAGTTTCCGGTCGCCGACATCATCGACGGAAAACCGACCCGGGTGTTCCGGGCGGTGGCGAACGCGGCGGCGCGGCTGGATCAGGCCGATATCTCCGGCGCCGACCGCGACAAGGTGAAGCAGCGCATCAGCGAGCTCTACCGGGACGCGGCCGACGCCTTCGACGATCCGGAACTGCGGGCACCGTGGGATCGGTGACTAGAACTCCCAGTCCTCGTCCTCGGTGTTGACGGCCTTGCCGATCACGTAGCTGGAACCCGAACCGGAGAAGAAGTCGTGGTTCTCGTCGGCGTTGGGCGACAGCGCCGACAGGATCGCCGGGTTCACCTCGCACTCGTCCTTCGGGAACAGGCCCTCGTAGCCGAGGTTCATCAGCGCCTTGTTGGCGTTGTAGCGCAGGAACTTCTTGACGTCCTCGGTGAGGCCGACCTCGTCGTAGAGGTCCTGGGTGTAGTCGACCTCGTTGTCGTAGAGCTCGAAGAGCAGCTCGAAGGTGTAGTTCTTGAGCTCGTCACGCTCGGCCTGCGAGACCAGCTCGAGGCCCTTCTGGTACTTGTAGCCGATGTAGTACCCGTGCACCGCCTCGTCGCGGATGATCAGGCGGATCATGTCGGCGGTGTTGGTGAGCTTGGCCCGCGAGGACCAGTGCATCGGCAGGTAGAAGCCGGAGTAGAACAGGAAGCTCTCCAGCAGCGTGGAGGCGACCTTGCGCTTGAGCGGGTCGTCACCGTTGTAGTACGACAGGACGATCTCGGCCTTGCGCTGCAGGTTGCGGTTCTCCTCCGACCAGCGGAACGCCTCGTCGATCTCCTTGGTGGAGCACAGGGTGGAGAAGATGGAGCTGTAGCTCTTGGCGTGCACCGACTCCATGAAGGCGATGTTGGTGTACACCGCCTCTTCGTGCGGGGTGAGGGCGTCGGGGATCAGCGAGACCGCGCCGACGGTGCCCTGGATGGTGTCGAGCAGCGTCAGGCCGGTGAAGACCCGCATGGTGAGCTGCTTCTCCTCGGTGGTCAGCGTGTTCCAGGAGGGGATGTCGTTGGACACCGGCACCTTCTCCGGCAGCCAGAAGTTGCCGGTGAGCCGGTCCCAGACCTCGGCATCCTTCTCATCGGGTACCCGATTCCAGTTGATGGCCGACACCCGATCGATGAGCTTCATTCCGCCTCCACACCTTTCCGCCAGACCTGTGACCGTGCCCGCTGTCGAACGCGAAGCCCTTCACCACGAACACTACTCGTAGTAGGTCTGAACCTCACGGAACACAACAGCTTGTGTTGCGACGCGACGTCGTCGGCCGCAGAGGCCGATCGTTCGCGCCGCACGCGCGGCCACCATTGTGCGCCACGCGAGGCTCGCGACCATCATCGGATCGCCAGTGATTCACCACATGCACCCTGCGGCTGGTTCCGGCGGTGAGCAGCACCACTGCGGGCCCGGTGCACAACCGCCCCCGCGATCCGGCACACTGACCTCCGTAGGTGCTCGGCAGCGGGCCGCAGGACGCGGGGGTTCACCCGCACAGGGGGGACACTTTCATGCTGATACGCCGCGCCGCCGCGCTTGCTGTCGCGATATCTTTCCTGCCCGCGACGGTTGCCTGTCAGGAGGACCTGCCGCCCCGGCGCACCGCCGCCTCCCCGGCCGAAGCCGCCGAGGCGATGCCCGCGTACTGGAAAACCGCCCCGGCCACGGACGACGACCGCGTGGCACTGCTGGCCCGGTTGCGCACCGTCGACCCTTGCGCCCTGATCTCCCGAACCGACCTGGCACAGTTCGGCAACCTGACCGAGGTCGAGAACGACGACCCGGATAGTTGCGAGGCGACCTTCGGCCCGGCCGACAGCGACAAACGCACCAGGATCAGATGGTCGCTTGCTGTCGCACCGAACGGCTTCGGCTGGGGCGAATCGAAACGCACCGAGGTCGACGGAATCAGCGTCGGCTCACTGCGCGACCTCGACGCCTCCCCCGAGATGGACGGCCAACTGACGGAACGAACCTGCACGGCGACAGCGGCTTTCGCAAATACCGCCTTCATCCCGTTGTACGCGAACACCCCGTTGGGCACCGAGCCGTGTCCGATCGCGGAACGCGCGCTGGCGCGAGTGATGGGCGGACTCGCCGGCGAGCCACCACATGGCACGTCCCCGGATACACCGCGCACGGCTCTGCTCGGCAGAGATCCGTGCGAGGTGGCGACCGTCCTCGGCGTGACGGCCACGATCTCCGTCCGCGATCGTCGACTGTGGTCCTGCCAGTTCACTTTCCGCGATGCCGCTGTCGACGTGGACTACACCTACGACAGCGAAGCACTCGTGGTCCGCGGCGAACCGATCTTCGAGATCAACGGGCACAAGGGCTACGGCGATACCGACAACGACGAATACGTCTCCTACACAGCGGTAGTCGGCCCGGCCCTGCCCAGCCCGGGATCGACACTGTTCGGCCCTGAGCTGCCGACCATCCGGGTATTCGGCAAGGACCGTGCGGCCCTGGAAGCCGTTTTGCGCGCGAACACCGAACTCATCCCTGCCACCTGAAAGCAAACGGACCGGATGCGGGAAGATTATCCGAGGTCTGGCGAATCGATCTGAAGGGACACCGACTGTGCGACAGGCATTTCTGTTGACTCTCGCGGCGCTGACCATGGCCGCGTGCGGGTCCCGATTCGAGGGAGATTCGATGCCCAGCGACGGATTCTGGTCCAGGGCAGCGGTTTCCGACGAGGAGAAGGTGACCGTCCTGCGCAAGGTGCGCGCGATCGACGTGTGCGCCCTGCTGCCGCGCGCCTCACTCGAGCCGTTCGGAACGGTGAGCACCGTCGAGGATGTCCGCCCGGATCAGTGCCGCGCCGCCATCGCCGTCGACGGTCGTCTCACCGGCATCGACGCCACATGGAGTACCGGGGTGATGTTCTCCGGCGAACCCGCGATGGACGGGCCGGTGCGCGAGGAGTCGATGGGCGATGTGCGCGTGTTGTTCGACGACGAACCTGCTACGTCCTCGGATCCGCAATCGCGGGCGGCGTGCCAGGCGTGGGCGCTGTTCGTGGCGGGCGCCGATCTGTCGCTGAGCGTCCGCGCGCCGGGCGACGCGTGTGCGACCGCCGCCGACCTGTTGCGGATCGCGCTGGTCGAGTTCCGCGAGGAGCCGCCGCACGGCACCTCACCCGATACGGATCGTACGGTGGTGACCGGTGCCGACCCGTGTGCCGTTGCCCCGCTGCTCGGTTCGCTCGTCCCGGTGGGCGATCAGCGGCTCACCACCTGCAAACTCACCGTCGACGGCCACGAGGCGATCGTGACCTACGACTACGGCTCCGAACGCTCGGTCACCGATGACACCCCCGCCTTCACGGTCGGCAGCCGCCAGGTGTTCCGCTTCGAACCGGGCACCGCGACGTCGTCCATCACCTCCCTGACCGCCGTCGTCGGCCGGGCTTTGACTCCCGGCCCCACCGACGCCCTGCTCGGCCCCCGCGTGCCGAAGGTGTCGGTCACCGCCGACTCGGCCGTCGCGGAGAAGGTCATGCGCGAGGCACTGCCGCTGCTGCCGTGAGAGGATCTCGAAGGACCTGTCGGCGAACCCGGCGACCAGCCCCGGCCGGGGATCCGATGCCGCCCCGGTGACGATCCGGCAGAGATCGCGATGCGGCGACAAGGCGGCATCGGTCCAGTTCCGGTGTTTGCGAGTGGATTGCTCGGACGGGCACACTCGGGTTCGGGTCCGACATCGGACCGGGTCACCGACGACAGGGGTTGCCGATGGTGCGCAGGATCGCGTTCGCCGCGGTGGCATTACTCGTTTGCGTCGGCTGTGGTGACGACGAGAGCGGCCCGTCCGCGACCGCTCCGCCACCGCCGGTGGTCCCGGCGCCGCCACCGGAGTTCTGGTCGCAGGTGCCGCGTGACCGAGCCGAACGCGAGAAGGTCGCCCAGGCGACCCGGCAGGTGGATGTGTGCGCGATCTTGCCGCGCGAGGCGCTCGAACCGCTGGGTTCGATCGAGAGCGTCACCGTCGGCCTGGATTCGTGCCGGGCGGTGCTGCACAGCGATTCCCCTGGCGAAGGCACCACCCTGACCTGGCACGCGACACTGCTGCCCGGCCTGACCGCGGGCGGACGAGGCAGGACCAGCCCCATCGGCGATGTGACCGTCCGCCTCGTCCCCGACCGGGACGCCGGTGAGCCCCGATCCTGCGGCGTCACCGCGCATTTCCCGGCCGGTGCGGCGTTCTACCTCGGCCTGTCCACGCGCCCGGGGACCGACCCGTGCACCGTCGCCGACGAACTGGTGCCGGGGATGGTGCGGCGGTGGCGGGAGTCACCGGCCCAGGGCACCTCTCCCGACACCGTGCCGACGGTGCTGCTCGGCGCCGACCCGTGCGCGGTCCGCACGAAACTTATCGACACGGTGGACGACGACGAGCAGCGACTCACCCAGTGTCTGTTCGGTTACCGGGGACAGCGGATCACGGTCGGCTACGAGTACCGGGTGCCGGAATACTTGGCGGCCAACAGCACCGAAGAGCACATCGACGGGCGGATCGTGCACCGTTCGGTCTCGGTGTACGACAGCTCGATTCCTCTCTACACCGCCGCCGTCGGGCCTGAATTGCCCCCTGAATCAACGGTTTTCGGACGGCGAATCCCCATCGTCGAGGTGGTCGCCGCCACCGACGATGTCGCGAGGGACGTGATGGCGGCGGCACTCACCCTGTTTCCATCCCGCTGAAACTCAGATGCCGAGAACGAGTTTCGCGGTGGTGAAGTAGATGATCAGGCCGGTGGCGTCGACGAGTGTCGTCACCATCGGCGCCGACACGACGGCCGGGTCGATGCGGAACTTCTTGGCCAGCAACGGCATCGTGCCACCGATGGTCGCGGCCCAACCGCAGATGAGCACCAGCGTGACGGCCACGACGACGGCGATCTTGGGACCGACGAACACGGTGCCGATCAGCAGACCCGCCGCGGCCAGCATGCTCCCGAGCACCAGGCCGACCCGGCATTCGCGCCAGATCACCTTGAACAGATCCGACACCCGCACCTCGCCGACGGCCAGCGCGCGTACACACGCCGTGGCCGCCTGCGCGCCCGCGTTGCCGCCCGCCCCGATGAGCAGCGGAATGAACAGCGCCAGGCTGGCCGCCTGCTCGAGGGTGGTGGCGAAGATGTCGGTGACGCTCACCGTGAGTGTGGCCGCGAACAGCAGCAGCATCAGCCACAGCGCCCGGTAGCGCGCCAGCTGGAACACCTTGGCGGCCATGTAATGGCCCTCCCACGGCGCCGAACCGGCCTGCTTGGCCACGTCCTCGCTGTCGGCGGCCTCGAGCACCTCCATCGCGTCGTCGATGGTGAGCAGCCCGACCACCCGGTCCTCGCTGTCGACGACGACCAGGTTGATCTCGTTGGTCGAGCTCATCAGCCGCGCCGCCTTCTCGGCGGAATCGGTGGCACGCACGAACGGCGGTTCGGTGACCACCAGTTCCGACACCATCGCCTCGGGCGCGCGCAGCACCAGCTCGCGCAGTTCCACGATGCCGGTGAGCCTGCGCCCCCGGTCGACCACGGGCAGGGTGTACACGGTTTCGGCGTTGGCGCCCTTGGCCCGCACCCAGGCCAGTGCCTGGGCGACGGTCAGATTGCCGGGCAGCGCAACGACTTCCGGCGTCATGTAGTGCCCGACCGAACCCTCCGGGTAGCCGAGCAGGGCGGCGGTCATCCGGCGTTCGCGCGGGCTCAGCCCCTCGAGCACCTTCTTGGCGACCTTGGCGGGCGCCTCGTGCAGCATGCGGGCGCGGTCGTCGGGGTCCATCGCCTCGACCAGATCGCGGAAGCTCTTCTCGCGCAGTCCCTGCAGGATCTGCTGCTGGTCGACCGGCTCGAGTTCCTCGAAAACCGTGATGGCACGGTCCTTGTCGAGCAGCCGGAACACCACCCCGGCCTGCACGGCGTCCATGCGGGCCAGCGCGTCGGCGATGACGTGCGGCGGACGGTTGTCGAGCCAGTCCATCGCGCTGTTCACGCGGTGGGTCTCGACGATGTCGCGCACCGACTCGGACAGGATCGCCAAAGCCTCGGTTACCGAATAGTCCTCGGCCACAACAGGATTCGGTTCGTGCGTGACGGCTTCGACAGGTACGTGACGTGCTTCGACGAGATCGATCTGCGACATGGGACAGTCCTCTGGCGCGACAACGCGCATGCCTACGGCAGAGGTAGGTACATGCGCCGAGATGGTTTCGGGAGACGGCGAGGATTACCGCGGGCGTCCGCCACCACGACCATCACGCACCACCGCCGAGAGAGCCGGCTGGTGTCAGTGCGAGAGCGAAGGGGCGACGCCGCGCGGCCTTCGACTAGGGGGTTCGCTGCGCATGGCAACACCACCTCCTCGTCGTCACCGCGGGCCCTGTGCCCACACTTCTTCCCGAAGGATACATGCGAGGACTGGTCGTTTCATCTTTACGCTGTCGTACCACTGGTCACAGTGGCCTCTGTCACACCATGGACGGGCAATCCCGCGATGACGGTGTCGACCGCCTGTTCGGCGAACTGCCAGACCTTCGCGCCGTCCACGTGGCGCAGCGGTCCACGCAGGGCCAGTTCGGCGAAGCCGTGCACCGTCGACCAGCAGCTCCACGTCGCGGCCTCGCGCGCCGACGGAGCGAGGTCGCCGATGTGGACCATCATGTCGAGCGCCTCGGCAAGGGCCAGGTAGGCGGGCGAGTCGGCGATCGCGGCGGGCGAGGTGTCTCCCGCGCCGAAGAACGCGACGGCGAACCAACCCGGTTCGGCGAGCGCGAACGCGATGTAGCCGAGACCGACGGCGCGCAGGCTTTCCCGTGGCCCGGCGGGTACGCGGTCGGTCGCCATGCGCGCCGCCATGTCGGCCTGGACCGCCGAGGACACCGCGTCGAGCAGCGCCTTGCGGTCGGGAAAGTGCCGGTAGGCGGCATTGGGCGTGACCCCGACGCGACGGGTGACTTCCCGGATGGTCAGCGCGTCGGGCCCACCGGACCTGGTGAGTTCCATGCCGGCCGCGAGCAGCGCGGCCGCGAGATCGCCGTGGTGATACGCCAACCCTTGAACACCCTTTCCGCGAAGTATATGGTGTGAACATATCAAATGTGCACGCCGTACACATCGGAGGCCGTACCCATGACCGCACTCCCGAACGTCGTCGACCACGACACCTGGCAAGCCGAGCTCGACGCCCTGCGCGTCCGCGAGAAGGCCGCCACCCGCGAACTCGACGCCATCGCCGCCCAACGGCGCAGGCTGCCCGCCGTCCGCCTGCCCGACTACACGCTCGAGGCCGAAGACGGCAGCGATGTTTCGCTCGCCGAGGTGTTCGACGGGCGCACTCAGCTCATCACCTACCACCACATGTGGACGCCGGGGAACACCTGGCAGTGCCCCGGCTGCACCGGGCTCACCGCCCAGTACGCGCGGCTCGATTTCCTCGACGCCTACGACGCGCGGTTCGTCATCGTCACCCAGGGCCCCATCGACGAGGTGCTCGCCTACAAGCGCCGCGTCGGCAACACCATGACCTGGTACTCCACCGCCGACAGCCCCTTCGGCGCCGACATGGGCGCGGGCCCCGGGGCAGGCTTCGCGGTGAACACCTTCCTGCGCGACGGCGACACCGTCTACCGCAGCTGGCACACCGACGGTCGCGGCACCGAACAGCTCGCCTACACCTTCGGCCTGATCGACGCCCTGCCCTACGGACGCCAGGAGGAATGGCAGGACAGCCCCGAAGGCTGGCCGCAGTCGCCCACCTACAGCCGGTGGCCCAGCTCCAAGGACATCGCCGCCTCCTACGGCGACCCGAACGCCTGAGCGGACGGTCGCGGGCGAAAACCGCCGGTCGGGGATTCGGCGCGGCGCGCGCACAATAGTTGCCGGAGCGGGCGGCAGTGGGAACAGTGGAGACCGAAAGCCGCGGTGCGTGGCGCGGCGACATCGGTTGTCAACACACTGAGGAGAAACCTGTGCGCTTCGGCATCTTCGTCCCCCAGGGCTGGCGGCTCGACCTGGTCGACATCGAACCGGCCGACCAGTGGGCGGTGATGCGCGAACTGGCCGAGCGGTTCGACAGCGGCGGCGTGTGGGAGTCGATCTGGGTGTACGACCACTTCCACACCACCCCGGTACCCACCGACGAGGCCACCCACGAGGCGTGGTCGCTGATGTCGGCCTTCGCCGCCTCGACCAGCCGGGTGCGGCTTGGGCAGATGTGTACGGCCATGAGCTACCGCAACCCCGCCTATCTGGCCAAGGTCGCGGCGACCGTCGACCTGATCTCGGGCGGCCGGGTGGAGATGGGCATCGGCGCGGGCTGGTACGAACACGAATGGCGCGCTTACGGTTACGGCTTCCCGCCCGCCGGTGAACGCCTGGGCCGTCTCGACGAGGGCGTGCAGATCTTCCGTCAGGCATGGCGCACCGGGCGCGCCACCCTCGACGGCACGTACTACCAGGTCGACGGTGCCATCGTGCACCCACGCCCGTTGCAGGAGAACGGGATTCCCATCTGGGTCGCCGGCGGTGGTGAGAAGAAGACGCTGCGCATCGCCGCGAAATACGCGAACTACACCAACTTCAGCGCCGTCCCCGACGAGTTCATCCGCAAGTCCGAAATCCTGCGCGAACACTGCGCCGAGGTGGGCACCGACTTCGCCGCCATCACCCGCAGCGCCAACTTCAACGCGGTCGTCGGAAGCACCGAGACCGAAGTGCAGGAACGGCTCTCGCTCATCATCGACCGCTACACGCCCTTCCTCGGCGCCGACGCGGCCAAGACCTACGTCACCGACAATTTCGCGAGCAGCGCCGCCACCGGCACGCCCGAGCAGATCGCCGAACGGCTGGGCGCCGTCAAGGATCTCGGCCTCGGCTATGCCATCCTCAACTTCCCCGAAGCCGCCTACGACACCTCAGGTATCGAACTGTTCGAGCGTGAGGTGGTTCCCGCGCTAGGCGGGTAGAGCGGGAACGATCGCCTCTCCCATCCGGGTCAGCGTCGCGCAGGCATCCGGCGCGGGCTGGCCCGGATTCGTCACCACGATCATGCGTACCACTCCCTGTTCGGCGCCGAAGGCGACATCGCACACCGTGGTCAGCGAGGCCGAGTCGACCAGCTTGCGTCCCGCACGCCCGGCGACCGTGATGTCGTAGAAGTTGCCGGGACCGGCTTCGGCCTCGAACTCCTCGAGCGAACGATCCGCCGAGTACACCCGCAGCGAAGCGGTCGCACCGTCCCACGCGCACGTCTGCCACCCCGCCTCCGCCGACCCGGCGGGGACTCTCGACGCCGGGTCGACCCCCGCCTGCGTCAGCGCCTGCTCCCCCACGCCCGCGCACGGCTCGAACAGCGCCTTCGCCGCCGGGTCGTCCCCGGAACATGCGGCGACCGTGCCCGCCACCACGATCCCCAGGCCAATCGTCGACAACCGGCGCATCCTAGGTCCCTTCCACTGCCTCACAAACGCGCCCAAGCTACCAAGCGATGGTCCTGATCCAGCCCTGCGTCGCCCGATACTGTCGCGGTCACCACTGCCGACCGTCCGGGTTTGTGGCAGACCCGTACGGTCCACCGTCTTTCGGATCCTCTCGGCACCGCGCGGCTGCTGCTGAATCTTGCTTGCACAGCGGGCTTTCCGACTCCGAACTTCCGGTGGGTGGCGACGTAGGATCACTGCCGGGCCTGCCCGTCGGCGGGTCGGGAAGGGGAATCGGACGATGAGTGCCACCGTGCCCGTCGAACTACTGGCGGCGGGTTCTACTACTTTGGGCGCTGCCTACGCGGCCGCGTTGCAGCTGCTCGACGCGCGGCGCTCACGTGTCCGCGTCCAGCGACTGAGCAGAACGATCACCGAGGACGCCGCCGAAACGAAGGCCGAGGCCGACTGGCTCGAGACCGCCGCACGCGAGCGCTCGGCCCTCGACATCGAGCATCATCACAGCGCGCTCCAGCAGCAGCGTCTGGCGACCCTCGCCTCGCTCGTGTGCGGCGTGGTCGCGATCGGCGTGGTGATGTACGGCCTGATCGGCGACGACCCGAGCGATCCGCAAGGGATCGCCACCGTGGCCGCGGGCCTGCTGCCCGGCGCGGCCAGCGCCCTGCTGTTCTGGCAGTCCCGCGGAGCCAGCACCCGCGCCGACAAGTTCGCCGAGCGCATCGCCACCACCGCCGCCCGCGCCGAAGCCCTCCGCCACGCGGGCTCCATCCTCGACACCCGCGCCCGCGACCGCTTCGCCACCGCCGTCCTGCTCAGCACCGCGTTCCCGGAACTCACCGGACGGGAGATCTGGCGGATGGCCGAGAGCAAAGCCCCTGCTCACGAAGGTGATTCGCGGCCGCCCGCCGAAGTCCGGGTCGACTGAGAGCTCGACCTGGACCGGCAGCAGTATTGGCACGATCAACGGTTCCCGTTAAGCGCCCCCACCTACCTTGCCGACATGAGCGACTCGGTGGACATGCGGAAAGAGACCAAGCTTCTCAGCGCCAGATACGAGCGCGACAGCGACGGTCGGCTGGTGTTCGTCCCGGCGGTGCCCGCCAAGGCGGAACCCGACGCGGAATGGCCGCTGCTGGCGAAGGACTCGAACGGCAGCACCACCCGGATGTGGTTCGCGTTCCCGTTGGACATGTTGCTGCACCTCGCGATCGGCGTCGCCGCATGGTTCGCCGTCCCCGGCTCGATATCGCTGCTCTACGGCGTACTCGCCTGGCTCACCGCATCGTTCCTGCACCGCACCGTCATCCAGCGCCTCACCCGAGCGACCCTGGGAAAGGCCGTCTTCGGTCTCCGCATGCGCTACACCGACGGCTCCTACCCCACGCTCGGACGACTGATCAAGGAGTGGTTCCGTGGTCTCGGCGCCGCACTCGAGATGCTCACCTGGCTCGGCTAGAGTCCGGCCCACAGCCGCGACCGCCTGGCATTCGCCCTCCTCAGGTTTCAGCGCTTCTCCGGGAGGGGGTCGGCGAAAGCCCAGCCCTCGGAGAGGAGTTGGTCGACGGCGGACACGGCGGCGGTGAGGCGTTCGTGATGGGAGCCCGTCAGGACGGTGAATCGTCGGCCGGTTCGGGTGAGTTCGGTGTGGAATCGTTCGGTCATCCAGGGGCGTAGGTGTTCGCCGTCGCGGAGGCCGTCGTCTTCGAAGGGGACGTCGGTGTGGTCGGTGAGCAGCCAGAGGTGCTGACGTGGGGGTGTGTGCAAGGTCGGGTCGGGGCAGCCGAGGTAGCGTTCGTGCCAGATTTCGGTGGCGAAAGCGTCGGTGTCACAGATGAGTACGTGGCCTGACTCGCGGGCGGCGTGGTCTTCGCGTTCCTGTTGGTGGGCGGCGATGAGGGGGAACTCGTCCGAGGTGAATTCGACCTGGGACCAGTGGGCGGAGGGACCGAGGGTGGCGAGTTTCTGCTCGCTGTATTCACGGCCGTATTCGGGAACCCAAGGGGCGCCGTAATGTTCGGCCAGCGCTTTGGCCATAGTCGTGGTTCCGGTGGACTCGGCGCCGAGGACGACCACGCGTCTGGTGAGCGCGGCGCGCACCGGTGGCGCGAGAAACTTCCAGTGCGCCACCGGATCCCGCCGGATCGCTGTCGCCGAAATCGGGTACCGGCGGCGCTGCGGGTCGACGCTGATCGACTGGGCGCCGAAGCGGCGGGCCAACTCGTCGCCGTAGGTCTCCGAGGTGAACACGGCGTCGACCGGTTCGGGAACGGCAGTACGGAACACCGCCATGTGCGCGTCCCAAACCCGCGGATCGGTGAGGTCCATGGGTATGTCGTCGACGGCGCCTACAACGGAAACACCGGGCTCCGGATGTATTTCACGCATCCACGCCACCCGGTCGGCGAGCGGGATCGACTCCACCGAGGCGGCGCAGACCAGCACCGTCAGCCGGTCACAGCGCGCGGCTGCGGTGCGCACCAGATGATGGTGGCCCGCGTGCGGCGGGTAGAACTTGCCCAACACCAGACCATGCGTGAACCTGCGTAGGGAATCGTTTTGTCCGGCAACCACATTCATGGTGCTCATACCGCCACAACCACCGGCTCCGCGCGCACATCCCGCCGCCAGGCGATCAGCCCACGCACGCACAGCGCGAGGAACCCGCAGTACAGGATCGCGGTGAGATGGAGGTCTTTGTAGACATAGAGGGGGATGTAGACGACATCGGCCGCGATCCACAACCACCACGACTCGAGGCGTTTACGGCACTGCCCGTAAGTGGCCATCAGCGACAGCGCGGTGGTGAGCGCGTCCCAGAACGGCACCGTCGATTCGGTTGCGGTATCGAGCAATACGGTGATCGCCGCGGTACCGAGCACACCGCACGCGCCGAGCACGAGCCATTCGGTGCGTGTGGTCCTGCGGACGGGCAACCGTTCACTCCGTGGCGCCCCGGTGGCCCATGTCCACCACCCGTAGACGGCCAGCGCGATGAACACCACCTGCAACCCGGCATCGGCGAACAACCCGGCCTGGGTGAACAGCAGGATGAAGAACACATTGTTGGCGATGCCGATCGGCCAGTTCGCGATGTGCTGGCGAGCTACCAGCCAGACACACAGCGCACCGCTACCGAATCCGAGCACCTCGGTCCAGCTCACGGGCGTGCCGAGCAGCGTGAACAGCGGTTCTCGCAGAGCAGCTATCAGATCGAGCACAGTCATCCCCCGCATCAGTATTAGTCATAGCGACAATAACCTGATCGAGAGTGCGGCACAAGAGATCATCACCAAGGTCGTCACACGGTTTCCGTTAAGCGGAGTCGAGCAATCTGTGGCGCATGACCAACGCGGCACCGCCCCGGAACGCTACGAGGAACGGCAGCTACGAGCGCGACGGACGATCGAGGTACGCCCCGGAGACGACGACGACCGCGCAGGACGAATTCCCGCTCACCGGACGCACGTCCACGGGTTCCGAGACCGGCGTGATCCCCGCGTTCCTCATCGACATGGCCCTGCACGCCGCGATCGGCCTCACCACCTGGCACCTCGTCCAGGGCCCGACCGGTGTCCTGTACGGCCTGCTCGCCTGGCTCGGAGCCTCGTTCACGCACCGCACGATCGTCCAGCACCTGGCCGGAACCACCATCGGCAAATGCTCGTTCGGCCTCAGCCTGCGCCACGCCGACGGCTCCCGCCCGTCCCTCGGGCAGCTGATCCTCCAGTGGTTCCGAGGCGGCTGGGTCTGCTTCGACTTCTTCGGCTGAGGCCGGATCACGACGAACGACCTCGGTGCGGTTATCCGCACCGAGGTCGTCGGCCAAGACTTACAACATGCAGCTGACGCAGTTCTCCACTTCGGTCCCCTCGAGGGCCATCTGCCGCAGGCGGATGTAGTAGAGGGTCTTGATTCCCTTGCGCCAGGCGTAGATCTGGGCCTTGTTCAGGTCGCGGGTGGTGGCGGTGTCCTTGAAGAAGAGTGTCAGCGACAGGCCCTGGTCCACGTGCTGGGTGGCCGCGGCGTAGGTGTCGATGATCTTCTCGTAACCGATCTCGTACGCGTCCTGGTAGTACTCCAGGTTGTCGTTGGTGAGATACGGGGCCGGGTAGTAGACGCGGCCGATCTTGCCTTCCTTGCGGATCTCGATCTTCGACGCCACCGGGTGGATCGAGCTGGTGGAGTGGTTGATGTAGGAGATCGAGCCGGTCGGCGGCACCGCCTGCAGGTTCTGGTTGTAGATACCGAATTCCTGCACCGAGGCCTTCAGCTCACGCCAGTCGTCCTGGGTGGGGATGCGCACGCCGGCGTCGGCGAAGAGCTGTGCGACCTTGTCGGTCTTGGGCTCCCACACCTGATCGGTGTACTTGTCGAAGTACTCACCGCTGGCGTACTTCGACTCGGCGAAGCCACCGAACGCGGTACCGCGCTCCTTGGCGATCAGGTTCGACGCCCGGATCGCGTGGTAGACCACGGTGTAGAAGTACATGTTGGTGAAGTCGATGCCCTCTTCGGACCCGTAGTGCACCCGCTCGCGCGCCAGGTACCCGTGCAGGTTCATCTGGCCGAGGCCGATGGCGTGCGACTCGTTGTTGCCCTGCTCGATCGAGGGCACCGAGTAGATGTGGGTCTGATCCGACACCGCGGTGAGCGCGCGGATCGAGGTCTCGATGGTCTGCCCGAAATCGGGTGAGTCCATCGCCTTGGCGATATTGAGCGAACCGAGGTTGCAGGAGATGTCCTTGCCGACCTTGGAATACGAGAGGTCGTCGTTGAACTCCGACGGGGTGGAGACCTGCAGGATCTCCGAGCACAGGTTCGAGTGGGTGATCTTGCCCTTGATCGGGTTGGCCCGGTTCACCGTGTCCTCGAACATGATGTACGGGTAGCCCGACTCGAACTGCAGCTCGGCGATGGTCTGGAAGAACTCGCGCGCCTTGATCTTCGACTTGCGGATGCGCTTGTCGTCGACCATCTCGTAGTACTTCTCGGTGACGTCGATATCGGCGAACGGCTTGCCGTAGATGCGCTCCACGTCGTACGGCGAGAAGAGGTACATGTCCTCGTTCTTCTTCGCCAGCTCGAAGGTGATGTCGGGGATCACCACGCCGAGCGAGAGGGTCTTGATGCGGATCTTCTCGTCGGCGTTCTCACGCTTGGTGTCGAGGAAGCGGTAGATGTCGGGGTGGTGCGCGTGCAGGTACACCGCGCCCGCACCCTGTCGCGCGCCCAGCTGGTTGGCGTAGGAGAACGAGTCCTCCAGCAGCTTCATGATCGGGATGACACCCGAGCTCTGGTTCTCGATCTTCTTGATCGGCGCGCCGTGCTCACGAATGTTGCTCAGCAGCAGGGCGACACCGCCGCCGCGCTTGGACAGCTGCAGCGCGGAGTTGATGGAGCGCCCGATGGACTCCATATTGTCCTCGATGCGCAGCAGGAAGCAGGACACGGGCTCGCCGCGCTGCTTCTTGCCGGAGTTGAGGAACGTGGGGGTGGCGGGCTGGAAGCGGCCGTCGATGATCTCGTCGACCAGCTTGCTCGCCAGCGTCTCGTCACCGGCGGCCAGGGTCAGCGCGACCATGCAGACACGGTCCTCGAACCGCTCGAGGTAGCGCTTACCGTCGAAGGTCTTGAGGGTGTAGGAGGTGTAGTACTTGAACGCGCCGAGGAAGGTGGGGAACCGGAACTTCTTGGCGTAGGCCTGCTGGAACAGCTGCTTGACGAACCCGCGGCTGTACTGGTCGAGCACCTCGGGCTCGTAGTAGTTCTCCTTGACCAGATAGTCCAGCTTCTCGTCCAGGTTGTGGAAGAAGACGGTGTTCTGGTTGACGTGCTGCAAGAAGTACTGGTGCGCGGCCTCACGGTCCTTGTCGAACTGGATCTCGCCGTCGGGGCCGTACAGGTTCAGCATGGCGTTGAGGGCGTGGTAGTCCATCACCTCGCCTGCGGCGTCGGGCCGCACCGCCGACCGCTCTAGACGGGCTGACTTGCCTGCCGGTGCTGTGGTTGCTGTTGCCAAAACAATCCCAATCCCTCTCGGACGCGCGCGACGTCCTCAGCGGTTCCCATCAGTTCGAAGCGATACAGGTACGGCACCCCGCATTTGCGCGAGATGACATCGCCTGCAGCACAGTAGGTTTCGCCGAAGTTCGTGTTACCGGCCGCGATCACACCGCGCAGCAGGGCACGGTTGTGCGGGTCGTTGAGGAACTTGGCGACCTGCCGCGGTACGAGATCCTTGTCGGACCGTTGCTCACCCATGACGTGCCGACCACCACCGTAGGTGGGGGTGATCAGCACGTAGGGCTCGTCGACGCGCAGCGAATCAGCGGTGTGCAGTGGTAGCCGAGTGGCCGGGAGACCCAGCTTCTCGACGAAACGGTGAGTGTTCTCCGAAGCGCTGGAGAAGTAGACCAGCCCGCCCGGAGTCGTCCGTTCGGGCATCGCGGCTCCTTCCGGCGAAGTCCTAGGCGGCCGCGACGGCGAGCGACTTGATGCGGTCGGGACGGAAACCCGACCAGTGATCGTCACCAGCGACGACGACGGGCGCCTGCAGGTAACCCAGCGCCATGACGTAGTCGCGCGCCTCGGCGTTCTCCGAGATGTCGATGATGTCGTACTCCACCCCGACCTTGTCGAGCGCCTTGTAGGTGGCATTGCACTGAACGCACGCGGGCTTGGTGTACACGGTGACGGTCATTAGAGTCCCTCTCTCCTATGCCTGATCCACAGCCTGGTTATCCGTATGCAGTGCACGAACGGTGATGCTGCGCAAACTCCTGGATCTGGCGAAGAAAGCCCTGCTCGCAACCCCTTCCCTTGGGCCCGATCAGTAGTGGCTTCACACCGTGTTCCAGTACCGAAGACACTACACCTAGTGGCCGACAGATGGGAACAACACAAGGGGTTGCGAGTCGCACGAATGTAATTTCCACCGGGTAAGTCCCAGGAAGCATCGGCGGCGAGCAGCCGAAACAGTGGTTCAGATCACGATTTCGCCTACCGGCGAGTCTTCAGCAAACCGGCTCGACAACGAAAGAGCGCCGCATCGACCGTGTCGATGCGGCGCCCGTCGGGAGCGCTGTCAGCTTACGCGCTGACGAGCGTGCCGTTCGCCGCGGCGACCAGCTCGTGCACCGCGGCACCGAGCTGGGTCAGCGCCTCGGCGTCCTCGCTCGGGTGCACCTGGGCGAACCGCTCACCGATGGTGCCGAACCGCACGGCGGCCGACTCCACGACCACACCACCCGCGACGCCGACGGACTTCACCGCGTCGCCGTGCGCCCACTCGGCGGCGCGCGCGCTGATCGAGGCACTCACCACGGCGACCGGCTTGCCCTTGATCGAACCGGCACCATAGGGACGCGAGGCCCAGTCGATAGCATTCTTCAGCACGGCGGGCAGGGTGCCGTTGTACTCGGGCGTGACCAGCAGGACAGCGTCGGCGGCGGCTACGGCGTCGCGCAGCGCCTGCGCGGCGGCGGGCACGGAACCGGGGACGTCGAGGTCCTCGTTGTAGAAGGGGACCTCGGCGAGACCCTCGTGGATGGCGATGTCGACGCCCTCGGGCGCGGTCTGCGCGGCGGCCTCGGCGAGGCGGCGGTTGATCGAACCGGCGCGCAGGCTGCCGACCAGAGTAAGGATGCGGGTCTCGCTCATGACGACTCCTGGTGTACTCAGTGGAAAGATCCAAGTTTCATCCGACAATAACCGGACCACGGTCCGAATACTTCCCCGGAGGGGCGTGTGAGCAGCGTGAGCTACAGCACACCGAGGTCGGACGAGCCCGATGTGCTGCGGATCGGGCAACCGTCGTCCCTCAACGCGGAACCGGCCGAGCGCGCCGACGCGGCCCGCAACCGAGCCCTGCTGCTCGACGCCGCCCAGCAGCTGGTGCGCGACCACGGCGTCGCCGGACTCACCATGGACGCGCTCGCCAAGCGCGCGGGCGTGGGCAAGGGCACGGTGTTCCGCCGCTTCGGCAATCGCTCCGGGCTGATGCTGGCCCTGCTCGACCACTCCGAACAGAAGTTCCAGACGGCATTCATGTTCGGACCGGGACCGCTCGGGCCCGAGGCCCAACCGATCGACCGGTTGATCGCCTTCGGCCGGACCCGGCTGCTCGATATCGAACTCGAGGGCGACCTGCACCGCGCCGCCGAGGAGAAAGGCCGCTTCGGCGACGGCCCCTACGCGCTGCACCGCGCCCACATCGTGCTGCTGTTGCGTGCGGCCGGGGTGCGCGGCGAGCTCGCTCTGGTCGCCGACGGTCTGCTCGCCACGCTCTCGGCGGCGCTGGTCCTGCATCAGATGGAGGTGCTCGGCTACACCCGCGCTCAGGTCGGCGACAACTGGGAATGGCTCGTTCGCCGGGTTGTTTCGCCTGTCGCCCAAGTAGAGTGAGACGGCATGGGGACACTGCGTGAACAGATCATTGCCGAATTGGGTGTGCAACCCGAGATCGAACCGAAGCAGGAGGTCCGCAGGCGCGTCGACTTCCTCAAGGAGTACCTGAGCACCACCCCCGCGAAGGGTTTCGTGCTCGGCATCAGCGGCGGCCAGGACAGCACCCTCGCCGGTCGGCTGTGCCAGCTGGCCGCCGAGGAGCTGCGTGCCGAGGGCAAGGACGCCACCTTCCTCGCGGTGCGGCTGCCCTACGGCGTGCAGGCCGACGAGCACGACGCGCAGGTCGCCCTGAAATTCATCGACCCCGACCGCTGCGTCGTCGTGAACGTGCGCCCCGGTGTCGACGCGGTGTCGGCCGAGGTGGCCGGGTCCATCGACCACGAGCGGCTGCGCGACTTCGTGCGCGGCAATATCAAGGCACGCGAGCGGATGGTCGCCCAGTACGCGCTGGCCGGGCAGGAGAACCTGCTGGTGGTCGGCACCGACCACGCCGCCGAGGCGGTCACCGGTTTCTTCACCAAGTACGGCGACGGCGGTGTCGACCTGACCCCCCTCACCGGCCTCACCAAGCGTCAGGGTGCCGCGCTGCTGCAGGAACTCGGGGCACCGCCGAGCACCTGGTCGAAGGTGCCGACCGCCGATCTCGAGGACGACCGCCCCGCACTGCCCGACGAAGACGCGCTCGGTGTGCGCTACAGCGAGATCGACGACTACCTCGAGGGCAAACAGGTGAGCGACGAGGTCGCCGAGCGCGTCGAATCGCTGTTCACCGCCACCCGCCACAAGCGCACCGTGCCGGTGACCCCCCTCGACACCTGGTGGCGCTAGGCGCATATCGGGAAAGCGGCACGCTGCCGTGACGCAGCCGATCAGAACGCCGCCTCGTTGGAGGCGGTGGCCGATCGACTGGCGACGAGTCCGGTGATGAGCGCGCCCGCGGCTTCCGAAGAAACTTTCGCGATTCGGGAATCAACTCGCCCCCCGCTAACCTTTCAACTGTTGATTGACGGTTATAAGACCGGCTGCAACGTGAAAGGGTTTACGGTGATCGAGATTCCTGTGATCGCACATCGGTTCGTCGAGGTCGACGGCGTGCGCGTCTTCTACCGTGAGACCGGCCCGCGTGACGCGCCGACGCTGGTACTGCTGCACGGCTTCCCCTCGGCCTCGCATCAGTTCCGCCGGTTGATGGATGCCCTCGGCGGCCGGTACCACCTCATCGCCCCGGACTACCCCGGCTTCGGGCACACCTCGGCGCCCGAGGATTTCGTCTATTCGTTCGACCGTCTGGCCGATATCACCGAAGGCTTCCTCGAAGCCCTCGGCCTGCGCCGCTTCATCATGTACGTCTTCGATTTCGGTGGGCCGGTGGGTTTCCGGATCGCCGAGCGTCATCCGGAGTGGATCGCCGGACTGATCGTGCAGAACGCCAACGCCTACACCGAGGGCCTGTCCGACGGCGCCCGCGATTTCATCGCGCTCACCCCGGAAACCCCCGGATCACGCGACGTGATCGGCGACCTGCTGACCTTGGACGGCACCCGAGGCCAGTACGAAACCGGCGTCTCGGACCCGCATGTGCTCGACCCCGACGCCTGGACCCTGGACCAGCACTTCCTCGACGCGCCCGGACGGAAGCAGGCGCAGCTCACGCTGGCCTTCGACTACCACAGCAACCTCGAGCGCTATGACGCCTGGCAGCTCTGGCTGCGGACGCACACACCACCCACCCTGATCCTCTGGGGTCGGTACGACCCGTTCTTCCCCGAGCCCGGCGCCCACGCCTACCTCGCAGACGTGCCGCAGGCCGAACTGCACCTGTTCGACACCGGCCATTTCGCCCTGGAGACCCACCTGCCGGAAATCGCCCCACGCATCGCGGATTTCGCCGACCGCGTGTGGGACACCGGCCGGACCGATCGCTGAGCCCGATGATCCCTCGCCGCGACCTTCCAGGCGGTGGGCCGAATCTTGCGCTGGACCGGGTTCAGCCGCCGGCGAAAGGGGGGAGGACGTCTACGCGGTCGCGGAGCACGGCCGCGGGGTCGCGGGTGAGTTCGTCGCCGATCAGGAAGGCGCAGACCCGGACCAGGGTGTCCACCTCGGCACCGTAGGTGGTGGCGAGGGTGGTGCGCAGGTCGGCGACGGTGGCGCCGTCGGGGAGGTCGAGTGATTCGGTGTTCTTGCCGACCGCGTCGGCGATGGCGGCGAAATAGCGGACCTCAACCACCGATGGCTCCCATCGTGCGTTCCGGGGGGACGAAACCTGCGGCGTCGATGCCGTGCCCTGCCCACTTCTGCCACATCGCGCCACGCCACAGCTCGGCGACCTCGGCGTCGTCGGCGCCGGCCCGCAGGGCGGTGCGCACGTCGAACTCCTGGTCGCTGAACAGGCACGAGCGCAGCATGCCGTCGGCGGTGAGCCGGGTGCGGTCGCAGGCGTCGCAGAACTTGCGGGTCACCGTCGCGATGATGCCGACGGTCGCGGGGCCGCCGTCGACCAGCCACTTCTCCGCGGGCGCCGAGGGGTCGGCGCGGCCGGCGGGCGTGAGGGTGAAGCGGGTGCCGAGCACGTCGAGCAGGTCGGCGGCGGTCACCATCTGTTCGCGCGCCCACTCGTGGTCGGCGTCGAGCGGCATTTCCTCGATGAAGCGCAGTTCGCATTCCTCGGCGAGGCACCAGGCCAGCAGGTCGGCGGCACCGGCGAGGTTGTCGCGCATGAGCACGGCGTTCACCTTCACCGGCGCGAGGCCTGCGTCGCGGGCGGCGCGGATACCGTTGAGAACCGATCCGAGGCGGTCGCGGCGGGTCAGGCGGGCGAAGTCGAGCCGGTCGACGGTGTCGAGGGAGACGTTCACCCTGGTCAGGCCGGCATCGGCGAGGGCACGCACCCGATGTTCGAGGCCGACACCATTGGTGGTCATCGCCAGCGGAGTGTCGGGAACGGCGGCGTGGCAGCCCGCGATGATCTGCTCGAGTTCTCGGCGCATCAGCGGTTCGCCGCCCGTGAAGCGCACCTCGCGCACCCCGAGTTCCTTCACGGCGAGGGAGACCAGCCGGACGATCTCGTCGGCGGTGAGCAGTTCCTCGCGCGGGATCGGCGGCAGGCCCTCCTCGGGCATGCAGTACGTGCAGCGCAGCGAACACTTCTCGGTGATGGAGACGCGCAGGTCACGGGCGACGCGGCCGAATCGATCGACCAGCAGCGGCGTCTCGGGCCTGCCGTCGAGAGACGGCCGCTCCGAGCGCACAGCGGGGATCCCCATCTCGACCAGCGTCATTCCTCCAGTATGACCCGTCGGGGCCGTCACATCGGGTCCGGTGCGGCGATTCGTTGCTCACCGCGGGGGCCGGGAAAGAGTGAGCAACACGATCGAACCGGGTACCGCGACGACGATTAGGCTGGGCACATGACTCACCGGCCCGCCACCGCGTCGGCGCGCAGCGTGGACGAGTACCGCGACACCGTTGCCGCGCTGCTGGCCCACCTCGCCGACCGCACCTCCGAACTGGTGCCGGTCCCCGACGCGCTCGGGCGCGTGCTCGCCGCCGATGTGACCTCTCCGATCGATCTGCCGGTCTTCCGCAATTCGGCGATGGACGGGTACGCGGTGCGGGCCGCCGATGTCGCCGTCACGCCGGTGACGCTGCCGGTCGCTGGTGTAGTGGCCGCCGGCAGGCCCGGCACCGAGGTACTGCCCGAGGGCGCGGCGATGAAGGTGATGACGGGTGCGCCGCTGCCGCCGGGCGCGGACTGCGTCGTCCCGGTGGAGGACGTGCAGGCGGGCGCCGACCGCATCGTCGTCGAACGCGGCCGGGCTCGTGGGGAATTCGTGCGCGAGGCCGGTACCGATGTGCGGGTGGGTGAGCTGGTCACCCGGGCGGGCACGGTGCTCGCGCCGCGTCATATCGCCGCGCTGGCCGCCGTCGGGCTGCCGAGTGTGCCGGTGCTGTCGCGATTGCGTGCGGTGTGCCTGACCACCGGGGACGAGTTGCGACCGGCCGGTTCGGTGCTGGCCCCCGGCCAGATCTACAACTCGAACGGGATCGGCCTCGCCGCCGCCCTGCGCGCCGACGGCGTCGACGTGCTCGAGATCGCCCACAGCACCGACGACGCGACCGTCTTCGCCCGGGTGCTGCGGTCGGCCGTCGCGAAGGCCGACGTGGTGTTCACCTCCGGTGGCGTGTCCAAGGGGGACTTCGAGGTGGTCAAAGAAGTGCTGGCACCGTTGGGTGGGACGTTCGGTTCCGTCGCGGTGCAGCCGGGTGGACCGCAGGGGTACACGGTGGTCGACGGTGTGCCCGTGCTGAGTTTCCCGGGCAATCCGGTGAGCACGATGGTTTCCTACACGGTCTTCGCGCGGCCGGTGATCCGGGCGCTCGCCGGACTGCCCGCGCCCGCGAGCCGCGAACTGCCCCTGCTCACCCCGGTCCGCTCCCCTGCGGGCAAACGTCAGTTCCTGCGCGGCCTCACCAGCGACGACGGCGTGGAAGTCGTGTCCGGACCCGGCTCACATCTCATCGCGGGCATGGCCTGGGCCGATGCGCTCGTCGACATTCCCGCCGAGGTCACCACGCTCGCCGCCGGTGCCACTGTGCGAATCTTGATGCTATGAGCGAGTTGTCGCACGTCGACCGCGAAGGTCGCGCCCGCATGGTCGATGTGAGTGCCAAGCCCGACACCACCCGGATCGCCGTCGCCGCAGGCGAATTGCAGACCACGGCCGAGGTCGTGCGCCTGGTCCGTGCCGACGGCATGCCCAAGGCCGACGTGCTGTCCACCGCCCGGCTCGCCGGAATCGCCGGTGCCAAGAAGACTTCCGAGCTGATCCCGCTGTGCCACCAGCTGGCACTGTCGTCGGTGAAGGTGGAGTTCGGGTTCACCGAGACGACCATCACCATCGAGGCGAGCGCCAAGACCACCGGGCCGACCGGGGTCGAGATGGAGGCGCTCACCGCCGTCGCCGTGGCGGGGCTCACCTTGCACGACATGGTGAAGGCGGTCGATCCGGCGGCGGTACTGAACGGAGTGCGGCTGGTCACCAAAGAAGGTGGCAAGCACGGGCATTGGGTGCGACCGGAGGCGCGGACCGGTACCGAGAGCGGGGCGGCTGAATCCGCCGTGGGCACGCCGGAAACAGCGAGCTCGGTCGCCGCTGATTCGCGGCCCGCCGTGACGAGTGGTCCCCGCGCCACCGCAGAGCCTCGTAGTGCCGCCGTGGTGGTCGCGTCCACCGGCGCGGCGGCTGGGACACGTGTCGACACCACTGGCCCGGTGCTCGCCGAATGGCTTGCCGCGCAAGGTTTTTCCGTGCGTGGTCCACTCGTTTACGCGGACGCCGACATCGCGGCAGGCTTGGCCGACGCACTGACCGGGGCGCCGTCGCTGGTCGTCACGACCGGTGGCACCGGCGCCTCGCCGACCGATGCCACCCCCGAAGCGACACGGGCCGTGCTCGATCGGGAGCTGCCCGGGGTGGCCAACGCCATCCGGCAGCGTGGGACGGCGAAATTCCCGCTCGCGGCGCTGAGCCGCGGGGTCGCGGGCCTGGTCGGGAGCACCGTTGTGGTGAACCTGCCCGGTTCGCCCGGCGGGGTGAAGGACGGCATCGCCGTGCTGGAGCCGCTGCTGGATCATCTGCTCGCGCAAGTAGCCGGAGGCGGCAATCATGAATGACAAGGGCACGGTCGCGCTGGCCGCGATCAGTGACCGCGATCTCGATCCCGCCGCCGTCGAAAAGGCCGTGGACGGACCGGAATTCGGTGCCGTGGTGGTGTTCACCGGCAAGGTCCGCAATCACGATGGTGGCCAGGCGGTTTCGTCGCTCGAGTACTCCGCGCACCCGCAGGCCGAACGGTTCCTCCACGCGGTGTGCGCCGAAGTCGCCACGGCCAGTGGACTTCCCGTCGCCGCCGCCCATCGGGTCGGCGCGCTCGACATCGGTGGCCTGGCGATCGTGGTCGCCGTCGCCGCACCGCATCGGGCCGAGGCGTTCACCGTATGCCACGAGCTCGTCGACCGGATCAAGCACGAAGTGCCCATCTGGAAGCGGCAACTGTTCGCCGACGGGCTCTCGGAATGGGTCAACGCCTGCGGTTAGACCATGCTCGGGGTGTAGCGCCAGATGCCGAGCATCGCCTGATCGTCCAACGGCGAGTGGCCCTCGAAGACGGTGGCACGCAGGCGTTCCCGGGCCGCGTCGGCATCGAGACCAGCACCGATGAGCACCAGGCTCGACACCCGCTGCTCGCCGCGCGCCCAGGTGCCTGGCGTGAACGTCACGTGGCGGCCGACCAGGTGCATCTCGAACTTGCGCCGCTCCCCCTCCACCGCGAAGGCCACACATCCTTTGGCGCGGAACAACCCTGGTGGTGGGTTCTCCAGGAAGTCCACCAGGGCGCGAGGATTCAGCGGGCGCTCGCTGGTGAACGACACCGACACGTAGTCGTCGTGGAAGTGCCGGTGGTCGGGATCGTCGTGGTCGTGGTCGTCGAGCAGGGCGTCGAAGCTCAGCTGCTGCGCCACTTTCGGCTCTTCGCGGGTGCGCTCGTCGAACAGCAGACCCGGGTCGACCCGGCCGTGCGTGGTCGCGTAGACGGGTACCTGATCGACCCACTCGGTGATCTGCGCACGTAGGGCCGTGAGTGCCTCGGGGGTGACGCGATCGGCCTTGTTCACCAGCACCAGGTCGGCCAGTTTCAGATGCGAGATCAGCTCCGGGTGCCGGGTGCTCGTTTCGCCGAACTGTTCGGCATCGACCACCTCGACGAGTCCGCCGTAGCCGATGCGGGGATTCGGATTCGCCACGACCATCCGGATCAGATTGCGTGGTTCGGCCAGCCCGCTGGCCTCGACCACGATCACGTCCACCGCGCTGCGCGGCTGCGCCAGCTGTGCGAACAGATCGTCGAGCTCGGACACGTCGACCGCGCAGCACACACACCCGTTCCCCAGCGACACCATGGCATCGACCTGCCCCGCGACCAGCATCGCGTCGATGTTCACCGCCCCGAAGTCGTTGACCACCACTCCGATCCGGGTCCCCCGGTTGTTGCGCAACAGATAGTTCAGCAGAGTCGTCTTCCCCGACCCCAGAAACCCAGCAACGATCACCACAGGAATCACGGCACCCATGGTGCCATCTCGCCGCTACCCCCCACTCTCACCGCCCATCCACCGAGCCCCTCCCCGGCCCTGGACGCGCGCTCACCACGCTCTGGGGGCGGCATACCGCCCGCAGAGCGTGGTGACCTCGAAACGAAGGGTTCGAAGGTCTACTTCGTCGGGCCGAAGACGACCCCGGCGAGCGTGTAGGCCAAGTTGATGAGCTGATTGGTGATGACACTGTTGTCCATGCCGAGGGACTGAGCCATGGGCATCAGCATGTTCATCACCGTGAGGACCGGGCCGCCGAGGGAACTGCTCAGCGACGTGATGTCGGGAACCGATTCCTCCTGGTAGGGCTGGGCCTTCGGGGCCGCACCGCCGCGTTCCCTCGGGGTGGGAGCCGGTGCGGCGGGCGGGCGGGCGTTGGCACCGGGTGCGGTGCGGGCGGGCGCGTAAGGCAGCGGGGCCGGGTCGGCGATCGGGGCCCGGGCCGGTGCGCGCGCCGGGGCGGGCGCTGCCGGGGTGGTGGAATCGCTGGACGGTTCCTCCACGGGCGCCGGGTTCTGGCCGGATTCGTCGCCGGCCGCGCCGTTCTCCGGCGACCCCTGGGCGGGTGCGCCTGCCGGGCCCGACTCGGGCGCGGACCCCGGCCCATTCGCCCCGGATTCCGGCCCCGCACCGTTTCCGGTCGCGTCCGATTCAGGTGCCGACCCCTCGCCGACACCACCGGACTCGGGTTCCGACGCCACACCGGGCGCGGACCCCTCACCAACCCCACCCGACTCGGGTTCCGACGCCGCACCGGGCGCGGATCCCTGGCCGACTCCACCGGATTCGGGCACCGACCCCTGCCCGGTCCCGTCGGACTCCGGCACCGATCCCTGACCCGGCTCACCCGTGGCACCGGGCGCGGACTTGCCGGTAGACGGCGCACCCCGCCGCGGCGAGGTCGTATCGGACCGACCCGGCTTCTCGGTCGTCGAGTCCGTCGCCGCACCCGGCTCGGGCTCCTGCCCGGGCGTGGGAACCGGGGTCGCCACCGGCGCCCGACCCGGAATCGGCTTGGGTGCCAAGGCCAGGGCAGGGGCGGGTCCGATCGGTTTGTTCAGCAGGTAGCCGACCAATCCGGTCGTGATGGCCACCGCGTGCTGCAGCCGTCCCTCGCGCGATTCGAGCAGCGCCGCATCCTCGGCATTGGCGCCGTTGCCCATCTCCACGAAAACGAGCGGCACTCGGGTCAAGGCTGGCCCGGCCACATCGGCGCGGGTCTGCAGCCCGTTGTTCGCACCGCCGTAGGTCGCGGGTGGTATCCCGGCCGCGACATAGGCGTCGCGCACCGCGCTCGACGCGGCGAGCCCGGCGCGCGATTGAGCCTGCTCGACCGCCGGATCGGGCACCGGCAGCTGCGGCAGGATGAGGTGGAAGCCGCGCTGGTCGGCGGGTGCGCTGTCGGCGTGGATGCTCACCGCCACCTCGGCACCGGATTCGTTCGCGGCGCGGGCGCGTTCGTCCACGCAGCCGCCCCACCCGGTGTCGTCGACGCGGCTGAGCACCACGTCGGCGCCGAGCGCCTGCAGCGAGGTCTTCACCAGCTGGGCCACTTCCCAGTTGATGGTGTGCTCGGGGACACCGCCGAGCGAGGTCATGCCGGTGGTCTGGCAATCCTTGGTTCCGCCTCGGCCGTTGTCGACCTGACGGGCGAGGTCTTCCGCGTGGGCCGGGCCCTGATGACCCGGATCGAGGAAGATCGTCTTCCCGGCGAGCTGATCGCCCTGCGCTGGTTCGGGGGCGGCGTGGGCGGTCACGGGCAGCAGCCCGGACAGCGACACCACGACCGCGGCGGAGACAGTGGAGCAGAGACCGGCCTTGATGATGTCTGGTTTCATGTTCGGTCGGCGCTCCGGAACGGAGCACCCCTCCCTTCCCATTGGTAACACCAAACCCAGTAGTTAACTCTTGCCACGTGTACAACGACAGGGCAAGCGCCGTTACCGAACTGCAATAGGCCGATAATCGCTGGTCAGGTGCCCAGATGGGCGATTCTTCGAGCGCGTCAGGCAACCTCCGGCAACTGTCGCAGCGAGCGGAGCGCGTAGTGCACGCGGGTCTTCACCGTGCCGACGGGAACCCCGAAATCCTCGGCCACTTCCCGGTATCCGCGATCACGCAGAATCACTTCGACCACGGCCGCGCGCTGCGGTTCGGGCAACCGGGCGAGCAGCTCGTCGACGAGCAGGCCGTCGACGAGTCCGTCGGCGAAATCCGGTTTGCCACAGGGCACCAGCTCGGCGAGGTCGTCGAAACCCACATCGATCGGGCGCACGGCACGAGCCCGCACGATATCGACGACCACATTGCGTTCGATCGCCAGCAGCCACGTGCGCACGCTGCCCTTGCGCGCGTCGAAGTCGGCGCACGCCCGCCACGCGCGCAGCAAGGTCTCCTGCACGGCATGCTCGGCCAGCCCGCGATCGCCGAGGCTGCGCATGGCCCGCCAGTGCAGCAGGCCGCGATCGGTGGCCAGCACGTCGGCCAGCCCGTCCCTGGTACACAGTCGCGCGCAGTGCGCGTTACAGAAGTTGTCCGCCATACCGGGTTATCGCGGGCGAGCCGACCGATGACAACGCCTTAAGCGACTCTTCAGGATCCTGCTGGTGCCGTGCCGGAAAGTAGTTCCTGCGAGCCCGGCCGGGCCTGCTCCAGGAGGGGGGAGCAGGGCTGCCGGGCTCGCTCCGTTCCGGCCGACGAAGGAATTGCATACATAGCGATTCGTGCATATGATTGCGGCGTTCGGATCACCGGAGAGGGGAAATCGCATGGGCGCAGGACACGGGCACGACCACGGGGTGTCGGCCGACAGCGACAAACGCTGGCTGGCAGGCGCGCTGGCCCTGATCGTCACGTTCCTGATCGGCGAGGTCATCGTCGGTATCGTCGCCGATTCGCTGGCACTGCTGTCCGATGCCGCGCATATGACCACCGACGCCGCGTCCATCGCGCTGGCGCTGTGGGCGATCCGGTTGGCCGCGCGCCCGCCGAAGGGCCGGATGACCTTCGGCTGGAAGCGGGTGGAGATCCTGTCCGCCCAGGCCAACGGGCTCACCCTGCTCCTGCTCGCGCTGTGGCTCGGCTACGAGGCGATCCGCAGACTGTTCGAGCCGCCGGAAGTTCACGGTGGTCTCGTGCTCGTCACCGCACTGGTCGGCGTGGCCGTGAATGTGCTCGCCACCTGGATGATCAGTCGCGCCGATCGGACGAGCCTCAATATCGAGGGCGCCTACCAGCACATCCTCAACGACCTGTTCGCGTTCATCGCCACCGCCGTCGCGGGTGTGGTCATCATCCTGACGGGCTGGGCACGCGCCGATATCGTCGCCACCCTGATCGTGGTCGCGCTGATGATCAAGGCGGGTGTCGGGCTGATCCGCGCGTCGAGCCGCATCTTCCTCGAGGCCGCCCCCGACTACCTCGACCCCGCGCAGATCGACACCGACATCCGCGCCCGCGACGGCGTGGTCGGTGTGCACGATCTGCACATCTGGGAGATCACCTCCGGCTCCCCCGCCCTGTCGGCGCACATCCTGGTGCAGCCGGGCCGCGATTGCCACGCGGTGCGCGAGGACGTGGCGCACATGCTCGACCACGACCACCACATCAACCACGTCACCCTGCAGGTCGATCACGCCACCCCGGAGGTGCTCGCGATCGGCAACCGGCAGAGCAGCGCCTGCGGTGACACCCACACGGCCGAAGCGCCGCACACACACTGACCCCGACCACGAGAATGCCCCACACCGGAAGGTGCGGGGCATTCTCGTGGTCGACGTTCCCGTCGACCCGGCCGTTACCGGCCGAAAGCGCTGACGAATCAGCCGCCGAAGGAGCCGGTCCACAGGGTGTCGACCAGACCGTGCAGAGCAGCACCCAGGGTGTCGAAAAGACCGTTCAGGGCGGCGCTACCGGTGTCGATGATAACGGGGATCATAAATACTCCTCTGTTTCTCATGCTCCAGCCGAGGCTGGCTTACGAATGGCATATCGACCCCCGAACACCGCGAGTTACGCAAATTACGGATTAGTGACAGCCGTTACAGTCACCCAATTTCACCTATCACCACCTGCGGTTATAGGTGAAACAGTGTGTTACTTAAAATTGTATGAGAAGTTTCTGAGAGTTATTTATTCACCTTTTATGTTTAGGGCCCGACATTCGCGGGAAGGGTGCGGAGAATTAGCTGATACGTAATACTTCCCGTTCTTCGGGCACCAGCGGCGAGGATCGTTCGGCCGACGCCGACGGGGCATCGGCCACACCGATCGACCTACCGGCGACCATGGTCAGCACGACCTGCAGGAACTCCAGGTGCTTGCGCACCGCCCGCACGGAACGGGCCACCGAGGCCACCGTCTGTGTCCCGGTCTCGGCCCGCCTGCCCGCGAAACGGTCGGCGAGCCAGTCGAGGACGACCGGGACGACGAGGAACTCCAGCGGCAGATGGGAACCGTTGCGGATGCGCAGGTACCGCACTCTCGCCCCGGCCCGTTCGTAGCGCCGGACATGCGCGTCGATGTCGGCGACCGCGATCACCTCGTCGCGCACGCCCTGCACCACGAGCAGCGGGGCGGCCGGGGCCTTGCCGCCGGGCTCGATGTCGGTGAGAACGCGGCGCAGCACCGGTTCGGCGAGCAGTTCGGCGATGCCGCCGCGCAGGTGGCGGGCGACATCGCGGCGGGCGAACCGCAGCAACAGCGCGAAGGTACTGCGTCGTTCGGCCTCGCCGAGCAGGGCGCGGAACCGCGTGTCGAAGTGGTCTTCCAGCACAGGGACCAGCTCCGGGTAGGCGCGGCTGAGCCCGGCGACGAAGGCGGCGGGGAATCCGGCGAACCAGCCACCGTTGAGCCGGACGAACGCCGCCGCCGGGTCACCCACGGGCGACCCGGCGGCGGCGCCGACGATATCCAGCTCGGGGGCATACTCGGCGGCCAGCTCGGCCGCCCAGGCCGTCGCCAGCCCGCCGCCCGAATAACCCCACAGCGCAACCTGATTCGACGGTGACAACCCGAGCGCGCCGAAACTCAGTGCCGCACGGATGCCGTCGAGCGCCCGGTAACCGGGTTCCCGCGCGGCGCCGAACCGCCCGTCGCGCCCCTCGTGGTCGGGGACCGAGACCGCCCACCCCTGCCGCAGCGCCATCGCGATGATCGGCAGTTCCAGCGGGGCGATCGAGCCGATGGTCTGCGCGCCCCGGCGCAAGGCGTAGGACGGAAAGCACTGCGGAGCAACGGCATCGATCGCGCACTGGAACGAGACGAGCGGACGGGACTCGTGCGGGTCGGCACCCCAGGGCAACAGCACCGTCGTCACCGTCACCTCGGCATTGCCGTCGAGATCGCAGGTGCGATAGAGCAATTGCCACGCGGCGATACGCTGGGGCACCATGCCGAACAGGGCCAGCTCCACCGAGCGCGACCGCACCACCGCGCCGGGGGCGAGCGTCTCGAGATCAGGCGGGGCGATATAGAAGGGATCGTCGGGCGGCAACGGTGGTGCTCCGCGCAGGGTGGCCGCCCGATCGAGCAGACTGGTCATAGGCTGCCGCCTCCGCCGACGAACCACGGGTTGAACGTGCAGGCCAGCTCGGTTCCCTGTGCCGGATCGAGAGCACGCAGCGCGATGGAGACGGCGCGCGGGGAGTACATCATCGTCAGGTGGTCGGAGACGTCTTGTTCGCAGCCGGCCTGCAGGGTGATGTTGTCGACGGTCGCGTCCGGCCCGGCGGCCAGGAAGCCCAGGTCGAGAGGGTTCATCACTTCGTCGTAGCGGGAGCCGACCACGGTGTAGTGCACGCCGGGCACGGTGTCGCCGCCGGCGTTGAGGGTGGTGTAGAACGGCGAGCCGATGGCCTGTTCCACATTGGCGGCGCCGATGATCGGCCGGTAGAAGCCGAGGATGTCGATGCCCGCGTTGTTGATCATGCGGCCGAGCGTGGCGATGCCGAGCAGCGAGGTGCCGTGGTGGGTGCCGCCGAAGCTCACGAGGGTGGCGACCTTGTCCCGTCCCCCGTCGAACTTGAGGTAGTGGTTGGCGATGGTCGCGCCCTGGGAGTGGCCGACGATATCGACCTGTTCGGCACCGGTCGCCGCCAGCACCCGCTCGATGAACGCGGCCACCTGGCCTGAGGATTCGACCATCGGGCCGACCCCGTTGCGGCCGGGCAGGATCGCGCCGAGCCCACCGGCCTCGAGCAGGGTGGACTTGCCGAAGTTCAGGGTGAACACGCAGTGCCCGGCATCGGCCAGCCGCGGTGACAGATAGGAGAAGGTGTCGTAGGCGTTGAGCCAGGTGCCGTGCAGCAGGACCACCGGTCGCGGATGGGCCGCGGTGGGTTTGCAATCCCAGCGGTTGGCCTTGGGCGGCGCGGCGTCCGGGTGCAGCAGGCCGTAGGCGAGTGCGGGCAGGTAGGCCGACATCGAGGGGCCCTCACCGACGGTGTCGGAGGCACGGCTCGACGAACCCGAGCCGCTGCCCGAGCCGCTGCCCGAGGCGCTGCCGGTGTCGGCGATGGCCGTGGGCCGGCCGTCGGGCGTGATCGGCATGGTGGCGTCGAGGTACTCGGCCAGCGAGGCGACAGTCGGTTCCAGCGTGGGGGTCGCGGCCGCGGGGACGGTGCCGAGCGCCACCAGCGCGGCGGCGATGCCGAACGCAGACAGGGTCCGGCGGAGAGGATGCGTCGTTGCAATCAAGGGGTTTCACTTCCGTAGAACAGCGTCGTCGAGCAGGTGACTCGTCGCGCGTTCTGACGAATCTATGAGCTGCGCCACAGGGAAGTCACTGCACCGTGCGCCCAGAAAACGACCGCGTCATTGTCTCGGAAACCAAGTTCTCGTCGTTGCCGACGGGAGCGCCCACAACGGCCCTGTCTTGGGACACAATTCCTCTCATGCTCGCCGAACATCCCGCTCCCGCGTCATCCGATCTGACCGCTCGTCTGCTGAGCCGATGGCCGCAGATCGCCGAGCGCATGCTCGCCGAAGGCCTTGCCGCCAAGGCGCCCGCCGAACTGCCCGCGGGGCACTTCACCGCCGAAGTACTGCCGACCATCTACGCCTGCGGTCGGGCGGTGCTCGACGCGATCGCTTCGAACCGGGAGTTCACCAAGGGGGAAGTGGCCGTGTTCGTCGGCCCGGTCGCCGAACGTCATGCCGAGGACCGGCTGCCGTTGCCGCTGCTCATCGACGCCATCCACGCCTCGGCGCAGTCGTTGCTGACCGCGGCCGCGGCGGAGGTCGACCCCGACGAGATGTTCGATTTCATCCACGTCTTCAGCCGGCTGCTCGACCTGCTGCGCCACATCAACACCACGGTGGTCGAGGTGTACACCGAGGTGGAGCAGTCGATCTACCATGCCGAGCGCGAGGCGCGGCGTGAACTGTGTTCGGCACTGGTGCGCGGGCTGCCCGCCGAGGAACTCGCCGCGCGGGCCGACACGGTTCTGGCCGAGCAGTACACGGTGCTCGCGATCCATCTCGACGAGCCGCCGCGCACCGGCAGCGCGGCGAACTTGCTGACGCGCCGCCGTATCCGCGTGTTGCAGCGCGCCCTCGACGCGCTCACCGGAACGACTACACCCGCGACCTTCGACGGCACGAGCGGTATCGCCCTGCTGAGCCGCTCCGAGGCCGACGTTCTCGATGCCGCGCGTTTCGACCAGCTCGCCACGCGCTTGGCCGAACAGTTCGGGGTCCCGGTGTTCTTGGCCGAATTCTCCGAGGTGGCCCGCGAGGACATTCCCACCGCGGCCAAAGACGCGAGCGAGTTGACCGAACTGGCCCGGCTCCGAGGCAAACCCGGTGGCTGTTACCGGCTCGACGACCTGCTGCTCGAGTATCAGCTCACCCGCCCGGGGCCGGCGCGAAAGCGGTTGGCGCAGCGCGTGATTCCGCTGCTGTCGAGTCCACACCTCATCGACGCGCTCGAGGCGCATCTGCAGTTCGGCGCCGACCGGAAGACGGCCTCGCGCCGTATCCATGTCCACCCCAATACCTTCACCTACCGGTTGCGCCGTATCGCCGACCTCACCGGGCTCGACCCGGCGGATCCGAAGGATTCACGAATGCTGGCGGCCGCGCTCACCGTTTATCGGCTGGATTCGGTATAAACGAAAAAACCCGCTATTCGACGTGTGCTTCGAATAGCGGGTATTCCGTTTCCCGACAAGGAAAGTCTTTATTGCGCGGCGTACCTTACAGGTAGGCGCTGCAGGTCGGCCAGGCGCCGGGGCCCTGGGCCGCGAGCACGTTCTCGGCGACGCGGATCTGCTCTTCACGGCTGGCGTTGTCGGCCGTGCCGGTGCCGCCGTAGGCCTCCCAGGTGCTCTGCGAGAACTGCAGACCGCCGTAGTAGCCGTTACCGGTGTTGATACCCCAGTTACCGCTGCTCTCGCACTGCGCCACGGCGTCCCAGTTGTTCGCCGAAGCGGTGGCAGTGGTCAGACCGGCCGGAACGGCGATCATGGCACCGGCGACAGCGGCGAAACCGAGGGCACGGGTGGTGAACTTGCGATTGAAAGACATAAGCATTTCCTGCCTGCGCCCACCGACTCGGTATTCGAACTACCGCGTCCCTGCCCCACAGGTATGTCGGGGATCCTCGAATCGCGGGGCAGGCTTTGCGGCGTTCTGCGATTCGATTCGGCTCGGGTTGTTGTTCAAGCCGTGATCGAATGTAGCTGTTTCGCAACGGAAGATCACGCACCGATCACGGACGCTTATGTAGCAGAGTTTGTCCAACCGTACGCTGTTCACCGCTGGTCGTTCGTGATAAATCCGTAATCACAGAACTGTGCTTCAGACGGCTATTTGTGACTGGCCTCACAAGAAATAAGTGGGCCCGATCACGTTTCTTTCTGGCAATTCGGGCAACCCTTTGTATGAGTAGTGCCGCAAGCTCCTCAGGCGAGGAGCCGCTTCTCCGATGCCACGGCCACCGCCGCGGCGCGCGTATCGACGCCGAGCTTGTCGTAGATGCGCCCGAGATGCGTTTTCACCGTCGCCTCGCTGATGTGCAGCGCGCGGGCGATCTCCCGGTTACCGAGGCCTTCGGCCAGCTTGCCGAGGATGTCGCGCTCGCGAGCGGTGAGGGTGGGACCGGGATTGCGCATCTTGGCCATGACCTTCGCCGCCACCGGTGCCGACAACGCGGTCTGTCCGTCGGCCGCCGCGCGGATGGCGGTGAACAGTTCCTCGGGGCGTTCGGCCTTGAGCAGGTACCCGGTGGCGCCCGCCTCGATCGCGCGGGTGATGTCGGCATCGGTGTCGTAGGTGGTCAGCACGAGAACGTGCGGTGCCGGCGCCGGTTGGGCGGTGATGAGCCTGGTCGCGGCCACGCCGTCCATCTCGCCGCCGAGCTGCAGATCCATCAACACCACATCCGGCCGCAGGCGCCCGGCCAGCGCCACCGCCGTCGGGCCGTCGGCGGCCTCTCCGATCACCTCGATCCCGGGTGCGTTCGACAGCAGGGCGTGCAGGCCGGCGCGCACCACCGCGTGATCGTCACAGATCAGCAGGCGCACGGTGGTGGTCATAACGGCCGATGCTAGCGGGCATCGCCCGATGCGACCGGGGCCAAGGGGATCGACACCGACAGCACCGTCCCCTCTCCCGGCGCCGATTCGATCGCGCAGGTACCGCCCAGCTGACGCACGCGCGCCCGGATCGCAGGCAGACCGTGACCCCGATGCTCGGCTGGATCACCGAGGTCACCGGGATCGAAGCCGCATCCGTTGTCGGCCACATCGAGAACGATCTGGTCGTCGAGGCTGGTGAGCGTGAGTGTCGCCGTGCTCGCCCGCGCGTGTTCGCGCACATTGGCCAGCGCACCCTGGGCGATGCGGAGCAGCGTGGCTTCCACGCGCTGCGGCAGCGGCACCGGCGCACCTTCGATATGGCATCGCACCGTCAGCGTGTCGGTGGATTCCCGGACGGCGAGCGCGGTCAGGGCGGCGGCCAGCGACCCGCCCGCGGCGAGATCGGCGGGGGCGAGATCGTGGACGAAGCGGCGCGCTTCGATGAGGTCGCGTTCGGCAATCTCGGCGGCCGAGCGCAGATGCGTGCGGGCCAGCCCCGGGTCGGTATCCCAGACCAGGTCGGCGGCCTGCAACAGCATGCGCTGGCTGGACAGACCCTGGGCGAGGGTGTCGTGGATTTCCATCGCGAGCCGTTCGCGTTCGGCGAGGGTGCCTTCGCGTCGTTCGGTGTCGGCCAACTCCTGACGGGTTCGCACGAGATCGTCGATGAGCGCCGCCTGCCGGGTCGCCTGCCTACGCATACCGACGAACAACGCGGTGGTCACGGCCGCCACCGCGGGCGGCGCGAGCACCAGGTTCGGATCGAGCCAGCCCGCGATGCGCACCTGACTGGCCACCACCAGCGCGGTCAGCACGACGACCAGCGTCACCGCAGTGCGTTCGGAGAGGATGCGCAGGCCCGTGTACACCAACGGCACCGCGCACCAGGCGAAACTCGGCGCGAGCACCACCAGCACCGACCAGGTGAGCACCAGCGCCGCGAACCACCCGAGCCGACGCGACTGCCGCAACTCGCTGAGCCCGTAGAGCACCGCGAGCGCGACCGCGAGGACGACGATGAGCGGTGTCGAACGGGTCTCGCTGTGCCGGATCAGCCAGCGCAACAGCGACGCGGCGAGCAGCACGTAGAACGCGCTGTGCACGATGATCGCGAGCAGACGGGTGTCCTCGCGCTGGTCACCGAGGTCCATGCGGCCTCCTCCCTCTCCTCGGCATTCTCTCCCGCCGCCCGGGCCCGGCGGGTCATCCGATCGGTCGACCCGGGTGTCGTCCGATCCGGCCGCGCACTCCAGCCACACCGTCGATTCGCCGGAGCCGCCGGGCGAACAGGATGGATATCACCAGGCCGCGCCGCCGATCCGACGGCCGAGAAATGCTCAGGAGTAGCAATGACCAGCAAGTTCAGCACCCGTAACCGTCTCGTCGTCGCCGGTGCCACCGCCGCCGTCGTCGGCGCGGGCGTCATCGGTGTCGTCACCGTGCAGGCCGCCGATCCCGACCCGGCCACCCGCACCCCCGTCGTCGTCGAGGCGGCCGACAGCAATCTGGCCACCAGCACCCACCTGTCGGTCGCCGCCGCGACCAAGGCCGCCCAGACCGCGCTCGACGCGGCCGCCGCGGAGAACCAGCGGGTGAGCGTGGCCGTGGTCGACCGCAACGGCAATGTGATCGTCACCCTCCGTGGCGACGGCGCGGGCCCGCAGTCCTACGACGCCGCGCAGCAGAAGGCGTTCACCTCCGTCTCGTGGAACGCCCCGACCAGCGAGCTCACCGAGCGGCTCGAGTCCGCACCCCACCTGGCCGACATCGACGGCACCCTCTTCCTCGGTGGCGGCGCCCCGGTGAAGTCGAAGGGCGCGCCCATCGCGGGCATCGGCGTGGCAGGTGCCCCGAGCGGCGATCTCGACGAGAAGTTCGCGCAGGCCGGCGTGGCCGCGCTCGGTAACTGATCCGAGGCTGCGCCCGGCGGACGGACGGAGAATGATGGACCTCGAAGGAGGCATCATGTCCGCACGCCGAGTGCTCTTGGTGCGTTGAAGGGCAACGAGGGCAACCAGAACTACGAGGTGCCCGCCGGGACCGACCTGTCGACGGTGCGTTCGGTCAGCATCTGGTGCGAGCGTTTCCACGTGTCCTTCGGCGCGGCGACGCTCACACCGGTCTGATCATTCCGCGCGGCGGGCGCGGGCGCGGCGTTTACCTTCGTGCATGGCCTGGACCCGGGCGACCGGGATGGTGTGGCCTTCGGCGATCAGGTCGTCCGGAAGGTGTTGTGGTTCAGGCATTTCCGTTACCCACGGGTCCGAGTCACCGAGCAGGTCCGCGACGGTGCGCAGGGTGAAGTCGGCGGGCGTCACGTCGTCGAGGTCCGACCAGGTCAGCGGGAACGACACGGTGACGCCCGGTCGGATCCGCGGGCTGTATGCCGCGGCCACCGTGGCACCGCCGGCGCGGGTGGCATCGAGAAACACCTTCCCGCGCCGGTCTTCACGAATGAAAGCCGTTGTCCCGACGGCAGGATCGATCCGCTCGGCCCGCGCGGCCACCGCCCGCGTCGCCGCCGCCGCATCCTCCACATCGATACCGTCGACCACCGGTACGAACACATGCAGTCCCTTGGACCCACTCGTCTTCACCGCCCCGGCCAACCCGTCCGCCGCCAAGGCCTCCCGGATCAACCGAGCACCCGCCACCGCATCGGCGAACGTCTGCCCCGGTGACGGATCCAGGTCGAGCACGAGATGCGTTGGTGCGGGCGTCGATTCGGCAAGAAACAAGGTCGGGTGATACTCGACCGCCCGCTGATTCCCGAACCACAGCAGCGTCCGCAGATCATCACACAGCGCGTACGTGATCTCCCGTCGCGAACTCTCCGCCCACACGGTCGTCCGCGATACCCACTCCGGCGTGTACTTCGGCAGGTTCTTCTGCATGAACGGCTCCTGGCCCGGTCGCACCCGCACCACCGACAGGGGCCGCCCGCGAAGTGCCCCGAGCAATCGCTGCCCGGCGAACTCCAGGTAGTCGAGCAGGTCACGCTTGCGTGCCTCGGCCCCGTCGAACAACGGCTGATCGAGGTTGGACAGCTCGACCCCGTGACGCACTTCTATTCCCGCCATGGCACCACCCTTCCCCGCCGCCGCTCCGCAGTCAATCACCGCAGCATCCGGGTGGATTCGCGCGCTCACGGCACGGAGGCACCGCCCGCCGCACGGTGAAACCTGGCCGCGAGACGCGCGAAGGCCTCCGCGAGCTCGTCGCCGTCGATCACCTCGATATCGACGTCGAGCTGTGTCATCCACAACGCGAGCCGGTCCGGGTCGTCCGCGCCAAGCTCGACACGGCACGTCGACTCGTCGACCACCTCGATGTCGAGCGGGGCGGGGAACTGCGCGGCGACCTCGACCGCGGGGGCGTGCACGAGCACCCGGGCGCGGTACCGCCAGGTTCCCCTGCTGATCCGTCCGATGACGTACTCGACGACATCGGCGTCCGGGAGCACGCGCGGCGGGAACCGCGCACCCGTCGGTACCGGCGCGACCATGCGGTCGACCCGAAAGACCCGCCAGTCGTCGCGCTCGAGGTCCCACGCGAGCAGGTACCACAGCTGCCCCCAGCTCACCAGCCGTCGCGGTTCGACATGGCGGGCCGCTTCGCCGCCGCCGGGCTTGATGTAGCCGTACCGGAGTCGTTCGCGGCCGCGGATCGCGACGGCGACGGCGCCGAGAACCGAGAGATCGAGCGGCGGCTCGACGCGGGGAACAACGCTCGTCGCCTCGCGGACCGCCGCGACGCGCCGACGCAGTCGCGAGGGCAACACCTGCTCGAGCTTGGCGAGCGCGGTGAGCGCGGTCTCTTCCACTCCGAGTCCCTGGGTGGCGACCGCACCGAGTCCGACGGCGACGGCGACCGCCTCGTCGTCGTCGAGCAACAGCGGGGGCATCGCCGTCCCGGCGGCCAGGCGGTACCCGCCCGCGACGCCGGGCCGCGCGTCCACGGGATAGCCGAGGGCTCGCAGCTTCCCGATATCGGCGCGCACCGTCCTCGTACTCACCGCGAGCCGGTCGGCGAGCTTCGAGCTCGTCCAGTCCCGCTCGAGCTGAAGCAACGACAGCAATTCGAGCAGGCGCGCCGAGGTTTCCAACATCGTCCCGATCATTCCAGCAATCGCGGAAGCTGATCTTCCGCATTACCTGCGAACGTGGGCACCATGACCGACAACACCACGCTCACCCCGTTCCGCATCGATATCCCGCAGGCCGACATCGACGACCTGCGCAACCGCCTGGCACACACGCGCAGGCCGTTCCCCGTGCCGGGCCGAGACGATCGCACCGATTTCCGCCGGGGCATTCCACCGGCGTATCTGATCGAGCTGGCCGAGTACTGGCGCGACGGTTTCGACTGGCGGGCGCAGGAGGCCGAGCTCAACGAGTACGACCAGTGCACGACGGTCGTCGACGGACAGACGTTCCACGTCGTGCACGTGCGGTCGGCGAACCCGCGGGCCGTCCCGCTGATGCTGAACCACGGCTGGCCGGGTTCGTTCGTCGAGTACCAGCGCCTCATCCCGCTGCTGACCGACGAGTTCCACGTGATCGTCCCGTCGCTGCCCGGTTTCGGGTTCTCGACCCCGCTGTCGGGGACAGGCTGGGACCTGACGCGGACGGCGCCGGCCTACGCCGAGATCATGACCCGACTCGGCTACGACCGGTTCGCGGCGCACGGCACCGACATCGGTTCGGGCACCACCGGTCGCCTCGCGACGCTCTACCCGGAGCGGGTCATCGGCACCCATATCGGTGCGGAGCGCCGATGGCTCGGGTTGCTCGGCGACCTCTTCCCGTACCCGCACGGCCTGTCC
This sequence comes from Nocardia sp. NPDC050378, assembly GCF_040655675.1. NCBI lineage: Bacteria > Bacillati > Actinomycetota > Actinomycetes > Mycobacteriales > Nocardiaceae > Nocardia > Nocardia sp. NPDC050378. The sequence goes on from NZ_JBFAKI010000004.1 coordinate 186,210, forward strand.
GACGAGGAGAACGCCGAGATAGCCGCGGTGCGCGCGGAGGTCGCCGCCGATCGCGGGTATCTCGAGATGCAGAACCATCGCCCCGACACGATCGGCGCGGCGCTGGCCGACTCACCGGTCGGTCAGCTCGCGTGGATCGCCGAGAAGTTCAAGACCAGGCGCGCCGACGACCACCGGACGCCGGACGAGTCGGTCGAGCGCGACCAACTCCTCACGAACATCAGCCTCTACTGGTTCACCCGTAGCGGCGAGTCGAGCGCGCAGTTCTACTACGAGTCCGCACACGCCGACATCGACCTGGCGACAACCGAAGTGCCGTCGGGCTGGGCCGTTTTCGACACTCACCCGCTCCTGCGCCGAGCGATCGACCCGGACACAGCGATCGGTCACTGGACGGATTTCACCGAGGGGGGTCACTTTCCCGCCATGGAGGAGCCGGAACTGCTCGCCCACGACCTCCACACCTTCTTCGGCAGCCTTTCCTGAGCGCGCGCCAGTCCGACGGACCGGGACACCCGTCCGCAGTATCGTTGTGACTGCTTGCCGCCCAACGAATCTCGACCGGAAACGGAGTAACCCCAAGCCATGCCCGAAACCGGTGCGGTCACCCGTACGACTCTTCTCGACCAGGTACTGCCGTCCCCACTGGCCCTGCATCGCGTCGAAATCAGGCGCATCACGCTGGCCCCTGACGTCGCCGGTGGCCTTCACGTGCACAACGGCCCGGTCTTCGGCAGCATCGAATCCGGCTCCGCCGTGTACCAGATCGAAGGCGAACCACCAACGATCCTGCGCCCCGGTGATGTGTTCTACGAACCCGCGCACGTCCGTATCCAACGGTTCGACGCACAACAGGACGGCGTCACCTTCCTCGGCTATTTCCTGCTGGCGGCCGACCAGGACGCCGAACTCGAGTTCCCCGAGGCCTGAGCGGCCCGCCGACGGCGCCGTCAGGTCGTCGGCCACCGAGTCGCATCCACCCCCCCGTTTTGGTCGATCGCCCGTCGTCGGCTAAGGTATGTTCCGCGCGGTTCACGCTGATGAACTGCTGTTCTGGCCCCGTCGTCTAGCGGCCTAGGACGCCGCCCTCTCAAGGCGGTAGCGCGGGTTCGAATCCCGTCGGGGCTACAGATGAGCTCCCCGGTCAACAGGCCGGGGAGCTTTTTCGTGTCCGGCACCAAGGCTCGCTTTTCGCGTTGACACCGCACCGCGCGGCGTTCGTACACTGTAGGAATGAAGCGCACCCTCTACACCGAAGACCATGAGGCCTTCCGTGCCTCGGTGGCCGAATTCGTCAAGCGGTCGATCGAACCGAACGCCGAGAAGTTCATCGAACAGCGCTCGATCGACCGCGAAACCTGGTTGGCCGCAGGCGAACTCGGCTACCTCGGGCTCGGTGTTCCGGAGGAATTCGGCGGCAGCGATGCCGGTGACTACCGGTTCAACGCGGTGCTCGGCGAGGAACTGGCCAAGGCCGGCGCGGCGATCTCGTCGTCGTTCGGCATCCACTTCGACGTGTGCGCCCCCTACCTGGTGGAACTGACCACCGACGAGCAGAAGCGGCGCTGGCTGCCGAAGTTCTGCACGGGCGAGCTGATCACGGCCATCGGCATGACCGAACCGTCGGGCGGTTCCGACCTGGCCGCGCTGAAGACCACCGCCGTGCGCGACGGCGACGACTGGATCATCAACGGCTCGAAGACCTTCATCACCAACGGCTTCAACGCCGACCTGGTGATCGTGGCCGCCCGGACCAGCCCGGAGAAGAAGGCCAAGGGCATCACCCTGTTCGCCGTGGAGAATGGCATGGACGGTTTCACCCGTGGCCGCAAACTCGACAAGGTCGGCCAGCCCGAGTCCGACACGGCCGAGCTGTTCTTCGACAACGTGCGCGTCCCCGACGCCAATCGCCTGGGTGAGCTCGACCGCGGCTTCATCACCATGATGCAGATGCTGCCCCAGGAACGCATCGGCGCCGCCGCCTCCAATATCGCCCACGCGGCGGCGATCCTGGACGAGACGCTCGCATACGCCAAGGAGCGCAAGGCCTTCGGGCAGCAGATCGGCAGCTTCCAGTACAACAAATTCCTGTTCGCCGAGCTGGTCACCAAGGTGGAGGTCACGCAGGCGTTCATCGACCAGTGCCTCGCCGCGCACACCACCGGTGAGCTGTCGGCCGTCGACGCCGCCAAGGCCAAATGGTGGTCCGCGCAGGTGCAGAACGAGGTGCTCGACGCCTGCGTGCAGCTGCACGGCGGGTACGGCTACATGCGTGAATACCGGGTGGCGCGGGCCTGGATGGACGCCAGGGTCACCAAGATCTGGGCGGGTTCGAACGAGATCATGAAGGAACTGATCGGCCGCGATCTGGGTCTGTGAAGCAGTGCGTCGCGCCCGGTGAAGCGATCCACCGGGCGCGACGCGACGCCGGTCAGTTCAGGGTGATCGGCAAGGCGGCCAGATCGTTCTGGGTCAGCACCGGCAGGTTGCCGAGCTCGCTGTCGGGCACGGCCAGGCGCAGATTCGGGAAGCGGGCGAACAGCGCGGGCAACGCGATCGCGGCCTCGAGCCGCGACAGTGCCGCACCGGGGCAGATGTGCGGGCCGTAGCCGAAGGCGAGGTGGCGGTTGGCCGTCGAGCGGGTCACGTCGAATTCGTCGGCGGTCTCACCGTGCACGGCGAAGTCACGGCCGACAGCGCGGTAGGACATCACCACACCCTCGCCCTTCGCGATGACGGTCTCGCCCACGGTGATGTCCTCGGTGGCGAACCGCATCAGCAGATGCGAGACGGGCCCGTCCCAGCGCAGCGACTCCTCGATGACCTGCTTCCAGTCCACTTCGCCGGCAAGGACCTTCGCCAGCTGCTCGGGTTCGTTGAGCAGCGCGCGCACGGTGTTGACGATGAGGCTCACGGTGGTCTCGTGCCCGGCGGCGACGAGGGCCTTGATATTGCCGATCGCCTCCTCCTCGGTGAGCGCCTCGCCGCCCTCGTCGGCTACGACGAACGCCGAGGTGAGATCGTCGCCCGGGTCGGCGATCTTCTTGCGCACCTGGTCGGTGAAGTACACGTCGAGCTCGCCGATCACGCGCAGGCGCTCGTCCTGCGGGGTCATCACGGAGAAGAACTTCTTGTACCAGTCGAGCAGCTGGGCGTGGTCCTCGCGGGCGACGCCCATCAGGTCGCCGACCACGCGCATGGGCAGCGGGTAGGCGAATACCTGCTTGAGATCCACCGGGGTGCCGTCGGCACCGGCCGCGGCGAGGTCGTCGAGGAGTTCGGCGGTGAGCGCTTCGATCCGCGGGCGCAGTTCCTCGAGCCGGCGCGGGGCCAGCGCCTGCGCGGTCTTGAGGCGCAGCCTGCGGTGTTCGGCGCCGTCGACGCTGAACATCGAGCGGTCGACGTCGACCATCCCGATCAGCGGCCACTGGTTGCCAACCACGCCGTCGGCGAACAATTTCCAGGCGTTGATGTCCTTGACCAGGCGGGTGTCGGTGGTCAGCTGCCGGGCCAGGGCGTGGTCGGTGACGGTCCACACGGTCACACCCATCAGGTCGATCCGGGTGATCGGCCCCGCGTCACGTAGCCGGGCGGTCTCCCCCGCGAGATCACCGACCATGGGGTCGATGGCGATGGGGCATTGCGAACTCACGAGAAACCTCCGACGGGTCGAACAGGGGTGAAACGAACGGGCAGTGCTTGCATGCCCCGAAGGAAAGCCGAAGGTCGCCGGGTGAGCTGGTCGGCCGGAACCGCCAGATCGACATCGGGGAGCCGGTCGAGCAGCACCTCGATCCCGGTGCGCGCGATGATCTCGGCGATCTGCTGCGCCGGGTACGGGCAGCGGTATTCGCCGTAACTGAACGCGAAGTGCGCGTTGTTGCCGGTGGGCACGGTGTCGCCGTCGGAAAACGACTGGCGCACATGCGGATCGAGATTCGCAGCGGCCAAGCCGAGCAGCAGCATGTCCCCGGCGCGGATGGTGCGGTCGCCCAGGCGGGTATCGCGGGCGGCCCAGCGACCGGCCAGGATGGAGGTCGGCCCCTCTTCCCAGAGCACCTCGTTCATGGCCTGGCCGACGCTGCGCCTGCCGCCACCGAGCGCGGCGGCGAAGCGTTCGTCGGTGAGCATCAGCCGCATCGAGCTGCCGAGCCAGTCGGCGGTGGTGAGATGACCAGCGGCGGCGATCGCCATCAGGTCGTTCATGTACTCCTCGTCGGTGAACGGCTCGGGATCGGCCAGCATCAGCGACGTGAGATCACCGCCGGGGCGCGCCTTCTTGGCGGCGACGAGGCGGGCCATGTGTTCGGCGAAACGCACGTGCCCGGCCTGGGCGTCGGCGCCGCCGTCGGCGAGGGTCTTCATGGTCAGCGCCAGGTCGGCGGCATCGGCGTCGGGCAGGCCGAGGATGCGGCCGAGCGCGAGCACGGGCAGCGGTTCGGCGAATTCGGCGACCAGGTCGGCGGTGCCACGCCCACAGAACCGGTCGACCAGCTGATCGGCGAGTTCCTCACAGGCACGCCGCAATTCGAAGTGGTCGACCGCGTCGAGAGCGGGTTCGACCATGGCCAGGTGGCGGCGGTGTTCGGCACCGGCGGTGAAGTAGATCGACGGCATCGGCCGCCCGACCATCGGCAGCAGCGGCCAGTCCTCGGGCACCCGCCCCCACTGGTTCCACAGCGACACATCGCGCGGGAACAGCACCGGATCGCTGGTCACCTGGTGCAGTTCGCGGTACCCGATCACCAGCCAGGCGGGGAAACCGCCGGGCAGTTCGACGGCGACGACCGGGCCGTGTTCGCGGCGCATCCGCCGGTACACCTCGTGCGGTTCGATATGGAACTCGGGACCGCTCAGCGGGACGGCGCCGGTGACCGGGCAGGCCCCTGCTGGTGTGCTCATGAAACGGTCTCCCCCTGTGGAACAACAGAATACAGATGCTCGATCAGCGCGATGAGTACCTGTTTGCTCGATTCACGCGAGCGGGCGTCACACATCAGCAGCGGGACCGCCGGGTCGAGGTCGAGCGCGTCGCGCACCGCCTCGGGGGCATGTGATTCACCGAAGTCGTTGCAGGCGACCACGAATGGCGTGCCCTGGTGTTCGAGGCGGTCGATGGCGTACCAGGAGTCGGCGATGCGGCGCTGGTCGACGAGCACGATCGCACCGAGCGCACCGGCGAACAACCGGTCCCAGAGGAACCAGAATCGTTGCTGCCCAGGGGCGCCGAACAGATACAGGACATGCTCGTCGTCGATGCTGATGCGGCCGAAGTCGAAGGCGACGGTGGTGGTCGACTTGCCCGGCACGCCGCTCGCGTCGTCGACGCCCACACCCACATCGGTCATCGTCGCCTCGGTGTCGAGGGGGCGGATCTCACTCACCGACCGGACCAATGTCGTTTTACCGACACCGAATCCGCCGATGATGACGATTTTCAACCCGTGCCGCGCCGTGCTGTGCAGCGGCGCCCGTGACCGCTCGGGTACGTCTTCAGAGCCTGCGAAGTCCAACGAGCACCTTCTCGAGGGTGGAAAGATCCAGATTCATCGCCGCCGACAGCGGTGGCCTGATGGTGATCTTGCCCGCGGCGAGCAGATCCGACAGCACAACCGTCGCCACGCCCACCGGCAGCCGCAGTTCGGCCGCGATCTCCACCACGGCGGTCGGCGCCACGCACAGCTCGAGGATCGCGACCTGCTCGGAGGTCATGCCCGCGTTCGGCGCCGATTCGCTGACCACGAGGGTGACCAGGTCGAAGTCGTCGTCGGCGGGCATCCGGCCGCCGGTGAGGGTGTAGAACCTGTCGGGATCGTCGTCGCGGCCGAGCATTACGGCGTCCCTCGGCGCGGCTGTGCGGCGAGGTGTTCGCCGAGCTGCTCGACCAGTTCGTGCATGGTGTGCCCGACCAGGCCCGCGTCGGCGTCCTCGGCGGCGATCACCGCCAAGTGCGCGCCGAGCCCGGCCTCCACCACGAACAGGATGCCGCCGTAGAACTCGGTCATCGACTGGCGGACTCCGCCTCGCCCGTCACCGAATTCGACGGAGGCCCCGTGTGCGAGGCTCTGGAAACCGGCGGCGATCGCGGCGAGCTGGTCGGCGCGGTCGGTGTCGAGTTCCGGGGTGTGGCAGATCTTGAGGCCGTCACCCGAGAGCAGCAGGGCGTGGCGGGTGCGTGGGGTGCGGGCGAGCAGCTTCTCGAGCAACCACCCGAGATTGGTCGCGGCGGTGGTGGTCATCGGTCCTCCTGGGGGTCTGGTGCAGAGGCGGCGCTGCCTGTGCGCGGCTCGGTGCGGGCAGAACGTTGGAAGGCGCCGAGTGCCGATGGCTTCGCCGGCGTCACCTGGGTGGGCGCGGGCGGGGTGAGACCTTCGGGATGGACCTGCGCGAGCGTGCTGCCGCGACGGCGCTTGGGCAGCGCGGGGGTGGTCGCCGCGGGCAAGTGAGCGGACTCGCCTGCGGGTGGTGACACCTGGCGGGCGATGGCGTCGGCCCAGCCGAGGTCGCCGTTCTCGGTGTGCGGTGCCGGACGCGGGGTCGGTGCGTCGAACTGGCCGAGGTTGGTGAGCTGGATGCCGCCGGTGTCGGCACGCTGCGCGGCGGGCGCGGCGTGGCGGCCCGTGTCGCGGCCCCGGCGTTCGGCGCGGGCGGTGAGTTCGCGCGGGACGACGACGACCACCGCCGTGCCACCGATGGCCGAAGGCCGGTACGACACGGTGAGATCGTGCTTGCGCGCGAGGTTTCCGACCACGGCGAGCCCGAGCCGGGTGCCCGAGAGGGAGGCCAGGTCGGCGCCCTTGCCCTTGTGGTCGCGTCCGCTCACGGCGGCCTCGGCGCGGCGCAGGGCCGATTCGCTCATCACCAGACCGCTGTCCTCGATCGTGATGACCACGCCCGCGGGCACTTCCGCCGCGTAGACGTGCACCTCGGTGGTGGGCGGGGAGAAGTTGCAGGCGTTGTCGAGCAGTTCGGCCAGCGCGTGCATCACGCCTTCGGCGGCGTGCCCGGCGATACCGACCTCGGCCACCGCGCGCAATCGCACACGCTGGTATCCGGCGACCCGGCCCATCGCGCCACGCAGGATCGATTCCATCGCAATGGGTTTGGCCCAGCGTCGGCCGGTGCGGGCGCCGCTGAGCACCGCGATGCTGTCGGCGAGGCGGCCGGTCTGGGCGGTGCGGTGGTCGATGTGGAGCAGGTCGGTGAGCACGCGGGGGTCGGCGTGCCGGTGTTCCATCTCGCGCAGTTCGGCGAGCATGCTGGTGGTCATGGCCTGGATACGGCTGGCGGCACCGGCGAACGCCGCGAGCGCGGCGGCACCGCGACGCGAGTTCTCCTGCGCTTCCCAGGCGTAGGCGGAGCTGTGTTCCTCGGCCTTCGCGATGCGCTGTGTCGCCTCGGCGACGGTGGCCGCCAACTGCTGTTCGGCGCGCTGAGCGGCTGCGGCGGAGAGGTCGGCTTTCGCGGTTTGGCGCAGCGCGACGAAAACCGCCGGACAGGCGATCAGCGCCGTGATCAACGCCCCGACCAGCACGGGAACGCCGATGCCAGGGGGCGCGAAAACCACGGTGAGCACGGCGATCACCACGATGACCACTGCGGCGCTCAGCACCACGTACCCCGCCGGTCCCGCTGTCGTGCGGTCCCCCGTCGCGTGCGTCACCGGCCCGACTTCCGCAGTAACCACAGGCCCCCAACCACCAATCCTCGAGCCAAACACGCAGCAAGGCAGCCCGTTTCGATAACGGGGGCGAGCATATCGAGCCCTCGTCCCGACTGCCACTCGAGCAGTCAGGGTTCACCGGTTGTTGACCCGGTGGTCTCTTTCCGCGCTGGTGACAGCCTTGCCGCTGGCGAGCATCACAGCACGCCCGCGCCGGCTATGGCCGCCGCCAAGGACCGTAGCCGAGGCGCGTTGGGGGCACGCTCGACCACTCGGGTGCCCGCTTACGCGTGCCGCGGGCGACGAGCGCCAGGGCGGTCACCGTCGCGAGGAAGGCGACCGCCCGGCGTCGGGTTTGTTCAGCCGAGCGACCAGGTCATGCCGAATTCGCCCAGTGCGTCGAGAAATTCGACCGGATCGAACAGTTCGGCCGGTGACTGCGCGCCCGGTTTCGCGCCCGCGCCGATGCGGGTCGCTACCGCCACCGCGAGCTGGGCGCTGTTGCGGTACGTGTCGGGCCCGCTGCCAATGCCGCGCAGCGTTTTTCCGTCGCGGTGGAGGTCGACCACCATCGAGTACGGCGCCGGGGCGGAGGGTGTTTCGGGCGCGCGTTCCAAGTCGGCCTCGGTGACGGTGCCGACCATCGCGAAGATCTCCTTCGCCAGCACACCTTCCACCGAAGCGGCCGCGGTGTGGCGCGGGATCGTGACCACGGCCGGCTGTGGGAACTTCACCACCGCGACAGGGTCGGTGGCGCCGGGCAGGAGCAGCGCGTCCCGGCGCGGCTGGGGGCCGGTGCGGAATTCGCCGTCGGACCAGGACAGACCACCACTGGTGAAGACGTCCAGATTGCGCAGCACCGTGCGCATACTGCCACGTGAACCCTCACCACCGGGTGCGACGACATGGCTGAGCACGATTTCGTCGGCGCCGCCGAGCCGCCGCGCGCCGAGGTGGGCGAGCAGGTCACCGAACACGCCTGCCTCTGTGACAGCCGTGACCAGCGTGACGCCTGCGGCCTCGGCGAGCGGCCCGTATTCGTCGAACACCTTGCGGGCGAACAGTTGTTCGCCCGCGACATCCACATAGCTCGCGCCCGCGGCGACGGCGGCGCGCAGCACGCCCTCACCGGTTCCGGTGTAGTCGGGCAGGGTGCTGATGACCACGTCGGCGCCGGTGAAGGCGGCGACAAGCGCGGAGTGGTCGTCGGCCGCGGCGGCCCGGGCAGGTACGCCGAAGTCCGTCAGCCGCTGCGCGTTACGCCCCACGACCACGGTGTCGATTCCACGGCGCCCCAGTTCCGCCACCACGAAACGGCCGACATGTCCACTGGCCCCGTACACGGCGATCTTCATGTCCTGCTCCTTGTTCATTCGGTTGATGAACTCAGCGTATGGGCAGGAGTCAGGACGTGAAATCATCCAGAGTCCATAGAAGATATCCATCCGTCTTCGGCAGTATCGTCTCCGGTTATGGATCTGCTCAGCGATGTCCTGGCCACCGCACGCACCGGCGACCCGGCGTCAGGGATGTTCGTGCGGCACGCGCCGTGGGGCCGCAGATATCCGCTGATGGAAGGTGCCGGTTTCCATGTCGTCCTGCAGGGTTCGTGCTGGCTCACCAGGGCGGGGGCCGAACCCATCGCGCTCGGTACGGGGGACGCGGTGCTGATGCCGCGCGGGGTCGCGCACGGTCTGGTCGATCAGCTCACCAGCACATTCACCGAGACCGCGGGACCCGACGACGTCCGCGTGGTCGACGGCCCCGGTGCCGCTTGCACCCTGCTGTGCGGGTCGTATCACCTGGCCGCCGATCGCACCCATCCATTGCTGGCGGAATTGCCCGAGGTGGTGCATATTCCCGCCCGGCTCGGCACGCACGCGTCGTTGCGCGCCGCCGTCGACCTGCTCGCCGCCGAACTCACCGACGCCCGCCCCGGTGCCGACGCGGCCGTCCCACCGCTGCTCGACCTGCTCCTGCTCTACCTGTTGCGCGCCTGGCTCGCCGAGAGCACGACCCACGACACCGCACGGTGGTCGGTGGCGTTCACCGACCCCGAACTGTCACGTGCGCTGCGGGCCGTGCACGACGACCCTGGTCACAACTGGACCGTCGAATCGCTCGGCGCCCGTGCGGGTTTGAGCCGGGCCGCGTTCGCCAAACGATTCACCACCATGCTCGGCGAACCGCCGCTGGCCTACCTCACCCGCTGGCGAATGCTCACCGCCGCCCGGCTCCTGCGCGAAACCGACCACCCACTGGCCACCATCGCCGGGCGCACCGGCTACAGCTCCGAATACGCGTTCGGCAAAGCCTTCAAACGTGAATACGGTGTGGCCCCCGGCCGGTACCGCGCAGGGTGATCAGTCGAGCACCGCGGTCGCCTCGACCTCGACCAGCAGGTCGGGTTCACCCAGTGCCGCCACGCCGCCGGCCAGGAAGACCAGGCGTGAGCCGGTCGCGATCGACAGCTGTCGGTACACATCGGGCTTGGGCAGTCCGTCCGGATTGATCAGTTCCACGGTCATGGTCGCTCCCATCGTCGATGCCATAACCATAACGCTGTTATGTAATGTGGCGCCATGGGTAGAACGCGGAATCCGGCGGTGCGGTCGATGTTGATCGAGCGGGCTGCGCAGATGGTCGCGGCGCGTGAACCGGTGACGCTGCGTGGGCTCGTCGCCGGGACCGAGGTGTCGACGATGGCCGTCTACACCTATTTCGACGGGATCGACGGGTTGTGGCGAGCGGTGCGGCAGGAGGGTTTCACGCGGTTGGCCGCGCGCCTCGCCCAGGTACCCGACACCGGCGATCCCGTGCGCGACCTGGCCGCCCTCGGCAGGGCTTACCTCGCCAACGCACTGGCCGAACCGGATCTGTACCGGGTGATGTTCGACGCCGGTTTCGAACTCGAGGACGCGCCGGCCGCCGATGCGACGTTGGAACGGCTGGTGGCGGCCGTGGCGAGGGCCCGCGACCTCGGCCGCTTCCGGGCCGAGGTCGACCCCCTCGAACTGGCGACGCAGAGCTGGGTGATCGGGCACGGGCTGGCCGCGCTGGTGGCGACCGGCCCGTTGCCCGCCGAGGCGCTCGCCAACGGCATCCCGATGCTCACCGCGTTGTTCGTCGGAGCAGGCGACGACCCACAGCTGTGCGCCCGTTCCGTGCGAGCGGGGTGGCAGGTCAATTGAGCTGGGCGACCGCCGCTTTCGCCGCCTCGGCCAGGAGTTCGTTGGACGGTTCGGCGTTCTGCTCGGATTTCGTCGACAGGACCGCGAGCACCAGGGGCGGGCGGTTCGGGGGCCAGGCGATAGCCACGTCGAGGGCCGAACCGTAGGCGGGGGTGCCGGTCTTGTCGCCGACGGTCCAGTCGGCGGGTAGACCCGCCTTGATGCGTTTGCCGCCGGTGGTGTTGGCCTTCAGCCAGTCGGCGAGCTGGGTGCGTTCGGGTTCGGCGAGGGCATCGCCGAGGACGAGGGCACGGTAGTCGGCGGCCAGGGCGGCCGGGGTGGTGGTGTCGCGTTCGTCGCCGGGGATGGCGGTGTTGAGTTCGGTTTCCCAGCGGTCAAGGCGTGTCACGTTGTCACCGAGCGTACGCAGGAACGCCGTGAAACCCGCTGGACCGCCGAGCAGTCGGAGCACCAGGTTGCCCGCTGTGTTGTCGGAGAGGGTAATGGTGGCCTGGCAGAGGGCCGCTACGGTCATGCCGGTGTCGACGTGCTTCTCGGTTTCGGGTGAGAACTCGACCAGGTCGGCGGCGGTGTAGTGGATGACCTGGTCGAAGTAACCGGTCGAGAGTGGATGCGCCTGCAGGAGGGCGCCACAGGCCAGACCCTTGAAGGTGGAGGCGATGGGGAAACGTTCGTCGGCCCGGTAGGCGACGGTGGCGCCGGTTCCGGTGTCGGTGACCGAGAGACCCAGGCGTGCACTGTATTTCGATTCCAATGCGGCGTACTGGGTGGTGTCGGCGGACGAGGTGCCCGGCGCGGCCGAGGTGTCGCTCGGGGCCGCGGGTTCGGAGGAGCACGCGGTGAAGGTCAGCGTGGCGACCGCGAGTGCGGCGGCCGCGAGCCGTCTGCGGATCGGGTGCTCGGTAGCGGAGGAAATCACCGTTGCACCACACCATCGCGGGCGGGGGCGCGGCCAATACCGGATGCCGTCCGCCGCGAGTCGTGATCGATATCGCCGCAGTTCACGTGCGGTATCCGAGGCGATGCGCTGGGCACTTCGTCCGGTTCGGGCGAGTCGTCGCGTGACCGCTGGTTCAATGGCCCCATGGACCTGCTGCGCCACCTCCGGTTCTTCGTCGCCGTCGCGGACGAGGGCCATTTCGGGCGGGCGGCAGCGGCACTCGACATGACCCAACCACCGCTGTCCCAGGGTTTGCGCCGCCTCGAACAGCACCTCGACATCGAGCTCGTCCACCGGACCACCCAGGGTGCCGTGCTCACCCCGGCGGGCAGGCAGTTGCTGCCGCGCGCCCGGTTGCTCGTCGACGACGCCGATCGCCTGCTCGCCGAATCCCGGCGCATCGCCCAGCTCAGCGGCACCACCCGCTTCGCGGCGGCCACTGCCCTGCCGGACCGCGTGGTCACCGCCTGCGTCACCGCGTTGCGGCCGGCGGACGGCACGGTGTCGACCACGATCGGCAGCACCGTCGACCTCGTCGCCGACGTGCGCTCGGGCATCTGCGATGTCGCGGTGATCGAACACCCGGCCCTGGTCGACGGCGTCGAAGCGGGCCCTATCGTGAAACTCCCCCGCTGGCTGGTCGTTCCCGCCGGTCACCGCACCACCACCACCGAACGCCCCACGTTTCCCATGCTCACCGGCCTGCACTTCGCCCATCCCCCGCGTCCGGCCAACCCACCCGCTTACGACGCGCTCCTCGATCTGCTGCGTGAACGCGGCCTCGACACTCCGTCGCTGCCCGCTCCCGACGACCGCGCTGTGCTGGCAGCGGTAGCCGCCGGAACCAGCTTCGGTCTCACCACCACCCCACCCACTCCCACGCCGGGCGTCGCGTGGTTGACCTTGGCGCCGCAGTCGGTCGCGTTGCGGGTCAGGGTGATTCGGCGGACTGATACCCGCGGACAGGCGGACGTGCTGGATCGCGTGCTGTACCGGGAGCGGTTGCGGTGACGGTGCGCAGCGATCGTCGGTGGAGCGCGCGGTGAGCCGGTCGTTCGACATGCTGCGTGCGCAGTCGGGATTCGTGGCTGCCGACCGGGCTGTCCCGACGGCCGCGGACAGGATCCGGGCGGTGTTCGCGGATGCCGGGTGCAGTGGGTGGCTGCATGCGCGGCGGTGTGACGGTTCGGCGGCGGAGATCTCGGTGGGTGGGCGGGATCGGGTGGTGATGGCGTCGGTGTACAAGTTGCTGTTGTGCGTGGCGTTCTATCGCGAGGTGGACCGCGGTGGCATCGATCCGGCGGGCAGGCTCACCATCGACCCCGCCGACTGCACCCCGGGCCCGACCGGTATTGCCGCACTGCACGATCCGATCACATTGAGCCGTCGCGATCTGGTGACCTCGATGATGACGGTGTCCGACAACGCGGCCGCCGACGTTCTCCTCGGTGAACTCGGGCTGGCCGCCGTCACCGACCTGGCCGCCGAACTCGGCCTCACCGAAACCCGGGTCGTCGGTGGCACCGCCGATCAGCATCGAAGCCTGGTGCGCGACACCGACACCCACAGCACAGCCGAGGCGTTCGCGGCACTGACCGACAACGACGAGGCGTGGACGGTGTCGGCCTACGACCCGGCCTACGCCAGCGCGACCACTCCCGAGGAGATGACGCGCCTGCTGTGGCTGCTCTGGTCGGGCCGCGTGTTGTGCACGGAGAGCACCGAATTCGTGCGGGCGGTCATGCGCAACCAGATCTGGCCGCATCGTGTCGCTGCCGGGTTCCCACATCGCGGTGTCGTGGTCGCAGGCAAGACCGGCACCGTCGGCATCATCCGCAACGAGGTCGCGGTCGTCGAATTCCCCGGCGAAATCCCGGTCGCCGTCGCGGTCTTCACCCGCGCCGCTCGCGCCGACCCCGCCCTTCCCGTCGTCGACGCCGCCATCGCCGAGGCCGCCCGCATCGCCGTCACCGAACTCCGCCGCCCCATCCCCTGACCCTCCTGGACTGCCGATCGTCACGCGCTGGCGGCGTTCGGCTCTCGGGGGATGCCGCCATCGGAGCGTGATGATCTCGAAGTGACTGGGTGCGAGCCGGTTCGACGGCCTAGCATCGTCATTCGTGGGTGGAGATTCCGGCTTCGGCCGAGCGAAAATTGGTGGGATCGTGGCGGGGGCGCTCGGATTGTTGCTGGCGGTTCTCGTCCCGCTGCTTCCCGTGCAGCAACAGCGGGCGAGCCTGGATTGGCCGCAGGACAAGTCGCTGCAGGTCAGCGCGCCGCTCGTGGACTACGTGCCGCTGAGCCTCGATCTACGCATCCCCTGCACCGCCCTGCGAGGTTTCACCGGCGGAACCGTCCTGTCCACCGTCCCACCCCAAGCTCCCCGAGCAGGCTCCAAGGGCCTGGTCGCCCGCGTCGAGGACCGCCCCGACCAGGGCCGCACGCTGTCAATGGTGTTGCGCGACCGCCTGTTGCTGAACGTCCCCCTCACCAGCCTCCCGACCGGTCCCGCAGCGCCTGGGGTAGGAGGAGCACCCTTGCCCTCGGCGCCCGCCGCACCTTTGGAAGCGCCACGGGGAGCACCGTCGGCAGCGCCATCAGGAGCACCGCCGGCAGCACCGTCACAAGCGCCACCGGCAGCACCGTCAGCAGCACCATCGGGAGCGCCGTCAGCAGCACCGGTGGGGGCGCCGGCAGCACCATCGGCAGTGCCTGAGAGTGGCCTGGCGCCAGGCGCGGCGGACGGTGGCTGTGCGCTTGTCGTCTTCTCCGATGCGGGGCGCACCAGTGCCGAGATCGTCGGAGTGGCGGACCGCGGCGGCGCGGTGATGCGGACGGCTGTGCAGGGGGATGTGCGGCCGCAGGTTGTGGGTGTGTTCACCGAACTCGATCGAGGGCGGCTCGGTGACGCGCGGTTGCATGCCGAGATCGATGCGCGGTTCTCGTCGAGTCCGAGTGGGTGGAAGCTGGCGGCGATCATCGGTGCGGTGCTGTGCACGCTGGTGTCGCTGATCTGCTTGCACCGCAGCGACCTTCGCGACGGCAGGCGCACCCGCCGCTTACTTCCGATGGGCTGGTGGCGGTTTCGCGCGGTCGACGCGACCGTTGCGGGCGTGCTGGTCGTGTGGCATGTGATCGGGGCGAACAGTTCCGACGACGGGTACATCCTCACGATGGCCCGGTCCGCGCGCGAGGCCGGGTATACGGCCAACTACTACCGGTGGTTCCAGGTGGCGGAGGCGCCGTTCGGCTGGCCGTACGAGGTGCTCGCCTGGATGAGCAGGGTCAGCGAGGCAGGCGTGTGGATGCGGTTGCCCGCTTTGCTCGCCGGACTCGTGTGCTGGCTGTTGCTCAGCCGGGAAGTGCTGCCCCGCTTGGGCATTGCCGCGAACCGCTGGGCGGTGTGGACGGGTGCGCTGGTGTTCCTCTCGATCTGGCTGCCGTACAACAACGGTCTGCGTCCGGAACCCTTGATCGCCGTCGGGGTGCTGGTGACCTGGTGCTCGATGGAGCGCGCGGTGGCGACCAGGCGTCTGCTGCCGGCTGCCGTCGCGGTGCTCGTCGCCGCGTTCTCCTTGGCCGCCGGTCCCACCGGATTGATCTGCACGGCAGCGCTTATGGCCGCTTCACGCCCGGTTCTGCGCACCATCGTCGCCCGCTCCGGCTCCACACCGAGCGGGTACGCCACTCTGCTCGCACCGATCGCCGCCGCCGGAACACTCGTTCTGGTTGTGGTCTTCGCCGACCAGACCCTGGCGACCGTTCTCGAAGCCACCCGCGTGCGCCAGCTCGTGGGCCCCGACATGTCCTGGTTCGAGGAACGCACCCGCTGGGACACCCTGCTGTCGGTGAACCCCGACGGTTCCCTCGCCCGGCGCTTCGGCATCCTCGCCATGCTGCTGTGCCTGATCATCGGCGTCCTCACCACCCTGCGCCACGGGCGCGTCCCCCGCACCGCCCGCGGGCCGGTAAACCGCCTGCTCGTAGTGGTTTTCCTGGCACTGCTGCTGATGATGTTCACCCCCACCAAGTGGACCCACCACTTCGGCGTGTACGCGGGCCTGGCCGCCGCCCTCGCCGCTGTCACCGCAGTCGCTCTGAGCCGCAGGATCATTCACGCCGCATACGTCCGCACCCTCTTCACCGCGGCGGTCCTGTTCCTCCTCGCGGTAAGCCTCACCGGCTCCAACGGTTGGTGGTACGTCTCGGGCTACGGCGTCCCCTGGCCGGACCGCGCCCCCGACCTCGGCAGTGTAAGCCTGTCCACCCTCGCCCTCACCGCCACCACAGCAACCCTCCTACTCGCGCTCTACCAGTACTACCGCGAGCCCCGCCCACACGAACACGGCACCCGGACACCCACTGGCGACCACAACAGCCAACCGCGCACGCCCGAGGGCGAGACCCTGCGAGGCTCCGCCGAGCACGACAGCGCCCCCGCCGATTCCCTCCGCGACGGCCATTCACCATCACCCGACCACGACGACCAGCCGACGGCGGACTACCCGCGCACATCCGAGAGGGGCAACCCAGTCGTCGACAAGCGTGGTGCAGCACTTCTCGACACCGAGAACGGCGGTGATCCTCGAGCATCGGGGGCCGACAGGAGGGTGCCGTTTGCTGGGAAGTGGGCTGCGGCTGGTCGTTTCAAGGTCGCCCCGGTTGCGCCGCTGAGCCTCGTAGCGGCAGCGCTGGTGCTCTTCGAGGTGGGTTCGCTCGCCTCGGCGGCGATCTCGCAGTACCCCGCCTACTCGGTCGGCCTGTCGAACCTGCGTGCCCTCACCGGCAACCCCTGCGCCATGGCCGACGACGTCCTGGTCGAAACCAACACCGCCGACTCCCTGCTCACCCCGTACACCGGCACCGTCGCCGACAGCCTCACCGCCGAGAACACCGGTTTCACCCCGAACGGCGTGGGCAGCCTCGCCCCGGACCCCGGCCCCGGCCAGTCGTCCGCACCACCCTCCGGCTCCGGTCCCGGCGGTGGAGGGCCGGGTAGCGGCCCCGGCGGCGCACCGAATGGCGGGGCAGCCGGTTCCCCACCAGGTGGTGGACCCAGCGGTGGCGCACCTGCCGCCCCAGGCGGCCCAGCACCCAGTGGCAGCGCAGGGCCCAGCAGCATCGGCCCGAGTGGCAGCGCGCCCACCGGACCGAATGGAGCCACGGCCGGTCCTCCGCAAGGAAGCCCCAGCGGAGGAGGACCCGGTGGCGGCCCCAGCGGCCCAGCACCTGGAAGTCCAGCACCCAGCAGCGCGCCTGGTGGCGGCGCAGGGCCGTACGGGACAGGGATTGCCGGTGTCAACGGGAGTACCGTGGCGCTTCCGTTCGGGCTTGCTCCGGAGCGGACGCCGGTTCTCGGTAGCTACGCCGTGGGAGAGCCTCGTGCCAGCAAGCTGGTCACCCAGTGGTTCCGGATGGATCTCGCAGCGGTGCGGCGTGATCCTGCTTACCGGGTGTTGATCCTCACCGTTGCCGGACGCATCGAAGGAATGGGGCCTGACGGGGCGCCCATGCCGGGACAGCGGCTCCGCGTGGAGTTCGGTCGGGAGGCCGGGGGAACGTTCTCGCTGTTGGGCGAAGCGACCCCGCCGAGTGTGGGCGGTGCACCGGGGTGGCGGAATCTTCCAGTCGCACTGGATCGGATTCCGGTGGGCACCAATGCTGTTCGCCTCATCACCGAGGGCGACCCCGATCCGATGCAGTGGGTAGCACTCACCCCACCACGCCTGCCGAAGCTGACAACGCTCAACACGATGGTCGGCGAAGAGAACCCGGTGCTCGCGGATTGGCATGTGGGACTGGCCTTCCCCTGCCAGCGCCCCTTCGATCATCGAGCAGGCGTGGCCGAGATGCCGATCTGGCGCATCCTCCCCGACAAACTCAACGCCCAGGTCTCCGAAACCTGGCAGGGCGACACCGGCGGCGGCCCCCTCGGCTGGACCGGCATGCTCATGCGATCACAGACCATCCCGTCCTACCTGGCCGACGACTGGACCCGCGACTGGGGCGAACTCCAACGCCTCACCCGCCTGATCACCGCACCCCCCGCCGAGATCACCATCGACACCGAACCCACCTGGGGCTGGTCGACCGACGCACCGATCAGAACCAACTGACCGCAAGCACGACCAGCCGAAACGACAACCGCCGCTGTCCAGACGGACAGCGGCGGTTGGATGTGGGACAACCTACTTCGGCGGTGCACCACCGGCCGGCGGCTCCGCACCGGGAGCACCCGGGGGCGCGGCAGCGGCGGGCGGCTTGGCACCCGCGGGCAGGGGCTTGCCGATGTGGGGTGCCATGTCCGGCATCAACCGGATCGCCACCTGCTCCCAGGTGCCCCAGTTGTGGATACCGATGTCGGGGAAGTCGTAACTCACGTTGGTGTAACCCAGTGCGGTGAGCCGCTTTTCGAACGAGCGGGTGTTGGCGAGGGCGATCGCTTCCAGCGGCATGCCCTGGGTGATCGCGTCGATGGACGACAGATCCTGATCGGCGGGCTTGGCGCTACCGGCCGAGATGTAGAGGCGGGTGTTGTTCGCGATCAGCTTCTCGGCGAACCCGTAAGGGTCCATCCGTCGCCACTTCTCGCTGCCCGCGGGCGCCATCGCCTCGATGTTGTACCCGCCGCTGGCGATCATGGCCGCACCGAGCGCCTCCCGCATGCCGGGCATCGACATGTGCAGGTACCCCGACAGCGATCCCGCATAGCTGAACTGCTCCGGGTAGTAGGCCGCCATCAACAGCGCCGCGCTGCCACCACTGGACAGCCCAAGCACACCGTTGCGCGTGGAACTGAACCCCAACCGCGACTTCAAGGCCTCGGGCAGCGTCTTGGTGATGAAGGTTTCCCACTGGTAGGCGGTGGTTTTGCCCTGGGTGTCCTCCCAGCCACCGATGGCCGAACCGGAATCGGCGCTCGGCAGCATCGACCCGTCGGGGTTCACCCCGTTGAAACTGCTCGGCTGCTCCCAGTCGGCGTAGAAGCTGGACTGCCCGCCGACCGGCATCACCACATTGATGTTGAACTTCGCCATCTGCGCCGGGATGGAGGTGTGCTTCTCCCAGCCGTTCAGGTCGTTTTCGGCGCGTTCACCGTCGAGCAGGTACACCACCCGGTCGGTGTTGCCGTCGGCCGCGCGCACGATGCGCGTGTTGATGGTGCCCATCGACGACTCGACCGCGAAGTCGATCGCATTCGGATCGGCGTCGCCGCTCGCGGGAACCATCGTCCCGAACGGCAGCAACACCGCCGCCGTGACCCCGATCAGGGTCCGCCGGACCCGCCCGGATCGGCGCGCAGGCGCCCCTCCCCCGTTTACGCCACGCATGTTCGACCTTTCACTGACGCGGCCACGCCGCTCCCCACACGACCCGCCCCCACGGCGATGTCCTGCCGCGCAGCATAGCGCGCCCCGCTGCCACCGGCACATACCGAATTACGGTGCGACGCAGCCCCCTTCATCAGCCTGGGCTTTCACCACGGCACCGGTGGCGATCCGGGCGCTACGCTGGTGGGGAAATTCGTGCCGCGACCCTGGCGGCCCCTGCAGAACGGGACCCCGTGAAGCTCGCTGTACGCCTGATGTTCGTGCTGATCCCAGCCTTGCTGCTGGCCCTGCCCTGGTGGACCCTTGTCTGGGCACCCACCGGCGGCACCGGAACGCTGTTCTGGATCGGGACCGCCGCCGCCGCACTCCTGCTCGCCGGCCTGCCGGTGGCGATGTTCCTCGGGCACGGCCCGGCCCAATCCGACCCGGCGGTGATCGTCGGTGATGCCCTGCTCGGGGTGTCGTGGGTGTTCTTCGCCTGGTCGGTCATCGGCGTGTTCGTGCGCGGCGCGCTGACGGTGATCGGCGTCGACGACCCCGCCCGCCCGGTCGCGGCCGGGGTGGCGATCACCGCGCTCGCCCTCACCGGCTGGGGCGTGTACGAGGCGCGCCGGGTGCCACGCGTGCGCACGGTCGACGTGGCAATCCGCGGCCTCGCCCCCGGTCTCGACGGTCTGCGGATGGTTGTCGTCACCGACACCCACTACGCCGCGCTGAACCGCGTGCGCTGGTCGGAGAAGGTGGTCGACGTAGTGAACGGCCTCGAACCCGACATCGCCTGCCACGCCGGTGATCTCGCCGACGGCTCGGTCGAGAAACGCCAGACCCAGGTCGACCCGCTCGGCAAGGTGGTCGCACCGCTCGGCCGCTTCTACATCACCGGCAATCACGAGTACTTCGGCGACGCACAGGGCTGGATCGATTACATGGCCGCCCTCGGCTGGCAGCCACTGCACAACGAACACCGCACCCTCACCCGCGACGGCGACCGCCTGGTCATCGCCGGAATCGACGATCCGACCGGGCGCGGCCTCCCCGGTCACGGCCCCGATCTGCCCGCCGCCCTCACCGGTGCCGACCCCGACCTGCCGGTGGTGCTGCTGGCCCACCAGCCCAAGCAGATCGCCGACGCCGTCGCGGCCGGGGTGGCCCTGCAGATCTCCGGGCACACCCACGGCGGCCAGATCTGGCCGTTCCACTACCTGGTGCGACTGGACCAGCCGGTAGTGGCCGGGCTGAGCAGGCACGCGAACAACACCCAGCTCTACACCAGCCGCGGCACCGGGTTCTGGGGCCCGCCACTGCGGGTGTTCGCACCCAGCGAGATCACCGTTCTGGTGCTCCACCCGGAGCCCGCCTGAACGGTCAGCGGTGCGGCTGGGTGACCTCGCTCGGCAGCGGACCGCTCATCGCCACACCGGAACCGGTCCAGCTGTAGGTGATCGCCGCCGGGCCACCCTGCGGCGCCGCGAACGGTTCGTCACCGACCAGCCACTTGTAATTCACGGTCACCGAGTCGCCACTCGCCCCGGCGACATAGGTGAACGCGTAGGCCTCGGAAGTCGCTGTGCCCAGGTACTTTCCGTCGTGGAAGAACATGATGTGAATCGGTGCGCCCGCCGAGTTCCCACCGACGGCGCGCACCCACAGCAGCTGACCACAGCTGCCCGGCCGGTCCTCAGAAGCCTGCGAGGCGGCCCAGCCGTCACCGAGTCCGGCGAGCGCGTTGCGCACACCGCGCGAGCCCGGGTCGACGCACCGATCCGGCCCGCTGATGTCGTCGGCGGGTGGCGTGACCACCGGCGGCTCCGTATCCGACGGCACCGGTGAGTCGATCACCGGCGGCACCTCAGCCGACGGCCTCCCCGGCGACGGCGCGCCCGGCGACGGCGTGATGGTCTGCTCCACAGGAGGTTCCACCGAAACCGAAGACGTGGCGGTGACCGAGGTCGCCGGGCGGGCAGTGCCGCCGTCGTCCCCGGTGCAGCCCGCGACCATCCCCGCCGCCACCGCGATCAGCGCACTCATCCGAACTGCGTTCTTCATGATTTCCTCGATTCCGAGTCCCCCGCACGCTGTCGGCGCGGACAACGACTCCATCGAGACGCTCGCCGGGCCCGTTAGGCGAAAAACGCGAATCCCAGCCCTAGGGTGCGAAATCCACACCCTCTGTCCCACAGGCTGTGACGTGCCGATTCGTCATCCGCGCCGAGCAGTTCCCGGCGAGCGGTACAGAATGAAAGCATCGGCGCGCGATCGGTGGCACTGTTACCGTGAAACGGGGGCATTCGCACCGAAAAGGGTTGCCCCGCAAGCAGTGTGATGTGTGATCGATGAGGAGACCTGAATGGACGACGTGGCACTGGTACTGGATCCCGCAGGCGCGGATATCCAGGGAGAATCCGCGCGGATTCGGGCACGGGGGCCGGTGACGCTCGTCGAGCTGCCGGGTGCGGTGCGGGCGTGGTCGGTCACCGACGCCGCCACGCTGAAGAAGTTGCTGGCCGACCCGCGGGTGTCCAAGTCCGCCACCAAGCACTGGCCCGCGTTCGCCGCGGGTGAGGTGCCGCCGGACTGGCCGCTGTTCCTCTGGGTGGCCGTGAACAATATGTTCACCGCTTACGGCGCCGACCACACGCGCCTGCGCAAGCTGGTCGCACCCGCCTTCACCCACCGGCGCACGGTGGCGATGCGCCCGATGATCGAGAAGATCACCGCGGGCCTGCTCGACGAACTCGCCGCCGTCCCGGCAGGCGAGGTGATCGACCTGCGCGAACGCTTCGCCTACCCGCTGCCCATCCAGGTGATCTCCGAGCTGATGGGTGTGCCGGATTCCCTGCACGCGGGCCTGCGCAAGTGCGTCGACGGCATCTTCGACACCTCGTTGAGCCCGGAGGAGTCGCAGGCCAACTACATGAACATGTACGGCATCCTCGGCGAGCTGGTCGCCTACCGCCGCACCAACCCCGGCGACGACATGACCAGCCTGCTCATCACCCACCGCGACGAGGACGACGGCACCCAGCTCACCGAGCAGGAACTCGTCGACACCTTGCTGCTGGTGATCAGCGCCGGCCACGAAACCACCGTCAACCTGCTCGATCAGGCGGTGCACGCCCTGCTCACCCATCCCGAGCAGCTGGCGGCGGTCGGGGAGGGCAAGGCCACCTGGGCCGATGTGGTGGAGGAATCGCTGCGCTTCGAGGCGCCGGTCGCACATCTGCCGCTGCGGTTCGCCGTCGAGGAGATCCAGCTCGACGGCGTCACCATCGCGGCGGGCGACCCGATCCTCGCCTCCTACGCCGGAGCGAGCCGTGACCCGAACCTGCACGGTGACACCGCCGACGATTTCGATGTGACCAGGGTGAACAAGGAACACCTGGCCTTCGGCTACGGCGTACACCGCTGCCTCGGCGCGCCGCTGGCCCGGCTGGAGGCCGAGATCGCCCTGCCCGCCCTGTTCGCACGCTTTCCCGGAATCCGATTGGCCGGTGCCACGGAGGAATTCGGTTCGGTGGCCAGTTTCATCTCCAACGGCCACGCGACACTGCCGGTGCGCCTGAGCTGAGGCCCCCGTCTCCCATACCTAGATCTGCTAGGGTCATACCTAACGGTTCTAGGTATGGGAGTGCTGTGCGTATCGACAAAGACCTGGTAGCGGCTTCGGCGACGCCGCTCGTACTCGGGATACTCGCCGACGGCGAGTCCTACGGCTACGCCATCCTCGAGCAGGTGAACACGCTGTCCAACGGCCGCATGCAGTGGACCGACGGCATGCTCTATCCCCTGCTGCACCGGCTGGAACGGCTCGGCTACGTGTCCTCGGCCTGGCGCGTGTCCGACAGTGGCCGCCGCCGCAAGCACTACCTCATCACCGACGCGGGCCGCGCCGCCCTCGCCGAACGCCGGGCGCAGTGGACCGTCGTGGCCGAAGCCCTCGACCAGGTCTGGCGCGGCATCAATCAGCCGCCGGCCGCAGCGCAGGGGTGGGCGTGATGGATACCGAACTCGACGCCGCGGTCGACCTGTGGCGCGGTTATGTCCAACGGCACCGGGTGATCTCGGTAGCCGATGTGGACGAGATGGAAGACCATCTGCGCGAACAGGTCTCGACATTGCAAGATGCCGGTCTCAGCAGCGAGGAAGCGTTTCTCGTCGCGGTCAAACGGATGGGCAATGTGGACTCGATCTCGCGCGAGTTCGCCCGTGAGCATTCCGACCGGTTGTGGAAACAGCTGGTCCTGGTGCCCGAAGACGGTGGGCGCCAGAGCAATCGGGAGCTGATGACGGTGATCGCCATCGCGCTCGCCGCGGGCCTGGCGGTGAAGACCGGGATCACGTTCCTGCACGAGGAGACGCTCGGGCTCAATGTCAGCCTTCTCGTCCTGCCCTTCCTCACCGGGTATTTCGCCTGGAAGCGGCAGGTGAGCGCGCCCGTCGCCGTCGCCTTGATCGTGCCGTTCGTCGTGGCCGCGCTCGTCCTGAATCTGTACCCGTTCGAGGACGGCGGTTCGACCGTGGTGCTTGCGGGCATCCACGCCCCGATCGCGCTGTGGCTGGTGGTCGGTCTCGCGTATGCCGGCGGTGACTGGCGCTCGGACCGCCCGCGCATGGATTTCATCCGGTTCACCGGCGAATGGTTCGTCTATCTCACGCTGCTCGCCCTCGGCGGTGGCGTGCTGATGGCCCTCACCGCCGCCGCCTTCGAAACCCTCGATTTCGATATCGAGCCGGTCATCACCCACTGGATCATGCCGTTCGGCGCGGCCGGTGCGGTGATCGTCGCGGCATGGCTGGTCGAGGCCAAACAGAACGTGATCGAGAACATCGCTCCCGTGCTCACCAGGGTGTTCACGCCGCTCACCATTTTGATGCTGCTCGCCCTGCTCGGCGCCTTCGCCACCACCCGCAGCTTCACCGGCATCGACCGGGACCTGCTGATCCAGATGGACCTCATCCTTGTCCTGGTGCTCGGCCTGCTGCTCTACACGATCTCGGCCCGCGATCCGCTGGCACCACCCGCCTTCTTCGACCGTGTGCAACTGGTGCTGGTGCTGAGCGCCCTGATCGTCGACCTGATGATGCTGGCGGTCATGGCCACCCGAATCGCCGAATTCGGTTCCAGCCCCAATAAAATCGTCGCGCTCGGCATGAATGTGGTGCTATTGGTGAACCTGGCCTGGTCGGCCCACCTGAGTCTCCGATTCCTGCGCGGCCGAACCCCTTTCACCGCACTGGAACACTGGCAGACCCGTTACCTGCCGGTCTACGGCGCCTGGGCGGCGGTGGTCGTGATCGTGATCGGGCCGCTGTTCGCTTTCGCCTGAAGGTTTTCGCAAGAAATTCGCTGGACCGGCCGTGACAGGATCGGTCTGTGCTGTTGACGATCTCCACGACCCACTCCCCGGCGACCGATCTCGGGTATCTGCTGGTCAAACACCCCGACCGGGTGCAGTCGTTCGCGACGACCGGCGGCACGGCACATGTCTTCTACCCTCGCGCCGACGCCGACCGGTGCACGGTGGCGCTGCTGCTCGAGATCGACCCCGTGGAACTGGCCAGGCCGGCGAAGGGCCAGCACAGCTCGGCGCTGGGGCGCTATGTCAACGACCGTCCGTACGTGGCGTCGAGCCTGCTGTCGGTGGCGCTGGGGAAGGTGTTCCGGTCGGCGCTCAACGGCACCAGCCGGGACCGGGCCGAGCTGGCGGGCACGGCGATCCCCCTGGAGATCGAGGTGCCCGCGGTGCCGTGCCGGGGTGGGAGCGAGATCGTCGAGCGGCTGTTCGCGCCACTGGGCTGGCAGGTATCGACCACCACCGAACCACTCGACCCGCGGTTCCCGGAGTGGGGCGACTCGCCCTACACCCGGCTGCGGCTCACCGGGACCGTGCGCCTGGCCGAGGCGCTGAACCACCTGTACGTACTGCTGCCGGTACTCGACGACGCCAAGCACTACTGGGTCGACGCCGACGAGGTCGACAAACTGTTGCGTGCCGGCTCCGGATGGCTCGGCACGCATCCCGACCGCGAACTCATCGCCCGGCGTTACCTGGCCGGTCGGCACTCGCTGACCCAGTCCGCGCTCGAACGGCTGCGCGCCGCCGACGACCAGCTCGAGCCCGAAACCGTCGAGGACCCGGTCGAACTCGTGGAGGCCACCGAGCGCAGGACACCACTGGTGAAATCGCGCCGCGACGCGGTGCTCGCCGCACTCGCCGAAACCGGCGCCACCCGCGTCCTCGACCTCGGTTGCGGGCCGGGCACTCTCCTGCTCGCACTGCACGCCGACCAGCGATTCACCGAGATCGTCGGCGCCGACGTGTCGAGTACCGCCCTCGCCATCGCCGAGCGACGCTTGAAGTTCCACCGCATGCCCGACCGGCAGCGGGCCAGGATCGCCCTCGTCCAGTCGGCGCTGACCTACCACGACGACCGGTTGCGCGGCTTCGACGCGGCCGTGCTGATGGAGGTGATCGAACACGTCGACGAGAGCCGGTTGCCCGCCCTCGAACGCGCCGTCTTCGGGCACGCCGCACCCGGTGCGGTCCTCGTGACTACGCCGAACGTCGAATACAACGTGCACTACGAAACGCTCGACGGGCACCGCCACGACGATCACCGATTCGAATGGACCCGTGCGCAATTCGCCGATTGGGCGGCCCGCGTGGCCGATACCTTCGGCTACACCGTCGACATCCGTCCTGTCGGCGAGCACGACCCGCGCACCGGCTCCCCCACCCAGCTCGCTCTCTTCCGTAAGGCCGCCTGATGAACATCGACCTTCCCGAGCTGTCGCTCGTCGCCCTCGTCGGCATCTCCGGTTCCGGCAAGTCCACCTTCGCCCGCGCACACTTCAAGCCGACCGAGGTGCTGTCCTCGGATTTCTTCCGCGGCCTGGTTGCCGACGACGAAAACGACCAGAGCGCGACGAAGGACGCCTTCGACGCGCTGGGACACGTGGCGGGGATCCGCCTGCGTGCCGGTCGACGTGTGGTCGTCGACGCCACCAATGTGCAGAAGCACGCCCGCGCCGAATTGGTCGCTCTGGCACGGTTTTTCGATGTGCTCCCCGTCGCCATCGTGCTCGACACGCCGGAAGCGGTCGCGTGGGAACGGACTCGGGCCCGCACCGATCGCACCTTCGAACGGCATGTCCTGCGTCGGCAGAGCCAGGAGCTGCGGCGCTCGTTGCGGCAGCTCGGGCGTGAGGGGTTCCGCAAGGTCTATGTGGTGAGCGACCCGGCCGACGTCACGATCTCCTACGAGCGGGCCTGGAACGACCGGCGCGAACTCACCGGACCGTTCGACATCATCGGCGACGTGCACGGGTGCCGTGCCGAATTGGAGTCCCTGCTCACCGAACTCGGCTGGGTGCTGGTGCGCGACGAGGCCGGACGCCCGGTCGATGCCACCCACCCGGACGGGCGCCAGGCCGTGTTCGTCGGCGATCTCGTGGATCGTGGACCTGATTCGCCGGGAGTGCTGCGGCTGGTGATGGGCATGACCGACAACGGACACGCACTGTGCGTGCCGGGCAATCACGAGCAGAAGCTGCTGCGCAAGTTGCGTGGCAAGCAGGTGACGGTGTCGCACGGGCTGGCCGAGACGCTCGAGCAGTTGGCGGCGCAGACACCGGAGTTCGTCGACGCGGCGGCGCGGTGGATCGACAAGCTGGTCAGCCACCTGCGGCTCGACGGTGGGCGGCTCGTCGTGGCGCACGCGGGACTCAAGGAGGAATACCACGGACGCGCCTCCGGGCGGGTACGCGACTTCTGCCTGTACGGCGAATCCACGGGGGAGACAGACGAATACGGTCTTCCGGTGCGTTATCCGTGGGCGCACGATTATCGCGGTTCGGCGATGGTGGTGTACGGGCACGTGCCGACACCGAAGGTGGAATGGGTCAACAACACCGTCTGCCTCGACACCGGTGCCGTCTTCGGTGGTGAGCTGACCGCGCTGCGCTACCCGGAGAAGACGTTCGTCGCGGTGCCCGCCGAGCGGGTGTACTACGAGCCGGTGAAACCGCTTGTGGCCGAACCTGTTCGCGACAACGAGACGCTGAATCTCGCTGATGTCACCGGGCGCAGGCACGTACGCACCGACGACGGCACCGTCATCGTCGACGCCGAGAGTTCGGCGGCCGCGCTCGAGGTGATGAGCCGGTTCGCCATCGATCCGCGTCTGCTGCTGTGGTTGCCACCGACCATGTCGCCGCCGTCCACGTCGTCGGTGGAGGGGTATCTCGAGTACCCGACCGAGGCGTTCGCCGACTATCGGGCGGCGGGCGTGGACACGGTGGTGTGCGAGGAGAAGCACATGGGTTCGCGTGCCGTCGTGCTCGTCTGCCGCGACCAGGTCGCTGCCACAACACGTTTCGGTGTCTCCGACGGCAGCTCCGGTGCCGTCTACACCCGCACCGGCCGGTCCTTCTTCAGCGACGCCGCCCTCACCGAAACACTGCTCGCCCGGGTACGGGCCGCCGCCGCGCCGCTGTTCGACGAACTCGACACCGACTGGCTGCTGCTCGACTGCGAACTGCTGCCGTGGTCGGCCAAGGCGGGCGGGTTGATCCGCACCCAGTACGCCGCGGCCGGTGCGGCCGCACGCTCCGCCCTCCCCCCGGCGCTGGCCGCATTGGAAGCGGGCGTCGAGCGCGGCCTCGACCTCACCGCCCTGCGTGATCGCACGGCCGCCCGCGCCGCGAACGCCGACGACTTCACCACCGCCTACCGTCGATACTGCTGGCCCACCGACGATCTCGACGGCGTGGCGCTGGCACCGTTCGCCCTGCTGGCCGCCGAAGGCACCACCTTCACCGACCGCGATCACGGCTGGCACCTCGACATCTGCGACCGCCTGGTCGCCGCCGACCCCACCACGTTCCGATCCACCGATCGCCGCGTGGTCGACCTGTCGGACCCGTCCGCCGAGGCCGAGGCCACCTCGTGGTGGCTCGACCTGACGGGCTCGGGCGGCGAAGGGATGGTCATCAAGCCCTACACGGGCCTGTTTACCCGCACCAAGGGCAAACTCGTCCAGCCGGGCATCAAATGCCGAGGCCGCGAATACCTCCGCATCATCTACGGCCCGGACTACACAGCCCCCGAACACCTCTCCCGCCTACGAGACCGCAACCTCAACCGCAAACGCGGCCTGGCCCTCCGCGAACACAGCCTCGGACTCACCGCCCTGAACGCCCTCACCGCCGGCGAGCCGCTGTGGCGGGTCCACGAGTTGGTCTTCGCGGTCCTGGCCATGGAGTCCACCCCTACCGACCCACGACTGTGACCACATACAAAGGCCGCTGATACCCAAACCGATAGCAGCTAAACGCTGAGATCCTGTTAGCCGCGTAACATCGCGGCTTGCAGTGGAGATCTCCTACAGACTGGCAGTAACCCTGGAGATCTCGCTGGAGAGGAAACCACTTGACCAACCCGCCGTATCCACCGCAGCCTTACCCCCAGCAGCCCTACGGCGGGCGCCCCGGGTATCCCCACCCTCCTCGGCCGCCCAAGAGCAATGCGAACACGATCATTCTGGCCGTCGTGGGTGGCTTTCTCGCACTCTGCGGGTTCGGCGGATGCGTGGCTGTGTTGTCCGACAGCGACAACAGCAAGACCGCCGCGACGTTCACGACTGCCGTGGGCAAACCCACCGCCCCAGCCCAACCGGCTGCGCCGGCCCCCACCGAGGAAGGACCGGCGCCAGCCGGTACGCCCGTTCGCGACGGCAAGTTCGAGTTCACGGTGACTGCGGTAGACCGACCGGTGAAGGTCATCGGGGACAATCCCTATCTGCAGAAGACTGCGCAGGGTGAGTACATCGCGGTACACCTCACCGTCACCAATATCGGAGATAAGCCTCAGTCCTACTTCGCGAGCAACCAGAAGCTGTTCGATGATCAGGGCCGCGAGTTCGAAAACGACACGATGGCCGGAATCAACGTCAACGACGACAGCGCCATGATGTCGGACATCAATCCGGGAAATTCGGTCGACGTGGTCGTTGTCTTCGATGTGCCGGCGGGGACTGTTCCCGCCTCGCTCGAACTCCACGACTCCATGTTCTCGGGCGGCGCTCAGGTCGCACTCCGCTGAACATTCGGGCCCATGCGTCGCCTCACGCCGTCGCATGGGCCTCGGATCGACCAACGGGGATGGGTCGGGAGGCGTTTCTGTGGCAGGGTCGCAGGAGTATCCGCGGAGTCGCCGTGGGTGCGGCAGAACTGTTGAGAGATCAGAGAATTGACTGAGTTGGATCTGTTCCCGTTGCCCTTTCGTGCCGCCCATGTGGCGTGTGTCGCGCCTGTTCGGACGGTGCGGGAACTCGAGATGATGCGGTTGAGCGCGAGTATCCGCGCCAAGCCGCAGTGGTATCGCAAGCGCGAGGATGCCGAGGTCGTGGCGCGGTGGTCGCGGGAGGCGGCCGAGCAGGGGATGACGCGGGCGCAGATCCGTTATGTGCTCGACGAATTGGAGTATTACGCCGAGCTTCGTGATGCGGAGCGCGGGATCGAGGTGTCGGCTGTCGACGGGGTGTGGCAGTCGGACTCGGTGATCGACGAGGATCTGCGCAAGCGGTTGGCCGAGGCGGTGCGCGTACTGGAGGAAGTGCCTGCGGCGGAACTGGATTGGCATCCGGGATCCGACGGACAGGTGCTCGATCTGGTGCACCCCTCGATGTACTGCCTGGTGCGTGGCGTGAGCTTGCCCGAGGACGCACCATGGCCCACCCCGGAGAAGAACGCCGAGTCGGCCTCGCATTCGAAGAAGTTCCAATGGTTGCCCACCGATGTCGAGGTCGGCGAAGACGGTTCCGTGGCGTTCCTTTCCTACGTGAACAATGTCGACCCGGACCGCCATCAGGAACTCGCCGCCGTCCTGCCCGAGCTCTTCGGCCGCACGCTCCCCCTACTGGAGAACGTGCTCACCGATCTGCGCGCCCCGAAACGAGTGCGCATCGTCGCCGACCCGTTCAGCTGGTACGAGGACACCGAACCGCAACCCCCGGAAGACGACGACGAGGCGGCCGAGGAAGCCTACGAGGAAGCCATGGAGAAGTGGTGGGAGGAACGACGCCCCGCCGTCCCCGACGCACCCGAGTTCCAGCCGCCCGAGCGGGACGACACCCACACCGTCACGCTCAGCGGCCGCCGGCTGCAGGTGATCGTCAAACTCGCCGACATCCACCTCACCCCGGACAAGCCCGAATATCCCGGTGGTTCTTGGCATGTCGAGGCCATGCTGAACGAACGCATCGTCGCCACCGCCATCTACTACTGGGACAGCGACAACATCACCGACAGCCTGCTCGGCTTCCGCACCGCCATCGACGAGCCGTACTACGAGCAGAACGACCGCACCGGAGTCCGCGAGGTATACGGCCTCGACGACGAGGACGCGCTCAACCAGGAACTGGGCTCGGTCCGCACCAGGACCGGCCGGTGCGTGGCTTTTCCGAACATCTACCAGCACCGCGTCGCCCCGTTCCGGCTCGACGATCCGACCCGAAACGGTCACCGAAAGATCGTGGCCTTCTTCCTGGTGGACCCGTCGGTCACCATCACCTCGACCACCGACGTCCCGCCGCAGCAGCCGTGGTCACCCACCTCGACGATGACCAGGGCCCAGGCCGAGGAATTCCGTGAACAACTGATGCACGAACGCAAGTTCTTCGTCGACGAACACAACGAGGAATACTTCGAGCGGGAGTTCTACCTCTGCGAGCACTGACCTACTTCGCGTGGCGGCCGACCTCGTCCAGGTGGGTCAGCGCTTGCCGGTAGGACTCGAAAAGGCTCGTCTCGCAGTACGGCACGCCGATCTCGTCGCAGAAGCCCGCGACGATCGGCTGTGCGTGGCGCAGGTTGGCGCGCGGCATCGACGGGAACAGGTGATGCTCGATCTGGTAGTTCAGACCGCCCATCGCCAGGTCGACGAGGAAGCTGCCGCGCACATTGCGTGAGGTGAGGACCTGACGACGCAGGAAGTCGGTGTTGTCGCCCTCGGGCAGGACTTCCATGCCCTTGTGGTTGGGCGCGAACGTCGAACCCATGTACAGCCCGAACAGGCCCTGCTGCACGGCGATGAACACCAGCGCTTTGCCCGGTGACAGCACCAGGAACGCCGCCGACAGCAGACCGATGAAGTGAGCGGCGAGCAGCGCACCCTCCCAGACACGGTTCGCGATCGGCCAGCGGAACACCGCGACGATGCTCTTCCAGTGCAGGCTGCCGCCTTCGAGCAGCAGCAACGGGAAGAACAGCCACCCCTGGTAACGGAAGATGAAGCGGCGCCAGCCCTTTCCGGTCCGCGCCCGCTCGCCGGAGAACGCCAGCACCCCCATCGCGTCCGGGTCCATGCCCTCGGTATTGGGGTGGGCGTGATGGCGGGCGTGATTACTGGTCCACCAGCCGATGCTCAATCCGATCGCCAGGTTGCCCGCGATCAAGCCGTACAGGTAGTTGGCCTTACGGCCCGCGAAGATCTGTTTGTGCCCGGCGTCGTGGCCGAGGAAGGCGATCTGCGAGAAGACCAGCGCGAGGAACGCCGCGACGAGCAGCGTCCACCACGAGTCCCCGATGACGAAAAACGCCGCCCAACCAGCGGCGAAAGCCGCCGCGGTGAGCACACTCTTCCACCCGTAATACCGCAACCGCCGGTCCAAGAGGTTCGCCTCCCGGACACGACGCAACAGAACCGAGAACTCACTGCCACGCACGGGGACGACATCAGACGCTATAACCACCGCACAAGCATGGCGTATGGAGGCCACGGCCGGGTGAACGGGTTGCAGATCGATGACGACCGATTGCCTCAGCGCCGCCAGAAGAAGTGGTGGACGACCCCGCTCGGGCTCAGGACCTCTTCGTGCTGGAAGCGGTCCGCCAGTTCGGCCGGGCTCTCCCACAGCCGCTCCCCCGCGCCCAGCTCCACCGGGGCAACCGCGATGTGCAGTTGATCGATGAGGTCGGCGTCGAGAAATTCCCGGACCGTCGCCACGCCACCGCCGACGCGCACGTCCTTGCCGTCAGCGGCGTCGAGAGCCCGTGCCAGCGCCTCTTTCGGCGAGGCGTTCAAGAAGTGGAAGGTGGTGTCGGACAGCGTGAACGAAGGGCGCTCATGGTGGGTGAGCACGAAAACCGGTGTGTGGAAGGGCGGTTCGTCGCCCCACCAGCCCTGCCAGTCGTAGTTCTCCCACGGACCGCGCTGCGGGCCGAACTTGTTGCGGCCCATGATCTCCGCGCCGATATTGCGGGCGTAGTCGCGGGTGATGTAGTCGTCGAGGCCGTAGCTGCCGCCCGGCGCGGTCCGGCCGGGCCAGTGCGCGGTGGCGCCCGCCCAGGACATGAAGTCCCCCGGGTCGGCGTGGCCGAACGGCCGCTCGCGGCTTTGCCCCTCACCTGCCCCGTACCCGTCGGTGGAAACGCTGAAGTTCTGCACCCGGACCAGTTGTGCCACGGCGGCACCCCTTTCTGATTGCGATCTGCAAGCAGTTGCGACGGTAGCCTAAACTGATCCCGTGACGCAACCAGTTTCAAAGAACAAGTTGCCGGTGCCGCCCGGCAAATCCGGGTGCCCGATCAACCGGACGGTCGAACTGCTCGGCGACCGCTGGAGCATGATCGTGCTGCGCGACATGATGTTCGGCGGGTACACGCATTTCCGGGAGCTGCTCACCGGCTCGATCGAGGGGATCGCGTCGAACGTCCTGGCCGCGCGGCTGGCGAAGCTGGTGTCGGCGGGGTTGCTCACCCGCCACGACGATCCGTCGCACCGGCAGAAGGTGGAATACCGGCTCACCGAGGCCGCGATCGACCTCGTCCCGGTGTTGGCTCAGCTCGGCGCCTGGGGCGCGCGCTGGCTCGAGACCACACCGGAGCTGACCGTGCGCGCGGAACTTCTCGCCGCGGGCGGACCGCCGCTGTGGGAGCGATTCATGGCAGAGCTGCGCGCCACGCACCTCGAGGGCGCACCCACCCCCCGCGACGGCGTCCTGGCAGAGCTCACCGCCGCCTACGAGGCGGCCAAGTCCTGAGGGTTTTGCGGGTTCGGGGCGTTCCCGTCTCACTCGCGAGTACTACCGAGGACTCTCCCACGGAGTGATGTGGTGCGGCTCGGCTCGTTCGTAATCTCGCCGTACTGCCCAACGGCGAGAGGACAATTGATGACCATCTCCACCGAGCGGAGATCGCCGATACAGCGGTTCCGGGTGCCGGTTCTGCTCGTCGGGACGGTCGTGTTGCTGATCGCCGCGCGGGGCGTGGACGCGCTCGTTTCGGGTGTGCCTGTGTTGCGGTTCTTCCTAGGAATCGGCGCGGCGGTCGGGGCGGTCGTCGCCTTCAGGTGGCTTTCCTGCCGTGTCGAGAAGCGGGCGGAGGTCCCGGAATTGGCAGCCGCCGGGCGGTGGAGGGGGCTCGGGCAAGGTGCGCTCATCGGAGCCGGGGCATTCCTCGCGACGATGCTGCTGGCGGTCCTGTACACCGACGCCGACATCACCAGTGGCTCGTTCGGAGCCTGCCTGGGAGTGGCGGGTTCGATGGCTTCGGTGGCGGTCACCGAGGAGCTGCTGTTCCGTGGCGTGGTGCACCGCGTCCTGGAAGAACGGACCGGCAGCGTCGTCGCGATCGCGGTCTCGTCACTGATCTTCGGCCTGACACACTTGGTCAACAGCAATGCCACGCTGTGGGGTGCCCTGGCCATCGCGGTCGAAGGTGGTGCGCTGCTCGCCATCGCCTACACCGCCACGCGGTCGTTGTGGTTGCCGATCGGCCTGCATTTCGCCTGGAATTTCACGGAGTCCGGCGTCTTCGGCACCGCGGTATCCGGCGCCGACGGCGAACCCGGCCTGTTACGCACCGTCCTCTCCGGGCCGGATGTGCTGACCGGTGCGACATTCGGTCCGGAGGCGAGCCTCTTCGCGCTGCTGTGCTGCCTGGTCCCGGCGGTGTGGATGCTCCGCGGCGCGAAGCTCGTCACCCGGCGCTGACAGTAGGAACACATGATCACCGCACCCCGGCCGTCGCCGAGCCGCTTCCGCCGAGCCGTACACGTGACAGTGACCGGCACGCTAGCCTTGCTGCTCGCGGCCGGCACCGCCGCGTGCACCACACCGTCCTCCGCCGACATTCCCCCGTACGCCCTTGCGACCCACAACGATCCGGAATTCGACAAGACCTTCCGGCACGAGTTCGCCGATATCGCCGGGGTGCGGATGCACTACGTGACCGGTGGCAGCGGCACCCTGGTGGTGCTGATACACGGTTGGCCGCAGACCTGGTTCGGCTGGTGGCCGATCATGCCGGAGCTGGCCGAGAAGCACACCGTCTACGCCATCGACCTGCCTGGGCTGGGCAACAGCACCGGTTCACCGAGCGGCTACGACAAAGCCACCCTGGCTCGCTACGTGCACACCCTGATCGCCGATCGGCTCGGGGTGCGTGATGCCCGCGTCATCGGGCACGATTTCGGCGCCGCGGTGGCGTTCCAGTACGCCACCCAGTTCCCCGCCGACACCGCGCGTCTCGGCTACCTCGACCTGCCGCTACCCGGGCCCGCGATCGATGCGGCCACATACCGGTCGATGAGCTGGCATATCGCCTTCCACTCCCAACGGCGGGTCCCCGAGGCAGTCGTCGACGACGTCCGCGAATATCTGGCGCTGTTCTATCCGCAGGTCTCCTTCGGCGGATCAGCTTTTGGTGGCACCTCGGACCGATCCCCGTTCACCGACGCCGAGATCGACGAATACGCGCGGACTTACAGCCGACCCGAACAACTGACGGGTGGCTTCGAGCTCTACCGCGCTCTCGACCAGGACGTCCGCGATGCCGTCGCGGCAGCACCGACACCGGTGCCCACGCTGCTGATGACCGCTCAGGGCCAGCTCGAGCCGGTCCGGGCGACCGCGGCACCACGAATGACCACGATCGTGCGGGCCGTGGACGTGCCGAACGCGGGCCACTGGCTCATCGAGGAGAACCCTCGGTTCGTCACCTCCGAACTGCTGCGCTTCCTCGACGGATGAGCGGGAGAAACAAGAAAGGGACGAGAGTCTCACGGCCCGGCGGAGTCCCCCGCAACAGCGACGACACGGGTGATGTGACCGAGTTTCGAAGGGTTGAACACCCAGTAGAGCCGGTCGATCGTCTCGTCGTCGGACGCACCGACGCTGAGCCAGGCGATGGGGGCTCCGTCGCGGCTGATCACCACAGACGCGCGACCGTTGGCGTCGACCCAGTCGATGGTGACGCCCGTCCAGAAGTGTGAGGCGAAGGCGGCCACGTACTTCGCCACGCGCGTCCGTCCGAATACCGGGATGCGCGAGGCATTGCGCACCGCGCCGCCGCCGTCGGAGTAGCTGGCGACATCGGTGGCGAATAGCGCCTCGAGTTCATCGAATTCGCCGGCGCGCGCGGCATTCAAGAAGGCAGCGAGCAGACGTCGCTGATGCACGGTGTCGACTGATACCTGTCGGTCGGACTCGATGGCCTGGCGTGCCCGGCTCACCAGCTTCCGGGTGGCCGGTTCCTTGATTTCGAGGACTTCGGCGATCCGGCCGTAGGGGTAGTCGAAAGCTTCCCGAAGGACGAACGCCGCACGCTCGGTCGGCGTCATCTTCTCCAGGACGACCAGTACCGCGGTCTCCAACGCCGCGGCACGCTCCGCACCGAGCGAGGGATCAGCACTGGTGTCCACGGGCTCGGGCAACCATGGGCCGATGTAGGTTTCCCGGCGGACCCGGGCCGTCTGCGTGGCATTGATCGCCTGCCGGGTGGTCATGGTGACGAGGAAGGCCTCCACATCACGCACGGAATCGCGGTCGGCATAGGACTGCCATTTCACCCAGACGTCCTGGACGATGTCCTCGGCGTCGGCAACGGTGCCGACCATTCGATACGCGATGCCGAACAGCCTGCCCTTGTGCGCCGAGAAATCGGCGACGGCTTTATCCAGGTCGGTACCCACGGGTCCACTCATCGCGCGGTCGTTCCAGCGCCACCCGCAATCGCGTGATTCATATCCCCCGCCTCGACTCGGCCGGCATCTGCCACGACATTACTCGCGCAGCCAGGACACGGGTGGGGTGACATACAGCAGCCGAGCAGCACCGAAGAGTGGGTGGCAGCCACGGGTTTCGCGGCGCTCCAACGCGGCTTCCAGGGTGGCGCGTGCCGCGAGCACCGAGGACTTCACATCGAAGGCGTGCGCCAGGTCCCGGAACCCGGCGGCGTCGGGGTGCACGCCGATATTCGTCATCCTCTCCTCGACCTCGTCGAGCTCGGCCAGGCCCGCCCGAATCCCGGTCTCGTCACGCACCACGCCGGCGTTCTCGGTCATGGTGTCGCGCACGCGCGTTGCAGGGCCCGTACGTTCTCCTGCCCGTCGACCGCCGGCAGCTCACACGAATTCGGCCGCCCGCGTGGACCGCGAGCCGGAACGAATCACCGGTGTTCTCGTCGCGTCGCGAGGAGGTACGACGCCAGATGCGGGTGTGCCCACCGGCGGCGAGAATCACCGCGTCTGCTCGGAACACATAGCGTTCGCCGCTGTCGAGATCGAAACCGTAGGCGCCGAAAACCACATTGTCACGCACCAGGATTCGGGTGACATAGCAGGTATCGATGATCGCGATGCCGAGCTGCGCGGCCCGGTTCACCAGGGTTCGCTGGATCCCGAGCCCGGTGTAGTCATCGGCGAACGCGGTGCGTCGGTAGGTGTGCGCGCCGAAGAATCGCAGCGAGATCCGTCCGTCGGATTCGCGAGCGAACGGCATGCCCCAGCGCT
Source organism: Nocardia sp. NPDC050378 (assembly GCF_040655675.1). NCBI lineage: Bacteria > Bacillati > Actinomycetota > Actinomycetes > Mycobacteriales > Nocardiaceae > Nocardia > Nocardia sp. NPDC050378. Next base: position 223,127 of record NZ_JBFAKI010000004.1, read on the forward strand.
CGAGATCCTCGATTCCGCACGCGGCGTTCTCGGCCACGATCTGGGCGGTATCAGGCCGCGCCGGCAGGTAGCTTTCGGTGATCGTGTCGGCCGCGTGCTGCTGCCAGCTGTCTTCGACGTCCATGGTCGACAGCGCGGCGTCGATACCGCCTGCGGCGAGGGTGGTGTGCGCGTCCGCCTTCGGCCGCTTTCCCACCACCAGGACGTCGATGCCGCGCTCGGCCAGTTCGATCGCCGCACGGAGGCCGGATCCGCCGGTACCGACGACGAGCACCGACGTCGCGATCTGACGTTCCTCGGGTGTGAGCGTCGCTTCGTTCCCTTCCGAAGGGGACAGTTCGCGCGGGCGGGCCGATCGCCGCCCGCGCAAACAGGTCAGTTGCTGGTGAGCCACTCCGACAGCCGCGTCTGCGCCAGTTGCGCATCGCTACCGGGCAGCAGCTCGCGCTGCGGCACCGCCCCGAAGTACCGGGCCTCGGGATCGGTGACCACCGTGCGCGCGTCCGAGCGCGCGCTCAGCACGGTGCGGATCCATTCGTCGAGGGCGATGACCTCCGGGCCACCGACCTCGATGGTGCCGTTCTTCGGCGCGCCCACCGCGGTACGACCGACAGCCGCAGCCACATCGTCCGCGGCCATCGGCTGCATACTGGAAGCCGGCAGCCGCACCTGGCCGTCGACGGTCGCGGAATCCGCTATCCCACCGGCGAATTCGAAGAACTGCGTGGCGCGCACGATGGAATACGGCAGGCCCGATCCCTCGATCAGCTCCTCCTGCGCTACCTTCGCCCGCAGGTACCCGGAATCCGGCAGCCGTTCCGAACCCACCACCGACAGTGCGACGTAATGCCCGGCACCAGCCGCGGCGGCGGCCTCGAGCAGGTTCGTCGTGGAGGTCCGGAAGAACTCCAGCACGTCGTCGTCGGCGAACGACGGCGAATTGGATACGTCGATCACCACGTCCGCCTCCTGCAGTACTTCCTTGACACCCGCACCGGTGAGCGAGTTCACGCCGGTGTTGGGTGCGGCCGGAACCGCCTGGTGGCCGTGCTCACCGAGTCGTGCGACGAGCTTGGAGCCGATCAGGCCGGTACCGCCGATGACGACGATCTTCATGCTCATTCCTTTCGTTCGGACATTGCCGCGGGGCCGGCGAGACTCCGCTACATCAAGGACAGCGCAGGCGGTGAATTTGTGACAGCGCGCGGGCCGAGGCCCTGCGATCAGGCACAGTCCCGCGGCGCGGTGTATTCGATGGTCGGCCCCGCGGTGGTGCGGCCGTCACTGCTCGCCATCTTCATGAGAGCCGGGATCGGTTCACCGGTGGGCCCGGACTGCGGGGTATCACCGAACTGGAATCGCCTATCTTCCTTCAGTTCCAGGAAGCGATAGAACCGGGCGACCTCGTCTCGGTCGGGATGGAAGATGTCCTTTCGCCGTCCCGCACCGCGCCTTCGCCCAGCTCGACGATCAGCGCCGTCAGCGCCGACTTCAGATCGTGCACCGCGACAACCCGTCCACCACCGCTGTTGAAGTGCATCTCGGAGCACAGTGCGTCCGGAAAAACTGTGACAAGAATGTGCGACTCGCCGTAGCAACATCCGGCCGAGCTCGGGGGAACGACCCGATAGACGCGGGACATAACAAAACAGGTCAGGCCCGGTCTGTGACCGGGCCTGACCTGCTATTTCTGTGGAGCTAAGGGGACTCGAACCCCTGACCCCCACACTGCCAGTGTGGTGCGCTACCAGCTGCGCCATAGCCCCGTGTTCTGTTGTTTCAGCCGCTCTCGCTGCTGCCTGAATGAAGTTACACCATGGTTCTCCGGGAGAACAAATCGGCTGGTAGATGGGGAAAACGGCGTGATTCAGGAGTGGGTTCGGGGCTCAGGGAGGTGGGCGGGCGGCGCGGCGGGGGTCTAGGATGTGCGCAACCTCACGTGGGTCAGGGGGCGAGGGTGGTGACCCAGTTCTCGTCGCGCCAGTCGACGGTGGTTGTTCCGTCGTAGATGGTTGGGGTGGCGGATTTGTTGCCGGTGCGGGTGTCGAGGTCGGCGAGGGCCGATTTCGCGGTGGCCGCGGCGGCGTCGCGCTGGGTGCCGTGGGTGATGCAGGCGGCGACGGATTCGGGGGCGCCGGATTCGGTGGCGAGGGTGGCCAGGGCGGGGTTGCTCAGGTCCTCGGCGCCTTCTTCGGGCTGGCGGTCGACGAACAGGGCCTTGTGGAACTTGCCGTAGGTGGGGCCCGAATCTGTTTGGGCGACACAGAGATTGGCCGCGATGGCGCGGGTGGAGTAGTCCTTGCTCTTGGACTGGTCGTCGAGGAACGCGACGAGGTGGTAGTTCACTGCGAGCTTGCCCTCATCGATCTTCTGGGCTAGTTCCTGGCCGTAGCTGGTCTCCATCACCCCGCACGCGGGGCACAGCGGGTCTTCGAAGATGTCGATGGTCTTCGCGGCGTCGGGGCGGCCGAGCCGGATCACCCCTTCGGGCGTGGTGGTGACCTGCACCGCTGCCTCGCGTACAGCGCCGTAACCGTCGTTGCGGACGGCTGGTGGTTCGGCGCTCCACTTGTAGACGGCGAACACGATCAGCCCGATCACGACGAGGGCCACCGCGCCCAGGGCGTAGGTGGTGTTGCTCGACACGGGACGTGGATTGTGCGAAGAACCGGCTGTGCTCACCCGTCCACTCTGCCTCGAGCCGATATCGGCGCGCCGCCCGGGCACGGCGATATCGCCTCTACCAGCTACTTCTCCGTGTCGACCGGGCGACGGTTCGCGGGAACCATGCCGTCACGCACCACGGGTGACCCGTCGGGGCCGTCGCAGGTGCATTGCGGGTCGAGGCCGTCGCCCGCGTGGTCGGGGTGCTGTGGGTCCTCGGGATGCACGATCCGCGACGGCTCAGGCGTGAACACCCACACCGTCGCCGACACCGCGAGCACCGCCCCGGTCACCGCCATGCCGACCCCGAACGACGTGCGATCGGCCACCTCACCGATGACGATCGGGCCGATGACGGCGCCCAGGTCGGCCGCCATCTGGAACGCCGCGAGGACCGGGCCGCCGCGCGCCCGGCTGCCGAGCACATCGGCGAGCGCCGCCTGCTGCACCGGGCTGAACATGCCGGAACCGATACCCGCCACGAACGAGGCGAGCAGGAACCACGGCAGCGACGGCGCGAAACCGAGCGCGCCGGTGCCGACCGCGCAGATCGCCGAGCCGAGGATCAGGAACGGTTTGCGGCCGAGCCGGTCGGATAACCGCCCCGAGGCGAACAGCACCGCACCGTTGCCCGCCGCGAAGACGGTGAGCGCGACACCGGCCATGCCGGGTTCCTGCCGCAGGGTCTCCACCACCAGCAGCGGGACGAACGCCATCCGCACACCGAACACCGCGACACCGCCGGCGAAACTCGACAGCAGCACCGCGCGATACGCGGGCTCCGACCAGCCCTGCCGGAAGGTCAGTTCCGGGGTGGTCGTCGCGCTGTCGTCCTTCAGGACCGGTGACTCGCGCAAACCGGCGAACACGATCACGCACACGACGAGCAGGGCCAGCGCGTAGATGACGAACGGGGCCCGCAACCCGAGCCCGGCCAGCGCACCACCGACCAGCGGACCGACCAGCGAACCGATCAGGAAACTCGTCGAATACACACCGGACACCCGGCCGCGCGCGGCAGGCGGCGACACCCGGATGATCAACGCCATCGACGACACCGTGAACATCGTCGACCCGATCCCGCCGAGCGAGCGCAACACCAGCAGTTGCCAATACGTCTGCGCCAGCGCGCAGGCACCGGTCGACACCGCGACGATGAGGATGCCCGCCAGATACACCCGTCGCTCGCCGAGCTTCTGCACGAGCCGCCCACTGGCCGGGGCGAACAGCAAGCGCATCAACGCGAAGGCGCTCACGATCGCCGACGCGGCCGCGATACCGACCCCGAACTCGCGGGCGTACTGCGGCAGCACCGGCGCCACCAGCCCGAAGCCGAGCGCGATCACGAACGCCGCCGCGATCAGCACCCAGATTTCGGCGGGTAGCCGAACCTTTGTCGCGGTGCTCACTCGGTCAGCGCCTGATTCACCATCTCCTCGGCGGCGGCCTGCACCTGGGCCAGATGCTCGGAACCGAGGAAGGATTCGGCGTAGATCTTGTACTTGTCCTCGGTGCCCGAAGGACGGGCGGCGAACCAGGCGTTCTCGGTGGTTACCTTGAGCCCGCCGAGGGGGGCTCCGTTGCCGCGCGCGGTGGTGAGGATGCCGGTGATCTCCTCGCCGGCGATCTCGGTGCCGGTGATGGCGTCGGCGCTGAGCCGCGCGAGCTCGGCCTTCTGCTCGCTGGTGGCGACGGCGTCGATGCGCGCGTAAGCGGGGCTACCGTGCTGACGTTCGAGCTCGCCGTAGCGAGCCGAGGGCGTCTGACCGGTGACGGCCGCGATCTCGGCGGCCAGCAGCGCCAGCAGAATGCCGTCTTTGTCGGTGGTCCACACGGTGCCGTCCATCCGCAGGAACGACGCACCCGCGCTCTCCTCACCACCGAAAGCCAAACTGCCACTGAACAATCCGGGCACGAACCACTTGAACCCGACCGGCACCTCGTACACATCGCGGCCGAGTACGCCGACCACCCGGTCCACCATCGAGGACGTGACAACCGTCTTGCCGACCTTGGTGAGCGCGTCCCACCACATCCGGTTGGCGATGAGGTATTCGATCGCGACCGCGAGGAAGTGGTTGGGGTTCATCAGGCCACCGTCGGGGGTGACGATGCCGTGGCGGTCGGCGTCGGCGTCGTTACCGGTGGAGATGTCGTAGTCGTCCTTGATGCCGACCAATCCGGCCATGGCGTGGCGCGAGGACGGATCCATCCTGATCTTGCCGTCGCTGTCGAGGGTCATGAAACGCCAGGTGGGGTCGACGAACGGGTTGACCACCTCGAGTTCGAGATCGAAGCGCTGCCCGATCTCCTCCCAGTAGTCCACGCTCGCCCCGCCCATCGGATCGGCGCCCATGCGGATGCCCGCACCGCGAATCGCGTCCAGGTTCAGCGCGTTCGGCAGGTCGGCGACGTAGTGGTCGAGGTAGTCGTAGCGCTGCACATGGGTCTTCATCGCCTGTTCCAGCGACACCCGCTTCACCTCGGCCAGGCCGCCGCGCAGCAGTTCGTTGGCGCGCGCGGCGATGGCGTCGGTGGCCTTGGTGTCGGCGGGACCGCCGTGTGGCGGGTTGTATTTGAAGCCGCCGTCGCGCGGCGGATTGTGCGAGGGGGTTACCACGATGCCGTCGGCCTGATGCTTGGTTCCGCCCTGATTGTGGCGCAGCACAGCATGACTCAGCGCGGGCGTGGGGGTGTAGCGGCCGCGCGCGTCGATCACGGCGGTGACGTCGTTGCCCGCGAGGACCTCGAGCGCGGTGGTCCACGCGGGTTCGGACAGGGCGTGGGTGTCGCGCGCCAGGTACACGGGACCGGTGATGTCGCGGGTGGCGCGGTACTCGACGATCGCCTGGGTGATGGCCATGATGTGCGCCTCGTTGAACGCGCTGTCCTCGCTCGACCCGCGATGACCCGAGGTGCCGAAGACCACCTGCTGGCTCGGTTCGGCCGGATCGGGCACGCGGCTGTAGTACGCGGTGACCAGGTGAGCGATATCCACCAGGTCGGTCGGGCGGGCGGGCCGTCCGGCGCGATCGTGGGCCATGGTGGGTGTTCCCTTCCGTGTCGGCTGGGCGCGGCTGGTCATGAGGATCATGCGCACAACCAGTTGGTCAGGGACGCGGCGGCGTACACCGAGGCCAGGCTCGCCGCGACACTGATCGCGACGTTGCCCAGGGCATACACGTAGGCGCCCTCGGTTACCAGACGTATGGTCTCGTAACCGAATGTGCTGAACGTGGTCAGCGCACCACAGAAACCGATTCCCGCGAACGCCAGCAGAGTACTGCCCGCGCTCGCGCCGATCAGGCCCCCGAGCAACGCCGAACCGACAATGTTAACCGTCAACGTCCCCCACGGCAGCCCGGCCGGGAACCGCGCCGAGACCGCCCGATCGACGAGGTAACGCGCGGGGGCACCGAGCATTCCACCCGCGAACACGAGTGCCGCGGTCATCGCGCGCCTCCCGCCGTGGGAGCCCACATCGCGACCATCAAATGGCCCCCTTCCGTCGTCGGATTCACGTGCTCTGTCCCACGCTGCCTGCCGCCCAGCGGGTCCCGATCATGGCGAGCGCCATCGCGCCGAGGCCCGCGAGGACCGAGAGACCGAGATAGGCCGCGGCCGTGCCCGGCGAACCGGTGTCGATCAGTGTACGAAGCTCGAGGCCGAAGGTGGAGAAAGTAGTGAACCCGCCGAGCACACCGATCCCGAGGAACGGGCGAACCAGCAGCGGCGCCGACCAGAACTCGGTGACCACGACCATCAGCACCCCGAGGGCGAAGCAGCCGACCACATTGACGGTGAGGGTCGACCACGGAAATTGCCCGGGTCGCACCGGCCACCACTGGCCCACACCGTATCTGGCCGTGGCCCCGAGACCACCGCCCACCGAGATCGCCGCGAGGACGGCCGGGTCGAGCGCCGGGGGCCGCGATGCCATGCACTGCCCTCCCCTGCTAGTCCGACGGTGGTCGTTGCTCATGGTATCGAGTACCCCCGACAAACTAGCGCGCGGTGCACGTCCGGCAAACCCCCAGCAGCCACCCCGCGCGAACGCCGATGGCCCGGACCGAGTCTCGGTCCGGGCCATCGGTTTACGACAGGTGGATCAGTGCGCGAGCACCAACTCGCCCTCGGCAGGGGCGGGCACCTTGTTCGGCATGAGCACACCGATCACGATCGCGCCGAGCACGAAAGTGGCCGCCGCCCACCAGAAGCTGGTGGTGTAGCTCTCGATCGCGCCCTGGGCCATGGTCAGTGGACCGGGCTCGTGCGCGGACACGTAGTCGGTCATCGCCGAGGCCGCGATCGTGCTGAGCAGCGCGGTGCCGATGGAACCACCGACCTGCTGGCTGGTGTTCACCATCGCCGAGGCGACACCGGCGTCGTCGTGCTGCACGCCTGCCGTCGAGCCCTGGAACGCCACCGACATGGCGCCACCGAGGCCGAGGCCGAGCAGGACGAGCGCGGGCAGGATGTGGGTGACGTAGCTGCTGTCGAGACCGATGAAGGTGAGCCACACCATGCCCGCCGCGGCGACCAGGAAGCCGCCGCTGATGACGACCTTCGGCCCGACCTTGGGCAGCAGCAACGAGGGCGCGGTGGTGGAGGAGGCAACCATGCCGAACACCATCGGCATGAACGCCACACCGGTCATGATCGGCGAGTACTGCAGCGACAGCTGCATGTAGAACGTCAGGAACAGGAAGATGGCGAACATGCCGATGCCCATGATGAACACGGTCAGGTAGGAACCGGCACGGGTGCGGTCGGTGACGATGCGCAGCGGAAGCAGCGGGTGCGCGACGCGGGTCTCGATCCAGCCGAACACCGCGAGCAGCACGGCGCCACCGATCAAGAACGCCAGCGTGGTCGGGTCGCTCCAGCCGTGGGATTCGGCGTGCGAGAAGCCGTAGACGATGCCGAACAGCGCCGCGGTGACGGTGATGGTGCCGGGCCAGTCGAGCTTGGGCCGCGAGCTGGCGTTCACGTGCTTGGCCAGCAACAGCACCGCACCCACCAGCGCGACGGCGGCGAAGATCAGGTTCACATACATCGCCCAGCGCCACGACGCCCACTCGGTGAGCGCGCCGCCGAGCAGCAGGCCGATCGCGCCACCGGCACCGGCGACGGCACCGAAGATGCCGAACGCCTTCGCGCGTTCACCGGGTTCGGTGAAGGTGACGGTCAGCAGCGAGAGGGCGGCGGGCGCGAGCAGCGCGCCGAACACACCCTGGCCGACGCGCGCGGCGACCAGCATCTCGAAGCTGTTGGCCGCGCCGCCGATGGCGGAGGCGACCGCGAAGCCGACCAGGCCGACGATGAAAGTGTTCCGGCGGCCGAACAGGTCGCTGAGGCGGCCGCCGAGCAGCAGCAGGCTGCCGAAGGCCAGCGCGTAGCCGGTGATGACCCATTGGCGGTCGGCGTCGCCGAAGCCCAGGTCGGCCTGGGCGGCCGGCAACGCGATGTTCACGATCGTCGCATCGAGCACGACCATCAGCTGCGCGATACCGAGGACCGCGAGCACCCACCAGCGCAATGCGTGTGAGCCTCGCCGGTTACTGGTGTCCGCACCGGACGCGGGACTCGTCCCCTTGTCGAGTGTGGTGGTCATGACTCCCCTTGCAGGTCTAGGTCGGTGTTTTCGGTGGCATAATCGGAGATATAGCCTCCGCTTCAGTAAGAAGCTACCAGAGTAACGGAGAAACCACCTCCACTTAATCCGGCAATGAGTAGGATGCACCTGTGAATCACGCCACGACGACTGCCGCAGCGCCCCGCAGGCTGCGCGCCGATGCCGCCCGCAATCAGCAACGCATCGTGGCCGCAGCCAGGGAACTCTTCGCCGAACACGGCCTGGAAATCACCCTCGACGACGTCGCCGAGCGCGCGGGCGTCGGCGTCGGCACGGTCTACCGGCGCTTCGCCAACAAGCGGGCACTCATCGTCGAGGTCTTCGAGCAGAACATGGTCGACTTCGCCGACGCGGCCGACGCGGCGACCCGCAATCCGGACCCGTGGCTCGCACTCGTCGAGTTCTTCGAATACGCCTGCAAGCACCTGGCGACCAACCGTGGCTTCGGCGAGGTGGTGCTCGAACTCGAAGAGGACCCGGCCCGCTTCGCCGAGATGCGCGAGCGGATCCGCCCGTCGGTGGCGGCCATCGTCGACCGGGCGCGCGGCGCGGGCGCGGTACACCCCGACATCACCACCACCGACTTCTTCGCACTGATCCACATGGTCAACTCGTTCATCGAGTTCGCCGCGCCGGTCAATCCCGACGTGTGGCAGCGCTATATGGCCGTCGCGCTGAACGGCGTGCGCACCGACAACGTGCCGCGCCGGCCGCTGCTCGCCCCGCCGCTCACCGACGCCGAGGTGGAGCAGGCCAAATCGGCCGCCTGCCTGGGGCGTCGCCGCTGATTTCTGCGCACTCAGTAGCGCGGGTCACACTTGGTCCTCTACAGTTGGACACATGACCAAGAACACCTGGGTGAACTGGGCTGGCGAGCAGCGCTGCGCACCCGCCGTCGTCGCGACGCCGCGTGACGTCGATGAACTGGCCGGGATCGTCACCGAATCCGCGGCGCGGGGCCGAACGGTGCGTGTCGCCGGTTCGGGCCACTCGTTCACCGACGCCGTGCTCACCGACGGCACCCTCGTCGACCTCGGCGCCATGAACAAGGTGCTCGACGTCGACACCTCGACCGGCCGCGCGCGCGTGCAGGCCGGGTTGACGCTGAACGCGGCGAGCCCGGTGTTGCACGAGCACGGGCTGGCCTTCCCCAACCTGGGCGACATCGATACCCAGACCGTCGCGGGCGCCACCGCCACCGCGACCCACGGCACCGGCGCGCGGCTGCGCAACATCTCGGCGGCGCTGCACTCGGTGCAGGTGCTGTGCGCCGACGGCAACGTGGTCGAACTGAACGAGGAGACCGACCCCGAGGGCTGGCGCGCCGCACGGGTGAGCATCGGCGCGCTCGGCATCGTCACCGAGGCCACCCTGCAGCTCGAGCCGTCGTTCGTGCTCGAAGGCGTGGAACGGCCGCTGCCGCTGGCCGAGGTCCTCGCCGATCTCGACGAATTCATCGACGGGAACGACCATTTCGAGTTCTTCGCCTTCGCGCACAGCTCTGTGGTGATGACCAAGGCGCTCAATCGCACGGACGAACCCGAGCAGCCGCGCGGCGCGCTGAGCGAGTGGGTCAACGACATCCTGCTGTCCAACTATCTCTACGACGGCTTGTGCCGGGTGGGTCGCCTGGTTCCCGCGACTGTTCCACTGATCCATCGCGTGGCCACCGTCGCGGGCAGCAACAACCGTCAGCGCGACCGCTCCTACCGTGTGTTCGCCACCCCGCGCCTGGTGCGGTTCAACGAGATGGAATACGCGGTCCCGCGCGCGCACGCGGCCGAGGCCGTTCGCGAGATGATCACCCTCGCAAAGAGATTCGGAACACCCATGCCGATCGAGGTGCGCTGGGTCGCCCCCGACGACGCCTTCCTCTCCCCCGCGAGCGGACGCGACACCTGCTACATCGCGGTGCACCAGTACCAGGGCATGGAGTGGGAGCCGTACCTGCGCGCCTGCGAAGCGGTCTTCGACCGGTTCGACGGTCGTCCGCACTGGGGCAAACACCATTTCCAGACCGCTGAGACGCTGCGCGGACGCTATCCCGACTGGGATCGGTTCGCGGCCGTGCGCAAACGTCTCGACCCCACCGGAGTGTTCGCCAACGACTATGTGAACCGGGTACTCGGTTCGCTCGACTGAGGCGGACACCGCAGGACAACACCGTAGCCGCGCCCACACACGCGCGGGTTGATGCGATGATGGCGGTGATATCCGAAGCGCCACAAGCACTTCGCCCCTGCACCGAAAGGGCGACCATGGCCCACACACCCTGCGTGTTGTTCGTCTGCGTCCACAATGCGGGCCGATCACAGATGGCGGCGGGCTTCCTGCGCGCTATGGCCGGCGATCGCATCGAGGTCCGCACCGCGGGCAGCGAGCCCGCCGACGAACTGAATCCCGTCGCGGTGGCGGCGATGGCCGAGATCGGTATCGACATCTCCGGTGAACGGCCCAAGCCGCTCACCGACGATGTCGTCGGGCTGTCCGACGTGGTGGTGACCATGGGTTGTGGCGAGGTGTGCCCGTATTTCCCTGGCATCAGCTATCGCGACTGGGTGCTGTCGGATCCGGCCGGGCAACCGATCGAGGTCGTGCGCGGGATCCGCGATCACCTGCAGATCCTGATCGGCAACCTCATCGCCGAACTGGTGCCCGTGTCGGCGCGTTGATGTCCGATTCGTTCAAGACGACCGGCCTGCGCGCCGAATACGCTGCCGGACATGACTCCTCAGCTCGACGCCATCTCGATCATCGTGTCCGACATGGCCGCCTCGGTGGCCTTCTATCGTGCGCTCGGCCTGGACTTCCCCGAGGGATGTGAGACCGAGGGGCACGCCGAGGCTCCCCTGTCCGGTGGCATGCGGCTGCTGCTGGACACCGAGGCGACGGTCGCCTCGTTCACCCCCGGTTGGCAACCGCCCAGCGGCCCCGGCCGGAGCAGCCTCGCGTTCCGCTGCGCCGATCCGGCCGAGGTCGACTCGCTGTACAAGGAACTGCTCGGCGCCGGGTACCACGGTGAGCTCGCGCCGTGGGACGCCTTCTGGGGCCAGCGCTACGCCACGCTCGCCGACCCCGACGGGCACGGTGTCGACCTCTACGCGCCGTTGCCCAGCGGATAGGACGACCAGCCGTGCGGGTCGCGCAGGCGCCGCCGGTACCGGCCGAGCACCTCGCGGACCTCGTCGCTGACCGGCGGTTCGCCGTCCAGCTTGGTCCACAGGTGGGCGTCGTGTTCGGTGAGTTGCACGGGTCCGGTGGTGGCGACGTCGACGACGAAGGTGAACTGTCTGGTGCGCGCGCCGTTGCCGGACAGATAGTCGAAGTCGCCCAGGTAGTCGGTGATGCCGGTGACCTCGAGGCCCGTCTCCTCGGCAACCTCACGGGCGAGGGCGTCGTCGAGTGCCTCGCCGTGCTCGACGACGCCGCTGGGCAACTCCCACCGTCCGCTGAGGAAGTCGGATCGTCGGCGGCGCAGGATGAGGACCCGGTCGTGGCGCACGACGACGGCGCCGACCACAAGTCGGCGTACTTCGTCTCGTTCGGCCTCGATACGCAGCGTGGTGAACACGGATTCGTCGATCATCGGGTCACATCCTCTCGTCGTGGTTCGGACTGGGCCTGGCACATGCGACGGGGCGTGCACAGTGAGCATAACTTCGTATCGCAGCTGAGCCGAATGAGACTTTCCGGGCACCCTCAGCCGGGTTGCAGGCTTCGCACCGTGCATCCGCCCAGGTCACGGACCTCCCGGGACAGATGTGCCTGGTCGGCGTAGCCGTGCAGGACCGCTGCCTCGGCGGCCGGAGTACCCGTGCGGATGGTTTCCAGTGCGCGTTGAAATCGAAGAATCCTCGCCAACATCTTGGGGCCGTATCCGAATGCCGCGAGTGAGCGGCGGTGCAGCATGCGTGCCGACAAACCCGCGCGGGCAGCGGTGTGGGCGACCGATTCGCCCGCGGCCAAGGCGTCGACGATGCCGGTGAGGATCGGCTCCGGTGACGGCGCGGCGGCCGCGAGTTCGACGGCGACGGATTCGAGAGCCACAACGCGGTCGGGCGAGTTGTCGACCTGATCGAGCAGTGCGCGGGCGGTGGCGGCGGACACGATCGTGTCGAGTTCGACGCGCTGGTCGAGCAGCTCGACGGCGGGCACTCCGAGCACAGCCGGTGCGGCACCCGGGGCGAACCGGACACCGACGAAATCGGCGGCACCGGCACGCACCCGCGCGGCACGAGTGTCCGGGCCCGCCACCATCAAGGTGCCCTCGGTCCAGATCAAGTCCATGCAGCCGTCGGGAAACACGCTGACCTGGCCCGCGCCGCCGCCGGCGCGTTGCCAGACCACCGCGCGATCGACCCGTGACCGACGTTCCCGGTAGCCCATCCCCCGACGGTAGTACCGCCCACCGACACACTCGGTTCCACCGAAGGCAGTCCGTCCGTAAGATCTGGCAACACAACGTTCGGCTCGGCGGAGGGGTGGCTGGATGCAATCGGCAGGCTCAGTGCACGGGCGACCGCGCGTGGCGGGGTTTCCCGGCGCGGATATCGACCCCGAGCCCGACGTGTGGTCGGGCGCGGCGCTCGACGACGACCGGATTCGCGCGCTGGCCGTCGGCGCCTACTACGGACGAAGCTGGGGCGCCTACTGCGACAGTGTCGCCTTCCTGCCGGAGGAGCCCGGCAGTTCAGCCACGCGTCGCGAGACCGCGATCGAGGGTCTGCACGAATCGTGGGGCGTCGACCACGCCGAGGACGCGCGCGACACCATCCGCCGGCTATTGGCGGGCATGCACGCGCCCCTGTTCGAGCTCGTCCATCCGCTCGCCGTCGCCGCGGCCACCGACACCGGGCGGGTCGACCGGTCGGGGCTGGCCGACGAGCACCGCGAATTCCTGCACACCCTCTCGGGTTTCCGCGGCTACCGGGGTCCGGCCGGTATCGACCGGGACTACGACGCCTGGTTGCAGGCCATCAAACTCGGCATCACCGACAACCTGCCCGCACCGCTGCAGAACGACGCCACCGCCTGGGATCTGGCGCGACTGGTGTTCATCGCCCGGGCCTCCTGCACCGCCGGGTATCTCACCGAGAACGAGGCCTTCGAGCACATGCTCACCGGGCTCGACCGTGCGCGTCAGCACTATCGCAACTGGCGTCAGTTCGGCGACGGCTTCCTCACCGGAGCCATCTTCTGGGCCGCCACCCAGGATCTCTCGGCCGCGAAAAGCCAAGTGGCGGAACGGCGCCGGATGATCGCGGGTCTGCACCTGCGTCCGTCGAGTCCCTGGCGGCGGGTGGCGTTGCACGCGGGGGCGCCGGTGTTCAGCCCGGCATGGTCAGCATGATGCCGACGGCCTGACGACGAAACGGTTCGTCGGCGACCATCCCGAGTTTGCGCCGCTCCACCAGCAGTTGCCACTCGCCGAACAGGTCGGCCGAAGACGGCAGCGACGGCGCGATCGATCCGTCGACGTGCTCGATCTCGCAGGCCAGGCGGATCGCCTCGGCCATCCGCTCGAAGTCGGTCGCGGTCCAGTCGTGGAAGTCCAGATCGGTGCCCGCACCCGAAATCCGCAGGGTCACCATGTTTTCCGCACCCGAACGCACCGAGGCGCCGGTGAGTACCGACACCGGGAACTCGTACATCGCCCACGCGGAAACGAACAGCAACCGCAGGGTCGTGATCACGAGCAGGCCCGGCGCGCCCTCGTGCCCAGCCTGCGCCAGCTCGAGGACGTACTCGTCAGGGCGGGCGGCGGCGTGCAGGGTATCGATCTCGCGGGCGCAGTTGCCCGCGTGCCGCATGCGGGCCGCCGCCGCGCCGACATCGGGTCGTCGCGGGCCGTTCGGGCCGAGAAGTGGGCGCGGCGGAACAAGACTCGGACGTGGCGGGAACACCCGGCGCAGACCGACGAGATCGCGTTCGACCGCGCGAACCAGCACCTGGGCCTGCTCACGTAGCCCCGTCTCCAGGAACACCGGAACCGGATGCCGTTGCGTCGCTTCACCACCGACCACGAAATCGGCCGACCGGAAGAACAGCAGCAACGCCATCTGCCCGTCCTCGGTGGTCGCCAGGGCGATCCGCGCGAGTTCGGCCACACCGACGTCGAGGGCGATCTCGTTGTCGGCCCGCAGCGGTGTCGTCACCAAGCGCCCGTCCGCGTACCGCACCGCGACCCGCGCACCCCATACCTCGATCACGCCCGCGTCCCTCCTGCCCGACCCCGCCTGGCTGGATCGTACCGAGCTGGTAACGAAGCCCTCACACAGATGGCAGGCTTATCCCCATGTCCGAAGACGAAAACCCGACCGAGTCACCCACCGAGGCGACCAAACGCAAGTTCCGCGAAGCTTTGGAACGCAAGAACGGCAACGCCTCCGTGGCCGGCGCCGCCCAGAACGAAGCCAAGCTGCGCGGTACGTCCGCGGCTGCGGGTGGAAAGCGCACGTTCCGCCGTCGCGCGGGCGGCTGATCCCACGAAAAAGCCCCTCACCTGCGTGTCAGGTGAGGGGCTCTTCAGTGGAGCTGCCGGGAATCGAACCCGGGTCCTCCGCCGCGTCTTCAGGGCTTCTCCGTGTGCAGTTCGCTATGTCTCTACTCGGATCTCCGCGTCTCGCGAACAAGCTCGGATGACGATCCCAGTCGCTGTTCGATGTCCCGCCCAGATCCGCGACCGACCTGGACGGTGATTCCCTCTAGCTGATGCCAGTACCCGGGTCGAGGGACGAACCCGGACTGACAGACACGCTTCGCTACTTAGGCAGCGAGAGCGTAGTCGCGCTGATTGGAATCGGCGCTTAATTGGTTGCAACGACGCTTACGGTGGTCTCTTGCCTGCACCGACACGCTTCCCCTGAATCAACGTACGCAGTCGAAACCGTTCAGCCCCGTACGTGCCCGCACCTTGCGGGCTAGTCATATTAACACCCACGCTTTCCGGTTTCTTCCCCTTATTTCTGCCAGCGCCGGGTGGCGTCGTGGTGACCGGGTAGCGAACCGGCCAATTGGTCCGGCACAGTCGGTGGGGGCGAGTATCGTTCTCGATCGGTCGAACCGGGAGAAGCGAGATCGCCTGGGCGGCTGGACCAAGGAGTTGATTGATGGCATTCCCCCGTCGGCGTGGGCTGCGCCGGGTCGCGGTGATTCCGGCTGTTGCCGGACTGGTGCTCGCCGCGGCGTGTTCGGCCGGTGACTCGGAACACGCCCCTGGAGTGAGCAGTCAACCCTGCCCTGGTTCCACGCATCCCGATCGCGGCTGCCTCTATCTCGGGGTGCTCTCGGACCTGGCCGACGGCCCGTTCTCGGCGCTCGGTTCGTCGATGAACGAGGGGCAGTTGGCGTTCTGGAAAGAGGTCAACGAGGCGGGCGGCATCGGCGGCTACGACATCGACATCACCACACACATCCGCAACACCTCCCTCGACCCGGGCAGGCACCGTTCCGGCTACGCCGAGATCGAGCCGCATGTGCTCGCCCTGGCAATGAGTTTCGGCACGTCGCAGACCATCGCGATGCTCAACCAGATGGACGCCGACGACATGGTGAGCACCGCGGCCACCCAATGGTCGGGCTGGAACTATCGCAGCGCCGACCGCAATCTGGTGCTGAGCGCGGGCTACTCCTACTGCACCGAAGCGGTGATGGGGCTGGACTGGTTCGCCGAGAACCACTACGCGCCGACGAATATCGCGGTGGTGTCGTATCGGGGCAATTACGGCGGCGACTACGCCAGCGGCGCGCTGAAATGGGCGCTCGCGAACGGCGCCACCATCGCCGACCGCATCGACACCGGACCAAACGGCGAGGTGGGCAACCAGGACGGACCGGTGCAGGAGGTGCTCGCGGCCAACCCCGATCTGGTGATGCTGGCCACCGGGCCCGCCGAAACGGCCGAAATCGTGGGCAAGCTGGTGCGCGCCGGGTTCACCGGCCGGTTCCTCGGTTCGCTGCCCACCTGGAACGCCGCACTGCACCAGACCGCCGCCGCTCCGGCGCTCGCCGCCCGCTACAACTACCTGACTCCCGTCGACAGCTGGGCGGGCGACAGCGTCGGCGCGCAGAAGGCACGTGAGGCAACCGATCACGAACCGTCCAACTTCGGTTATTCGCTGGGCTGGGCCATCTCCTACCCGCTGAAGGCACTGCTCACAGAGGCGGCGGAGCGGGGCGAGCTCACCCGGGAGGGGTTGCGGAGGGCCGCGGAGGGGCTGAAACCCGACGGGGAAGGCATCGTCGCCATCCATCCGGTGGGTGCGGACGCGCCCGACCTGAGCAAGGAGTGGACCGTGGTGTTCCAGCCCGACGACAGCGCGCCGATGGGTGCGCGGGCGATCGCGGTCGGCTACCAGGGTTCGACGCTGACCAGGCTCGGACTGCACGAACCCTGCACCCGGTTGTAGGTCTCAGCTCGCGGCGATCATCGCGACCGCGGCGAGCGCGAGTACCAGGCCGAATTTCTGGGTGCGGCTGATTCGTTCGCCGAGCAGCACCATCGCCAGCAGCACGGTCGCCGCCGGGTACAGCGAACCGATCACACTGACCACCGACAGCATCGCCCCGTGGAAGGCGTAGAGCAGGGCGGCGTTGGCGATCACGTCGAGCACGCCGATCCACAACGCCAACCGCAGCGGTTCACCGTGCAGACCGGCGAACTGACCGGCGGCCAGAGCGCAGATCCACACCACCGCCGTCGCGGCGCCGCGCTGGCCGAGCAGCGGCCACAGCCCGGCGGCCGGGTCGGTTTCGTGCAGGAAGAAGAAGGCGAATCCGAACGCGGCGCCGGAACCGACGGTCAGCAGGGCGACGCGACGGGAGAATCGCAGTTGTCGTCCGCCGATGATCTCCTCGGTGGTCTCGTCCGGTGCCTCACGGCTCACCAGCACCACCGCGACGAGCGCGAGCGCGATACCGGCGATCGCGGCCGGGCCCGGGCGCTCACCGAGGAAGAAGCCCGCGATCACCGGAATACCGGCCACCAATACCGCCGTGACCGGGGAAACCACCGCCATCGGCCCGTCGGCGAGCGCGGCGTAGAACCACCACACCGCGAGCCCGCTCGCCACGCCGGCGGCCAGCCCCCACAGCATCGACGCGGTGTCGGGATGCCCGCCGACCAGCGGTGCGATCAGCAGGACCAGCAGCACCGACCACGGATACGAGACGACGACGACCCGCAGAGCGGTGACTCTGCGGGCCGCGATGCCGCCGAAGAAGTCGCTGACTCCGTAACCCGCCGCCGCGATCAGGGCGAGGACGACGGAGATCAACGCATGCCTTTGACCCGCCGACCGATCTCGCGGGTGACCTCACGCTCGGCCTGGCGGCGAGCCAGATCCTGGCGCTTGTCGTAGTCCTGCTTACCCTTGGCCAGGGCCAGCTCCACCTTCACCTTGCCGTCGGAGAAGTACATCGACAGCGGCACCAGCGTCTGGTTGCCCTCGCGGGACTTGCCGACCAGGTGCTCGATCTCACGCTTGTGCAGCAGCAGCTTGCGGGTGCGCCGGGGCGCGTGGTTGGTCCAAGTGCCGTGGCTGAACTCGGGAATGTGCAGGCCACGCAGCCACACTTCGCCGTTGTCGACCGTCGCGAAGGCGTCGACGAGCGAGGCCTTGCCCTCACGCAGGCTCTTCACCTCGGTGCCGACCAGCGCGATCCCCGCCTCGTAGGTGTCGAGGATCGTGTAGTTGTGCCGGGCCTTGCGGTTGGTCGCGATGACCTTCCGGCCTTTCTCCTTCATAACGGTCAACTGTAAGTGACGGCGCCAGCGGTTTATTCCATGGCCGGATCAGGCGCGGGCGGCGGCCCTGGCCAGTGCGCGGTCGCGTTGCTCCTCGAAGCGGGCAGCCTTGACCTCGAGATCGGTGAGGTAGGCGTGCAGTTCGTCGCGGGCGCGTTCGCCCTCGGGGCCGAAGTCGGAGCGTTCGAAGATCCGCCAGGTGCGCAGGACCGGCTTCAGCACGGTGTCGAGGTGCTGGCGCAGGTCGTAGACGCCGTGCTTGGCGAGCAGGACCGCATTGCGGCGGAAGTTGGGCTGGTTCAGGCCGGGCATCTGGAAACGCAGGATGACATCGGTGATCGCGGCCATAGCGGCGTCGGGAGTGAGGTCGAGGGCGGCGCCGCACAGTTTGCGGTAGAAGATCATGTGCAGGTTCTCGTCGGCGGCGATACGCGCGAGCATCCGGTCGGCGATCGGATCGCCGCACAGGGTGCCGGTATTGCGGTGGCTGATGCGGGTCGCCAGTTCCTGGAAGGTGACGTAGGCGACGCCGCGCAGGAACTGGGAACCCTTCTCCGGCTTGGCGATACCGGCGGTCATGTGCGCCATCCGTGCCTGTTCCAGGGCGACCGGGTCGACCGCGCGGGTCACGACGAGGTAGTCGCGCATGACGATGCCGTGCCGGTTCTCCTCGGCCGTCCAGCGCCCGACCCAGGTGCCCCAGGCATTGTCGAGGCCGAAGGTGTCGGCCAGTTCACGGTGGTAGGAGGGCAGGTTGTCCTCGGTGAGCAGATTGGTGATCATGGCCGCCCGCGCCACTTCGCTGAGTCTGGATTGCCCCGGTTCCCAATCGATTCCACCCATGGCGGCGAAGTTGCGACCCTCGTCCCACGGCACGTAGTCGTGCGGGTTCCAGTCCTTGGCCTTGGCCAGGTGGTCGTTGAGGTTGTCCTCGGCCGTCGATTCGAGCTCGGCGAGGATGTCGCGATCGGACAGGTGGAGCTGCATCTGGTGTCACCTCGAAGTTGCGGGAGCGGACTCGGAGTCCGTGCCCCTACGATCGGCGCAGGTCGTAGCGGGCGTCGGCACAGTCGCGGAATACTGTGCGCGATCACAGTCGCCCGCACCGTCGGCTAGTCCGCGGGCAGCATGGGACCGAACTGGTCGATACTCAGCGGTAGGTGGGGCCAGGGGGCGGTGTCGGGTGTCAGTTCACCGACCACGGTGACCCCGGCCGCGTCGAAGGCGGCTCGCGCCCGGGCGACGTGGTCAGCGGAGGTGACGAGGACGGCCGAGGTCAGGTTGTGCTCGCTCATCAGGGCGGCGGTGTAGTCGGCGTTGCCGATGGTGGAGTCGGCGTGTGGCTCGCGCAGGATGCGGGCGGGGTCGATACCGGCGTCCTCGAGCCAGCTCGCCATGGCGTCGGCCTCGCTGCGACCCGCCTGCGGGTTGCCGCCGGTGACGATGATCGGCGACCACGGCGCGAACACCGCCTGCACGTAGCCGGTCCGCAACCGGCGCAGCAGTTCTTCGCGCATGGTGCCCTCCGGGGTGAGTCCGTAGCCGAGGATGACCACCGCTGTGTCGCCGTCGTACGTACCCGGCACGGCGGGCGCGACGATGCGGCGCAGATCCTGGATCACAGTGACCACCGACGGTTCCGCCGACACCGATTGTGCTGCGGCACAGACGAATCCGGTTGCGGTGAGGGCCGTGCACACCCCTCGGATCGCCCACTTGGTCCAGACCATGGCCGTCGCCTCCTTGCGCGGACCGATCACCGTTCGATCGGTCGAGGAGGCCAACGGTGCGCCGTGGAAGGCCGCGCAGGAAGGGCTATGACGTGCGGCTACCGGAATTCACAAGGGTGTGGTGGGCGGTGCTGGTCCGCGCCATCACAAACATTACGGTCGCCACCGGGTCAGCCGCCCGGACGCAACAGCAGATAGAGGGCGAGCGCGGAGGCGAAGACGAGGACGAGCGCCACCGTCGACCAGCGGGGCCTGCCCTGGTGCACCGGGCGGTGGCCGCCGAGCAAGGAGGGTGCGACCGCCGGGTCGATATGCCGATGCGGCATCGGCGCGAGGGCATCCGCGCCACCCGAGCTCGACCCACCCGACGTCTCCGACTCGGAGCCTTCACCATTGGCCATGAATCGACACTAACGCGGCACCCCCTGATCCGTCGCGAGTTCCCTTCCCGCTAGTCGCCCGCCAGCGTGGCCAGCACCCCGTCCCCGTACCTGGCCAGTTTGTTCTCGCCGACCCCGGCGACGGTGCCGAGGGCGGCGAGGTCGCCGGGTTTGCGGGCCGCGATCTCGCGCAGGGTCGCGTCGTGGAACACCACGTAGGCGGGCACGCCCTGTTCCTTGGCGGTGGCCGCCCGCCAAGCCCGGAGACGTTCGAACAGTGGCACATCGGCGGCGGGCAGGTCGGCCGCGGCCTTGGCCGCCTTGGGTGCGCGTGCGGGCCGGGTGGGGCGTTCGGGTTCGCGACGCAACGCCACCTTGCGGCCCTCGAAGAGCACCTCGTTGCCCGCGTCGGTGAGGGCGAGCACACCGTATTCGCCCTGTACCGCGAGGAATCCGCCGGCCAGCAGCTGACGGACGACCCCGCGCCACTCGGTGTCGCGCAGGTCGGTGCCGATACCGAACACGGTGAGCTCGTTGTGGCGGTGCTGGGTGATCTTCGGGTTGGTCTTGCCGAGCAGGATGTCGACGAGGTGACCGGCGCCGAAAGCTTGTCCGCGTTCGCGTTTGAGCCGCAGCACCGTGGAGAGCAGTTTCTGCGCGGGGACGGTGCCGTCCCAGGTTTCGGGTGGGTTCAGGCACACATCGCAGTTGCCGCAGCCCTGTCCGGTGGGCTGTTGACCGAAATAGTTCAGCAGTTGCGCGCGTCGGCAATTGACCGTCTCGCACAGGGCGAGCATGGCGTCCAGGTGTAGTTGCAGTTGCCTGCGGTGGGCGGCGTCGCCTTCGCTCGAGTCGATCATCTTGCGCTGCTGCACCACGTCGGCCAGCCCGTAGACCATCCACGCCGTCGACGGCAGACCGTCGCGGCCCGCGCGGCCTGTCTCCTGGTAGTAGCCCTCCACCGACTTCGGCAGGTCGAGGTGTGCGACGAACCGCACGTCGGGTTTGTCGATGCCCATGCCGAAGGCGATGGTCGCCACCACCACCAGCCCGTCCTCGCGCAGGAACCGAGCCTGGTTCTGCGCGCGCACCCGGTTGTCCAGACCCGCGTGGTACGGCACCGCCCGCACACCGTTCTCGTTGAGCATGGCGGCGGTCTTCTCCACCGAATTGCGCGAGAGGCAGTAGACGATGCCCGCGTCGCCGGGATGCTCGGTGCGGATGAACTCGAGCAGCTGCCGGTCGGGGCGGTTCTTGCCCTCGATCCGGTACTGGATATTGGGCCGGTCGAAGCTGGCGACGAACTGCTTCGCCTCACCCAGATCGAGTCGCTCCACGATCTCGGCGGCGGTTTTCGCGGTGGCGGTTGCGGTGAGCGCGATGCGTGGCACATCGGGCCAGCGTTCGTGCAGCAGCGACAGCGCGAGATAGTCCGGCCGGAAATCGTGGCCCCACTGCGACACGCAGTGCGCCTCGTCGATGGCGAACAGGGCGACCGTGCCGCGATCGAGCAGCCGCAGCGTGGATTCCAGGCGCAGGCGTTCCGGCGCCAGATACAGCAGGTCCAGTTCGCCCGTCACGAACTGCGCCTCCACCGTGCGGCGCTGATCGGGCGACTGGGTGGAGTTGAGGAACCCGGCCCGCACCCCGAGGGCACTCAGCGCGTCGACCTGGTCCTGCATGAGCGCGATCAGCGGTGAGACGACGACACCGACACCCGGGCGGACCAGCGAGGGCACCTGGTAACACAGGGATTTGCCGCCGCCGGTCGGCATCAGGACGAGTGCGTCACCGCCGCCGATGACCTGCTCGACGATCGCGGCCTGGTCGCCACGGAAACTGTCGTAGCCGAAGACCCGGCGTAAGACCTCGTCTGCCGTCTCACCGCGTGCGGGGGCCGCCGCCCGGCCCGGGGTGGCGGGGGCGAGGTCGTCGAAGTGGAAGCCGCCGGTGTCGTCGAAATCGTGTTCGGAGACGTAACCGCCGCCCGACGAGTAGGGGTCGTCGGGCGGGAAGTCTTCCGGAGGGAAGTCGTCGGGGGCTGTGGCGCCGGAATTGCTCACCGGGCCATCCTACGAGCGAGCGCCGGGACCGCAGCCCCTCCGCCGACCCCGATCACAGCCGTGACCGGGATCTGCTCACATGTGGATAACTCGCCTCTCACGCCCGCAGACGGGCAAGGACCTCGGAGTGCAGGGGGCCATTGGTCGCCACCGCGTCGCCGCCGTGCGGGCCCGGGCGCCCGTCCAGGGAGGTGAACGTGCCACCCGCCTCGCGAACCAGGATGTCGAGTGCCGCCAGGTCCCACAGCGAGACCTCCGGTTCGGCAGCGATATCCACAGCCCCCTCGGCCACCAGGCAATAGTTGAAGAAGTCGCCGTACCCCCGGACTCGCCACACCTCGTCGGTGAGGTCGATGAACTTCTCCCGCAGCCCGCGTTCGTGCCAGCCCGACAGTGAGGAGAACGCCAAGCTCGCCGAATCCACCTCGCCCACCGCCGACACCGTGATGGGTTTCGGAGCACCCGGATGAACCTGAGCCCACGCCCCCGACCCCGCCGCCGCCCACCAGCGGCGACCGAGTGCGGGTGCGCTGACCACACCGACCACCGGGACACCGTCCTCGAGCAGGGCGATCAGGCTGGCCCACACGGGAACACCACGAACGAAGTTCTTCGTCCCGTCGATCGGGTCGACCACCCACTGCCTGCCGGTGAACTCGGCATCCCCGCCGAACTCCTCACCGAGAACCGCATCGTCGGGGCGTTCGGTACTCAGCACCCGGCGGATCACCTGTTCCACCGCGAGGTCGGCATCCGAGACGGGTGTGAGATCCGGTTTCGAGTCGACCTTCAGGTCTACGGCACCGAAGCGCTCTTTGGAGATGGCGTCGGCCTCGTCGGCCAATCGGAGAGCAAGGTCCAGGTCAGCGGAGTAGGCAGCCACGAGGGGAGTTTATGGCGAGCCCACAACCGCGACTCGAATGGGATTCCCCCAACCCGCCACCAACCACATTCCAGCCCACGTGCCACCACTCGAGTACGCCATGACAGCATTCCCAGCCCCGCACGACCCGACCTCGAGGAGAGTCCGCCGCGAAGCGGCGCAGCGGCCCGGCCGCGCGAACAGCGCTCGAAGCGCATGCGCCGCAGGTGCGAGTCTCAAGCGCTGTTCGCGCGGCCCTCCAGGGGCCGCGCTCGAGCGCGCCAGCGCTCCAAAAACACAGCCCAATACCTCCGTGGTGCACAAAACACCGCAGTGGTTCCGCACGGCGGGAAGTTCGGCAGGTTGCCGACTCGAGTAGCCCCATACGGCCGATCACCCGACAGCCGACGCCCCACGCAGATCAAGCAGAAACCGCGACAGATCGAGCACCCGCCAACGCCGTCGCCCACCAGAACAGTTGATCGAGCATCGCTTTAGCCGCAGCCTCGAACCCCTCGGGCTCACGCAGCCGACCACCCTCGTCGAACAACAGGTAATAACGAGGGAACGACACATAATCCCGAACAGTATGTGCATTGAGTTCGTTGAAAACCTGACGCAGATGTTCGATGGCGAGCACACCACCGGTCCCCCCGCTGTACCCGACAAACCCGATCGTCTTGCGATCCCACTGAGTGAAGTGCCAGTCGATAGCGGTCTTCAACGCCGACGGATAACTCCGGTTGTACTCGGGCGTCAGAACAACATAAGCATCGGCAGCAGCAAGCCGATCGGACAACGCCACCATCCCGGAAGGCCGCGCGGGATCAGGGTCCATCGCAGGCGGAACCGCAGGCAGTTCGGCCGGAAGATCGAACTCGGCCAGATCGATCACATCGACATCGAACCGATCGTCGACCTGCGCCGCGAACCAGTCGGCGACCACGGGGCCGAACCGCCCGTCGCGGACGCTGCCGATGATGATCGCGAGTTTCAATGCGGACACGGTGTGCTCCTCGAATCGTCGTTGCCGACCCGATCGGCCGGTGCAACCCAATGTCGTCGCTCGGCGACCTGGCAGGGAGACCACGCTGAGAGTGGTAGTGGCACGGCCACTCTCAGCGGCGCGAGGCTCGGTACCGTCGGTGCGGTGAGCGACAACGAACTCGGTCTGTTCCTGCGCACCAAGCGCGAGTCGGTCTCCCCCGCGCAGGTCGGTCTGCCGACCGGCGCGCGCAGGCGGACACCCGGTCTGCGTCGCGCCGAGGTGGCGATGCTGTCGGGTGTGAGCGTGGAGTACCTGATCCGGCTCGAGCAGGGACGCGACCGGCATCCCTCGCCGCCGGTGCTGTCGGCGCTGGCCGAGACGCTGCGGTTGACCCCGCGCGAACGGGTGCATCTGCACCAGCTCACCAAGGGCATGTCCGGTTTCAGCTGCGGAGCGGCCGAGAACGGCCCCAATCGCACGGTGCGCCCCACTGTCCGCGCGATCCTCGACCAGCTCGAACCCGCGCCCGCCGCGATCACCAATCGGTTCACCGAAGTGCTCGCCTGCACGGAGGGCTACCGCAGGCTGATGGGCCCCAGCGGCCTGTTCGACCAGGGCGAACCCGCCAATATCGCGCGTTTCGTCTTCACCCATCCCGGCGCGCGCGAGCTCTACCCGGATTGGGACCAGGCGGCCGACAAGCTGGTCGCGTCGCTGAAACAGGGCCCGTTCCGCGCCGACCCGATGGTCGCCGCGCTGGTGGACGAACTCACCGTCACCGCGGGCTCCGCCTTCACCGACCGGCTCGCGCGCTTGCCCGGCCTGCCGCCCTCGGGCGGGATCAACCGCATCAGCCACCCCGAGACCGGTGAGCTGCGGCTGGCCTACGAATCGCTAGATCTGTCCATCGACGACGATCAGCAGCTCTACGTTCTGCTGCCCGCCGACGCGGCCAGCGCCGCCGCCCTCGACGACCTCGTCGGCCGCCGCCCGGGTGGTCTCCGTGCCGTCGCGGGCTGACGTGGCGGTACGCGTGTTTCGCCGTGTCGGTGCCGACCGGTAACCTTGGACATCGTGCATCCTGACGTTATCGCCGACCTCGCCGAACTCGACACCACGCTCAAGACGGTCGAGTCGGTCCTCGATGTCGAGGAGCTGCGCCGCCGCATCGATGAACTCGAGCACCAGGCCGCCGATCCCGAACTCTGGAACAACCAGGAGCACGCCCAGCAGGTGACCAGCGAGCTGTCGCATGCCCAGAGCGAACTGCGCCGGGTGGAAGACCTGCGCCAGCGGCTCGAGGACATGCCGGTGCTCTACGAACTCGCCGAGGCCGAAGAGGGCGCCGCCGCCACCGAGGCCCTCGCCGACGCCGACGCCGAACGGGCGTCGCTGCGCGAGGACATCGAGGCGATGGAAGTGCGCACCCTGCTCTCGGGCGAGTACGACAAGCGTGACGCGCTGGTCAACATCCGCTCCGGTGCCGGTGGTGTCGACGCCGCCGACTGGGCGATGATGCTGATGCGCATGT
Source organism: Nocardia sp. NPDC050378 (assembly GCF_040655675.1). NCBI lineage: Bacteria > Bacillati > Actinomycetota > Actinomycetes > Mycobacteriales > Nocardiaceae > Nocardia > Nocardia sp. NPDC050378. The sequence goes on from NZ_JBFAKI010000004.1 coordinate 248,725, forward strand.
ACATCCGCTGGGCGGAGCGGCACAAGTACAGCGTGGAGGTCTACGACACCTCCTACGCCGAGGAAGCGGGCATCAAGAGCGCCACCTTCGCGGTGAAGTCGCCGTATGCCTACGGCACGTTGTCGGTCGAGATGGGCACGCACCGCCTCGTGCGGATCAGCCCGTTCGACAACCAGGGCCGCCGCCAGACCTCCTTCGCCGAGGTCGAGGTGCTGCCCGTGGTGGAGACCACCGACCACATCGAGATCCCCGACGGCGACATCCGAGTGGACGTGTACCGCTCCTCGGGCCCCGGTGGACAGAGCGTCAACACCACCGACTCGGCGGTTCGCCTGACCCACATCCCCACCGGCATCGTGGTGACCTGCCAGAACGAGAAGTCGCAGCTGCAGAACAAGATCTCGGCCATGCGCGTGCTGCAGGCCAAGCTGCTCGAGCGCAAGCGCCAGGAGGAGCGGGCCCAGATGGACGCGCTCAAGACCAACGAGGGCGCCTCGTGGGGCAACCAGATGCGCTCCTACGTGCTGCATCCGTACCAGATGGTCAAGGATCTGCGCACCAACTACGAGGTCAACAACCCCTCGGCGGTGCTCGACGGTGACATCGACGGGTTCATCGAGTCCGGAATCCGTTGGCGCATGCGCGAACAGGCCGACGCATAGCCAGCGATTCGCTCGCCGATGGTGTCGTTGTTCACGTTTGACGACGCGCCGTGACCGGCCTGTAACCTTTCTGGTGTGTGTTCGAACGGACCGGAACTGTGCCTGCGCGCGCCCCACGGGGCGACGCGATGAACGCTGTGCTCGCGATGAACGGCGGTACGGAGATCACCGCCTGGCTGCGTTCCAGCGGCCTGGAGATCGTCCTACTAGTCGTCGGGGCGATGCTGTTCGGCCGGTTCGCGGCGTTCGTGCGCGACCGGGTGACCACCAAGATCGATGCCTCGTTCCACTCGAGCGACGCCCTGGTCCGTACCGAGGCGGCCAAGCACCGGCACGCGCTCGCCCAGGTCATCACCTGGGTGGTGCTGACCATCGTGTATGTGCTGGTCGGCATGGAAGTGCTTCGGCGACTTGGCTTTTCGGTGACCGGGCTGGTCGCGCCCGCGGCGGTGCTCGGTGCGGCGCTCGGTTTCGGTGCCCAGCGCATCGTGCAGGACATCCTCGCCGGGTTCTTCCTCATCACCGAACGCCAATACGGGTTCGGTGACGTGGTGCAGATCGCGGTCACCGGCTCGGCCGACCCGGCCGAGGGCACCGTCGAGGACGTGACCCTGCGCATCACCACGTTGCGCAATGCCGACGGCGAGGTGATCACCATCCCCAACGGCCAGATCGTGAAGGTGACCAACCTGTCCAAGGACTGGGCACGCGCCGCGATCGACGTGCCGGTGTCGGCCCAAGCCGACATCAACAAGATCAACGAGGTGCTGCACGAGGTGTGCACCAAGGCCTACCAGGACGCCCGCCTGAAACCGCTGCTCCTCGACGAGCCTTCGGTGATGGGCGTGGAGGATCTCTCGCTCGACGAGATGAACATTCGGATGGTTGCCCGCACATTGCCAGGCAAACAATTCGAGGTGGGGCGTGAGCTGCGCGTGCGTGTGGCCGCCGCCCTGCGTAAGGAAGGAATCAGTGAAACCGCGTAAGTCCACGGCGATCTTGATCGCCACCTGGGTGTCGACCTTCGTCGTCTACCTGTTCGTGAAGCCGGCCGACGGCACGACCACCGAGCCGGTGACCCTGATCAATTCCGTCCCGTCCTGGGTGAATCCCACCCAGTAGCGCCCCGCCGACGTCGTCGGGGCACCCGTCACGAGCAGCCCGCTGGCTACACTGGCTCCTCGTGATCACCATGCGCAACGTTTCCAAGTCGTACAAAACGTCGACGCGGCCGGCGCTGGACAACGTCTCCGTCGAGGTGGACAAGGGCGAGTTCGTTTTCATCATCGGCCCGTCCGGTTCCGGCAAGTCGACGTTCATGCGGCTGCTGCTCAAGGAGGAGGCGCCGACCTCCGGGGAGATCCGGGTGGCCGATTTCCGGGTCGACCGGTTACCGGGCCGCAAGGTGCCGAAGTTGCGCCAGCGCATCGGGTGCGTGTTCCAGGATTTCCGGCTGTTGCAGCAGAAGACCGTGGAGCAGAACGTGGCGTTCGCGCTGGAGGTGATCGGCAAGCGCCGTCAGTTCATCGAGCGGACCGTGCCGGAGGTGCTCGACATGGTCGGGCTCGGCGGCAAGGGCAACCGGTTGCCCTCGGAACTGTCCGGTGGTGAGCAGCAGCGCGTGGCGATCGCGCGCGCGTTCGTCAACCGGCCGCTGGTGCTGCTCGCCGACGAGCCGACCGGCAACCTCGACCCCGAGACCAGCGCCGACATCATGGCGCTGCTGGAGCGGATCAACCGGGTGGGCACCACGGTGCTGATGGCCACGCACGACAATCACATCGTCGACGCGATGCGCAGGCGGGTGGTGGAACTCGACCACGGCAGACTCGTGCGCGACGAGGCGACCGGTGTCTACGGGGTGGGGCGATAATGCGACTGAGTTTCCTGTTCACCGAGGTCGCCGACGGCCTGCGCCGCAACCTGACGATGACCGTCGCGATGATCCTGACCACCGCGGTGTCGTTGATGATGCTCGGCGGCGGCATGCTGTCGGTGCGGATGGCCGACAAGACCGAGAACTTCTTCATCGGTCGGCTCGAGGTGCGCTTCTATCTCGACGATTCGGTCTCCGAGACCGATCCCGACTGCGCTGCCGAGCCCTGCAAGTCCCTGCTGGCCGACATGAAGCAGACCTCCGGGGTGGAGAGCGTGCAGTTCCTCAACCGCGCCGACGCGCTCGAGGAGGCCAAGAAGCTGTTCGAGGACCAGCCGGAGATGGTGCAGTACATCGCCGACTCTCCCCTGCCCGCCTCGCTGCGGGTGAAGATGACCGACGCCGACCAGTACCAGCACATCTACGACGCGTTCGCGACGCGGGAGGGCGTGCGGATCGTCGCCAACGACAAGGAGTTCGTCGACCGGCTGGTGAGCCTGTTCGACGGCTTGCGCAACGCCGCGTTCGGTCTGGCGCTGGTGATGGCGTTGGCCGCGATGCTGCTGGTGCTCAACATGGTGCAGATCGCGGCGTTCACCCGGCGCACGGAGGTCGGCATCATGCGCCTGGTCGGTGCGACGCGCTGGTATACGCAGCTACCGTTCCTGCTCGAGGCGGTCGCGGCCGCCTTCGTCGGTTCGGTGCTGGCCGTCCTCGGCTTGGTGATCGCGCGTCCGCTGGTGATCGACCGGGCGCTCGGCCCGCTGTTCGACAGCAACGTCTTCCCGCGCATCACCGGTGACGACATCGCGGTGGTCGCCCTGACGATCGCACCGGTCGGCATCGTCTTCGCCGCCGTCACCGCCTATCTCACGCTGCGGTTCTACGTCCGCGAATGAGTTCGGCGCCGCCCTGGACGTCCGGGGCGGCGCGAGAACGGTCGGGGTGCGTGTCGGCCTAACGGCTCGCACTCGGGATCGGTGCGCCGCTGTTCGCCAGACTGGCGTCGAGCTGGGCGGCGAGGTGCGAACGCTGACGGTCGAGGTCGGCGATGCGGCGGTCCAGCTCGGCGGTCCGATCGGCCATGATGCGCACCGACTTCTCGCAGGCCTGGACCGGTCCGTCGTGCTCGGCGCACGGGAGCAGGTCGGCGATCTCCTCGGTGTTCAGGCCCGCGGCCAGCAGGTCCCGGATACGGGCGACTCGGGCGACCGCTGCCTCGGGGTAGCTGCGATAGCCGTTGGTGTCGCGGCGCGGATGGAGCAGGCCCTGTTCCTCGTAGTAGCGCAGCAGCCGGGTGGCGACCCCGGTGCGGTGCGCGAGTTCGCCGATCAGCATGTGATCACCGGCCCGTTCGGCTTGACCTTCACACCCATGTCAATCCCTAACGTCGCCGTCATGACGACAATTCCGCTGCACACCACCGTTCACGGCTCCGGCCCCGGCATCGTGCTCGCCCACGGCGCGGGCGGCGGCATCGAGAGCAATTTCGGCCCTGTGATCCCCGCGCTCGCCGCCGGTCACACCGTGGTCGCCTCGGACTACCCCGGCGACGACACTCCGTTGACCCTCGACGGGCTCGCCGACGCGCTCGTCGCGGCCGCCGTCGACGCGGGCGTCGAGACCTTCACCATCGTCGGTTTCTCCCTCGGCACCGCGGTGGCCGTGCGTGCCGCCGCTCGCCATCCCGAGCGGGTCACCGGGCTGCTGCTCACCGCGGGCCTGGCCACCCCCGACCATCGCGCCCGCCTCGCCGTGCAGGCCTGGCAGGACCTCCTCGACCGGGGCGCCCACGAGGCGTTCGCCCGTCTGGTGCTGCTCACCGGCTTTTCCACCGACTTCGTGAACGGTCTGCCCGCCGCCGTCGTCGACGATGTCGTCCGCCGGACCGCCGCCGCGATCCCCGGCGGGACCCGCGCGCAGGCCGCACTGGTCGAAACCGTCGACACCACCGCCGATCTCGCCGCGATCGCGGTGCCGACGCTCGTCGTGGCGACCACCGCCGACCTGCTCGTCGACCCGGCGAACTCATGCACCCTCGCCGCCGCGATCCCGGGCGCGGAATACGCGGAGATCGCGGCCGGGCATGTGGTCATGGTCGAGCGACCCGAGGAGTGGCAGAAACTGCTGACCGACTTCCTGGACCGGCACGGGCTCTGAATCCCACGACCTGAGCGAGTCAGCCGAGATGCCGCAGCTCCGGCCACACCTGTGACCAGGGACGAAGTGGATTGCCGCAGAGGAACATCGGTTCGCCCTGTTCGTCGTTGTCGATTCCCAGGCCGTTGTCGAGAACGCCCCGGGGTTCGACGCTGGCACAGAGCCCGGTGAGCCGCTCGCGATCGATCCCAACGGTGAGGACCTCCGTCGCCGTATCGGGCGGCGGACCCCACCACCAGTAGGCGTTGTGGCCGGAATGCGGTGTTGGCAGGTCGTATTCGGTGCCGAAGTGTTCGATGGCGCCCGCTTCGCCGTAGTTGGCGGTGAGGATCGCAGCGCCGGGCGGGCGGGCCGCCGCGATCTGTTCGACATAGCGTGGCCAGCCGATGGTTTCGCCCGCGTCGTAGTTGATCGCGAGGGTCGGCGAGTGTGGGACCGCCTCGATCGGTAGCACCGGCAAGAACAGTGAGCCGGACATGACCGCGTTGAGCGCGATCACGGAAGACGCGGCGAACCAGCGCTTTCCGATATGTCCGAGCCAACCGGCCAGACCCACCGATCCGGCCGCGAGCAGGACCGGATACATCCCGCCGAGGTAGTAGGCCTTACCGCCGGTCACGAGGAACAGCACGAAGAGCAGTCCATAGGCCATCGCGAACGCGCGGTACCGCGAATGCCACAGCCACCACAGCCCGTAGACCCACAGCGGGACCAGCAGCGGACCGAACAAACCGAACTGCGAGAGCACGAACATGATCGGGGAATCCGAGGTCCCCGACGAACCGCCCGCGATGGCCCGGCTCAGCTCCCACTGCGGCCAGCCGTTGCGCGCCTGCCACCACAGATAGGGCAGGGTCAGCAGCGCGCCGACACCGACGGCGCACGGAAAGAACCTGGTGGCGAATACCTTTCGCTGCCCGGTGAGCAGCAGGGCCACGGCGAGCGCCACGACCGGCACGATCAACAGCACCTTGTTCAGCAATCCGGCACCGACGAGCGCGCCGATCAGCAGCCACCAGCGTGGATCGCCGGTCCGGGTCGTGCCGCCGTCGACCGCTACCGACGAGGACAACGCGTCCCCCTGCCCCCGAAGCAATTTCAGCACGAGCAGGCACACCGACGACCACACGGCGAGGTCGAACACGGTCGTGGTGAGCAAGTGCCCGACGCCCTGCACCAGCGCCGCGCTCGCGACCGCCGCGGCCGCCAGCGCCCGCGCGCCACGCCCACCACCCAACTCTCCCGCCATCCAGCCCGCGCAGACGACAACCACCACCGCGGCGACGACCGAGGGCAGCCGCAGCACCCACAGCGCATCGGGGTCGATCGCCGACATCACCCGCGCGAGAAGCGGCACGAGCGGTGGCTGGTCCGGATAGCCCCAGGCCAACCGTCTGCCCGCCGCGAGGAAGTACAGCTCGTCGCGGTGATAGCCGTAGCGGCCCGAGGTCACCAGCAGGACGAGCGCGAAGACCGATACCAGGACGCGCACCTGTGCAGCGTGACAGAATCCGGCGATTTCCCGGTTCGTCCTTGCGCTTCTTACTCCGGAGTAAGATAGTCTTACCGGAGAGTAAGATAGTGGGGCCACGGAGCGTCCCGACAGCCGAGGAAATCAGGTGATGATGAGCACTCGAGACAGCGCGACGAAGCGACGTCCGAACGACACGTCCGCGGTCGGCCTCAACCAGCCCAAACGGGACTGGATGGGCGCTGCGATGCGCGCTTTGACGACCGTGACCGGGTCGGAGTTCGCCGGCAAGTACAAGCTGCGCAAGCCCATCGAACGCATCACCTACGAGGGCACCAAGACCGGGTTCCGGACACTTGGCGCGGCGACCCGCACCTTCGGCAAGGTCACCGGCGGCGGCGAGCCCAAGCGGCTACCCGACAACGAGGCCAAGACCAAGGACTACTTCGACCTCACCCCCACCGACGACCAGAAGATGATCGTCGAGACGGTGAAGGATTTCGCCGGTGAGATCCTGCGCCCGGCCGCCTACGAGGCCGACGCGGCCGCCAAGGCCCCGCGCGATCTGCTCGATCGCGCCGCCGAACTCGGCATCACCCTGATCAACGTGCCCGAGGAGCTGGAGGGGGCGGCCGCCGAGCGCGGCGCGGTCACCAACTCGCTGGTGGCCGAGGCCCTCGCCTACGGCGACATGGGTCTCGCGCTGCCGATCCTCGCGCCGAGCGGTGTGGCCGTCGCGCTGTCGCAGTGGGGCACCGACGCCCAACAGCGCACCTACCTGCCCGCCTTCACCGGCGAGAACGTGCCGCAGGCCTCGGTGGTCATCAGCGAGCCGCGCGCCCTGTTCGACCCGTTCGCCCTGCAGACCAAAGCCACCCGCTCCCCCAGCGGCTACCGCCTCAACGGCGTGAAGAGCCTGGTCCCGGCGGCCGCCGATGCCGAACTGTTCCTGGTTGCGGCCGAGCTCGACGGGCGCCCGGCACTGTTCATCGTCGAGTCCGACGCGGCGGGCCTGGTGGTGGAGGCCGACCCGAGCATGGGTCTGCGCGCCGCCGGTCTGGGTCGGCTGATCCTGGACAACGTCGCGGTCGGCACCGACGCGATCCTCGGCGACGGTGACGCCGCCACCCGCGCCGCCGAGTACGCCGACGCCGTGCAGCTGGCCCGCCTCGGCTGGGCCTCGCTCGCGGTCGGCACCGGACAGGCCGTGCTCGACTACGTGATCCCCTACGTCAACGAGCGTGAGGCGTTCGGCGAGCCGATCTCGCACCGCCAGGCGGTGGCGTTCATGGTCGCCAATATCGCGATCGAGCTCGACGGTCTGCGCCTGGTCACCCTGCGCGGTGCCTCGCGCGCGGAGCAGGGCCTGTCGTTCGCCCGTGAGGCGGCGCTGGCACGCAAGCTCGCCACCGACAAAGGCATGCAGATCGGCCTCGACGGTGTGCAGTTGCTCGGCGGCCACGGCTTCACCAAGGAGCACCCGGTCGAACGCTGGTATCGCGATCTTCGTGCCATCGGCGTCGCCGAGGGCATCGTGCTGGTGTAGCGGCCGCTTTTCTTACCTTCCAGGAGACTTCCCATGATCAATCTCGAACTCCCGAAGAAGCTGAAGGCGAGCGCCAACCAGGCCCACCAGGTCGCCGCCCAGATCTTCCGCCCGATCTCGCGCAAGTACGACCTCGCCGAGCACGCGTACCCGGTCGAACTCGACACCATGTCGGCCATGATCGAGGGCCTCGCCGACTCGGGCACCCAGCAGATCGGCGGCGCCTCCGGCGGTCGTGGCGACGCCGCGACCGACCTGCTGACGGCCAACGCCAACGGCGGCAACATGTCGTCGCTGATGAACACCCTCGAAACCGCGTGGGGCGATGTCGGCCTGCTGCTGACCATCCCCTACCAGGGCCTCGGCAATGCCGCGATCGCCGCCGTGGCCACCGACGAGCAGCTGGAGCGGTTCGGCAAGGTGTGGGCCTCGATGGCCATCACCGAGCCCTCGTTCGGTTCCGACTCCGCCGCCGTGTCGACCACCGCCGTGCTCGACGGTGACGAGTGGGTGCTCAACGGCGAGAAGATCTTCGTCACCGCCGGTGAGCGGTCCACCCACATCGTGGTGTGGGCGACCGTGGACAAGAGCCTCGGCCGGGCGGCGATCAAGTCGTTCGTCGTCCCGCGTGACGCTCCGGGTCTTTCGGTGGCGCGGCTCGAGCACAAGCTCGGCATCAAGGCCTCCGACACCGCGGTACTGCTGCTGCAGGACTGCCGCATTCCGAAGGACAACATCCTCGGCTCGCCGGAAGTCAACGTGGAGAAGGGTTTTGCCGGGGTCATGCAGACCTTCGACAACACCCGCCCGCTGGTGGCCGCGATGGCCATCGGTGTCGCCCGCGCCGCGCTCGAGGAGCTGCGCACCATCCTCACCGAGGCAGGCGTCGACATCTCCTACGACACCCCCGCGATGAACCAGCACGCCGCGGCGGCCGAATTCCTGCGGATGGAAGCCGATTACGAGGCGGCCTACCTGCTCGCCCTGCGCGCGGCGTGGATGGCCGACAACAAGAAGCCGAACTCGCTCGAGGCCTCGATGTCGAAGGCCAAGGCGGGCCGCACCGGCACCGACGTCACCCTCAAGGCCGTGGAACTCGCAGGCGCGCTCGGCTATTCGCAGCGCCTGCTCCTGGAGAAGTGGGGCCGCGACTCGAAGATCCTCGACATCTTCGAGGGCACCCAGCAGATCCAGCAGCTGATCGTCGCCCGTCGCGTCCTCGGCAAGACCAGCGCCGAACTGAAGTGATCGGTTAGCGAAACCGGTGCGGATCATGCAGATCCGCACCGGTTTCGCATTCGTAACTCACCTCGACGAACCCGGAGACTCCCAGTTCAAGCCGGCAGCTTCGGCCGCTTCGCCCAGGCGCTTGTCAAAGGTCACCAATGCCGTCAGATCGGCGGCGAGCTCCAGCGCGGTCGCGAGATGGATCGCATCGAGGCTGCGGATCGACGGCGGTGACACCGCAGCGGCATTCGCCCGCACAATCGGATCGATCTCCACGCGGTCCACCCGTGCCAGCACGGCGGGCACATTGATCAAATCCGCGGGCGCGGCCACCCGAACCGCCCGGACGAGTTCCACCTCGGCCAGCGCTGAAGTCAGCCACGCCATCTCGGTTCGCTCGCCGAGCCAATCGAGCAGCGCATCGGTCTCTGCCTCCCGGTGGACCAGCTTCACCAACGCGCTCGTGTCGAAGTACAGCATCAGTAGCGTTCGCCGTCCCTGAGGTCCTGCAAGGCGGCGCTGACAGCGTTGTCGCTATCGGTGTCGGTCGAGCCACGGCGCAGCTGCGCCAGCAACTCAGCACGTCCTTGTGTAGCCGGACGTGCCCGGCGCTGCGCGATGAGTCTGGAGCGCACATCGCCATCCGGGTCGACCGGAACGATGCGTCCGATAACACGTCCACGCTCGGTGATGTCCACCGATTCCCCCGACTTCACCAGCGCGAGACACCGAGCCGTGTGGTGCGAGAGTTCACGAACCGGAACAGTAGCCATAGCTTAAGTGTGACACTTTTTTGTAAAACATGCGTGAAGCGGTCGATCGGCTAAGCCGGCCGACCGGTGGCGAGAAGTAGCAGGTCGATGGCGGGGGCTTTGATGTCTTCGGGGCCTTCGCCGTAGGTCCAGTCGGTGTCGGTGGCGGTCAATCGGGTGGCGCGGAAGCGTTTCTTCGCGCCGTAGAAGCGGCTGGCGATGGTGTAGTCGAGAGCGGGGAGCACGCGGTCGACGGGGGTTTCGTAGGGGCGCGCGAGGGGGCGGGCGATGTCTTGGCCGTGGACGATGATGTCGACCAGAGGGTCGAGGACGCCCGCGCCGGGTGCGCGGCGGGTCGAGTCGGCGAAGGCGCGCAGTTCGGTGAGCAGTTCGGCCGGGGTGTGGCGGGCGGCGCGGGTGGTGGCCAGCTCGGCGTTCATCCGGTTCCAGTTGCCCTTGGCGCGCAGGACGGCCACGAGGGTCTCGCGCAGGGTGTCGGTGGTGCTCACGTGGGCGAGGACGTCGTGGATGGTCCAGCCCGGGCACAGTGACGGCGTGGCCCACTCGCCGGGGGTGAGGTCTTGGAGAAAGTCGGCGAGTGCCAGCCGTTCGGCTCGCACCCAGTTCTGCACCTGCGCGTCGTCCATGACCACGTCTCCCATTCGTCGTTCGCTACCGGTACCGACGACGCGGCGGCCCGAAACTCATCGACGTGCGATGATTCCCGCCGTGGGGAAGAACTCGAAGCCGAATGCCGTGATGATCCTCGGCGTGGCCGGTGGCGTGGCGATCGGTTTGCTCGTCGCGAACTGGAGTGCGATGCGGGCGGTCGTCTACGCGGTGATCTGGCTGGTCGCGGCGGGGATTCTACTCTATCGACGGCGGCGGGAAGCAGCGGAGAAGACCGCCGAACGGGAGTGATCTCAGATGGTTGTCGTGTCGTTGGCGTGGAGTTGGCGGTCCAGGCGGTACGGGTTCACTTCGAGCAGTGCTCGATCCCAGTCGGCCAGGTCGGCAGCGGCGGCGTAGGTGGTGTCGAGGAAGTGAAGGAGGGTGGCGTCGGGGTCGTCGGACTGGCGCACCGCCTCGTAGGGCAGCACGAATTCGCCGAGGGCGGCGTCCCAGGAGGCGCCCTCGGGTCCCGCGGGCCGCGACGAATACCCGTCGGGGGCGGGGTAGCTGTAGGCGTAGAACATGCCCTCCGTGCCGCCGGGCCAGAAACCCGCGCTGGCGCATTCGCGCGAATACGCCTCCTCCATCACCCAGTTCGCGCAATTGGGCGCCCCGCCGGGATGCAGGGGCGCGCGACGCCCGGAGAAGCGGGTGCAGGCCAGGTCGAGCGAACCCCAGAAGACGTGCACCGGACTCGACTTTCCGGCGAACCCGGCTCGCCAGAGCTGGAACACCCGGTTCACCTGGACGAGTTGCTGCCAGTAGTTCCCGACGGCATCGGCGTCGTAGGACTGGTGAACGGTGTCCTCGGCGAATGGGATCGCGGGGTCGACCTCGTTCGGTGAGGCCTCGATATCGATGGTCACATCCAGGCGGGCGAGCACTTCGACGAGTTCGCCGTAGAAATCGGCGACGGTGCGCGGGCGCAGCGCGAGCGTTGCCCGGCGGCCGTCGCTGGTGCGCAGCACGAGTTCGTGCTCGGCGAAATCGAACTCGATGTCCAGGATACGACCGTCGACCGGAATGGCGCCGGTCGCCAGCCCGCGTGCGCTCACCGCGAACGTGACGTTCCACCAGTGGTTGATCAGCGGCGTGCCCGCCATCTTCAGTTTGCCGACGACCTGCGACCACATATGCAGGGTGTCGCGGGTATCGGCCCAGGTATCGACCTTCAGTGCGGGCCAGCGGGCCTTGTCCGGCGTGAGTCGAGCCATCGGATTCTCACTCCTTCGGTACGCGGTGGGGCGATCGGATCCGTGGAGCAGCCGAGCCTCATCCTACGGCGGGCCGACAGGATCACACGGCGGTGCGCGAATTGTTGTGCATACTTGTCTGAGACCCCGGGTCTCATATAACGTGCGAGCTGCGCCACCCCAAAGGAGACACCGCTGATGCTGTCGACAGCCAAGAACACCGCGACCGATCCCGAGTACCACGAGATCCTGCGCAACCTGTCCGAAGGCTCGGTGAACCGGCACTTCGATCCCTATGTCGACATCGATTGGGATTCGCCCGAGTTCGCCGTGCACAGCGACGACCCGCGCTGGATCATGCCCGACGAGGACCCGCTGGGCCGTCACCCCTGGTACAAGGCGCAACCGATCGAGAAGCAGATCGCCATCGGGATGTGGCGCCAGGCCGGTATCGCCAAGGTTGGCCTGGATTTCGAGCAGCTGCTCATCCGAGGTCTGATGCAGTACCTGATCTCGGTGCCCAACGGTGATCCGGAATTCCGGTACGTCACGCACGAGGCCGCCGAAGAGTGCAACCACACGATGATGTTCCAGGAGATGATCAACCGCATCGGCTACCGCGATGTGATCGGCATGGGCACGATCGACCGCAAGCTCACGATGATCATCTGGCCCGCGGTCAAGTACTTCCCCGAGCTGTTCTTCACGATGATCCTCGGCGGCGAGGAACCGATCGATCACCTGCAGAAGTCGTTGCTGCGCGGCGGTGTGGACCTGCATCCGATGGTGCACCGGGTGATGCAGATCCACGTGGCCGAGGAGGCCCGCCACATCTCCTTCGCCCACGAGTACCTGCGCCGCAACGTGCCGGGCATGAACGTGGTCACCAAATCCCTGCTGTCGGTGCTGTTCCCGCTCGCGATGCGGATCATGCTCGACATGATCATGACGCCGCCCAAGGAGTTCGTCGAGAAGTTCGACATCCCCGCCGAGGTGATGCGCGACGCCTACTGGTCGAACCCGGAATCGCAGACCATGATGCGCAACATCTTCGGCGATGTGCGCGCGCTGGCCACCAACAGCGGCCTGATGAACCCGGTTTCGCGCCTGGCGTGGCGACTGCTCGGTATCGACGGTCCCGTCACCCGGTACCGCAGCGAACCGGCCCGCAAGGCCGCCTGAGCCGGATTCACCCGATCCCACTGTACACAGCGATGTACAGTGGGATATGGCCGATTACGAGAGTGTCCCGCTGACCGAATTACGCGGTCAGCTCGGTAGTGTTTTCGACGGGGTGTCCGCGAGCGGACGACCGGTGATCGTCACCAGGGAGGGGAAAGAATTGGTCGCAGTGGTACCGGCGGAAGTGTTGCGGCACGCGGCATTGCCGCCCGCCTATTTCAACGACGATTTGCGCGAACAGATCCTCGGCAGACTCGACGATCGGATCAAACAGCATTCCGCCGAGGATATCGCCGAGGCGGAGGCGAAACTGAGCAAGGTGATGGGCGCGCTCGACGGCACGAGCGCGAGCCGCCGGTGAGCGTCGCCGACCACACCGCCCTCACCTCGCTTGCGCTGTCCCCGCTGTTCGGGCAGGTCATCATGCGCCAGTTCACCCAGCAGCGCCGCATCATGGTGGTGCCGACGGTGAGCCTGATGGCCGCCATGCGCGCGGTGGACAATGTCGACGAACTCGGCCGCCTGCTCGACAACCGGGTCGCGGTGCGCTGGGCCGATCTCGACGCGGCGGGCGCCATTCGCACGGGTACCACCGTTCCCATCGCCGACAATCACACCGATTGGCCGCTCATCGCCCCGGTCGTCTTCACCGCGCAGAATCTCGATATGCCGGTGCTCACCGCGAAACCCGAGTTGTATCGCGGATACAAGGTGCACGTAGCCCCCATGCCCTGAACTCCATTTTCGCGGGGGCGGCCGATAAACGTGATCCAGGTCTCCGTTACGGTGCCAGCGACAGGAAAAGCTGTACCAGGAACACTCTAGGAGAGCTGGTTATGCAGAGTTTCATGCGTCGTTTCACCACCGCGGTAGCCGCGACCTCGGTCGCCGCCGCCATTGTTTTCGCCGGCCCCGCCGTCGCCGAGCCCACCGAGACCCAGACCGTCGACGTGGCCGCCGCCGTGTCCCAGCTGCGCACCTCCGTCGCGGACAACCCCGGCGCACTCGCCGCCCTCGACCAGCTCGTCGCCGACGGCACGGTCGATGTCGCGCTGCCCGCCCAGCCGTTCCAGATCCCCGCCACCTCCGATATCGGCCAGAACGGTGGCGGACCCGGCGTGTACGGCTCGGGTATCGCGCTCGATGTCGACGGTTTCCGCTTCGGCTTCTTCGGCGGACCGGGCACCATCTCGCCGAATCAGAACGGCGCCAAGCTCGAGGTGATGTGGCTGAACCTGTCGAACGGGCAGAGCGGCACCGCCGTACTCACCGAGCACATGGACGTACCCGTCGACACCACCATCCGCACCGCGCCGCTGAACACCGGCGGCGGCCTGATCGTCGCGGCGGTGTACGGCAGCCTGTGGCACCGCTGGCCCGACGCCGGCCAGCCCGACGGTTACGCCTACCGGCTCGGCCACATCCAGCAGCCGTCGTTCGGCGCCGTCACGCGCTGATTCGCACCGACAACGACACCCCGGGTCCGCATGGTCCCGGGGTGTTCGCGTCGGGGCAACAGCGGATCCGGCGGTGGCGTAGGTTGACCGCGTGGATCTGGACGAGCGACTCGAGGCACTGGAGCGGCGGGTCGCCGCCCTCGAAGGCACCCCGCACACCGACGAGCGGCTGCCCTGGGCGGTGGCGCGGTTGCGCGCGGAATTCGACGACGCGGGCGACCGCAACGGCGGCGTCCTGCTGGCAGGCGCGCTGAAGCTGCCGACGGGTGAGCGGGTGGACTGGCAGGCGCAATACGCCACCGACGCCATCGTCGGCGATATCTGGACCATCGAAGCGGCCAATTGTCTTGCCGCCCTTGCCGATCCGGTTCGCCTGCGGCTGCTCCGCGAGATCGTGTACGGCCGCCGCACCGCCGCGGACCTGGCGGCCATCGCCGAACTCGGCACCTCGGCCGAGATCTATCAGCATCTGCGTCAGCTGGCGGCGGTCGGCTGGTTGCAGACCGCGGGTCTCGGCCGCTTCGAGGTGCCCGAGGGCAGGCTTGTTCCGCTGCTCGCCGCGCTGGCGAGCGCTCAGCGATGATTGGGAATTGTCCCAATTGTCCTGATTTACCACTGTGACGCAGGCCACCACACTGCTACCGTGAGCAGCGAAGACCAACGATGCGTGGAGGTAGACGAGTGAGCGTGGCCCATCTTCTCGAAACGGTGAAAGCCCTCGGTGTTCTGCGTTCGCGTGGCGTCTCCGATCCCACGAAGCCGCTCGAGACCCTGCGGACGATGAAAGAGTCCAAGATCTACGGTCCGCAGGCCACCCTGGTCCGGCACTCCGCCCGCGTCGCCCCCGAACAGGTCGCCCTGGCCGACGAACGCGGCGAACTCACCTACCGCGAACTCGACGACCAGTCCACGGCGGTGGCCCGTGGCCTCCAGGCGGCCGGGATCAGCGAGGGCATGGTGATCGCGGTCCTGGCCCGCGACCACCGCGGTCTCATCATGTCGATGATCGCGGCGGGCAAGCTCGGGGCGCGCATCGCGCTGATGAACACCGGGTTCGCCAAACCGCAGTTCGCCGAGGTGTGCGAGCGCGAGAAGGTGCGCGCGGTCCTGCACGACAGCGAGTTCCTCGGCCTGCTCGACGCACTGCCCGCCGACCTGCCGCGCTACCTCACCTGGGTCGACGAGGGCGCCGAGATCCCCGCGGGCGCAACCACTTTCGACGACCTGATCGCCGCCAACTCCGCCGAGCCGCTGCCCGCGCCGAGCAAGCCGGGCGGTTTCATCATCCTCACCAGCGGCACCACAGGCCTGCCCAAGGGCGCGCCGCGCACCAAGGTGACGCCGATGGCCACCGCGCAGTTCGTCGACCGGGTGCCCTTCCCCAAGCGCGGCGTGATGATGATCGTCTCGCCGATCTTCCACAGCACGGGTCTCGGCACCTGGCTGGTCGGCACCATCCTGTCGAACAAGATTGTGATGCGGCGCCGCTTCGACGCCGAGGCCACGCTGGCCTCGATCGCCGAGCACAAGGTGGAGATGCTGGTCTGCGTGCCGACGATGCTGCACCGGATGACCGAGCTGCCCGCCGAGGTCCGCGCGAAGTACGACCTGTCGTCGCTGAAGGTCATCCTGTTCGCCGGGTCGGCGCTCACCCCGGAGCTGTGCATCCGGGCCACCGAGGTGTTCGGGCCGGTGCTCTACAACCTCTACGGCTCCACCGAGGTGGCCATCGCCTCCATCGCCAACCCCGCCGAGCTGGCGGAGGCGCCGGGCACGGTCGGTCGCTCCCCCATCACCTGCGAGGTCCGCCTCTACGACGAGAACGACCAGCCGGTCCGCGAACCCGGCGCCAAGGGCCGCATCTTCGTGCGCAGCGGTGCCCCGTTCGAGGGCTACACCGACGGCAGGCACAAGCAGATCATCGACGGCTTCATGTCCAGCGGCGACATGGGCCATTTCACCGAGTCCGGCCTGCTCATGGTCGACGGCCGCGACGACGACATGATCGTCTCCGGCGGCGAGAACGTCTACCCGCAGGAGGTGGAGAACCTGCTGATCGAGCACCCGCAGGTGTTCGATGTGGCGGTGGTCGGCGTCGACGACCCCGAGTTCGGAAAACGCCTGCGCGCCTTCGTTGTCCCCGAACCCGGCCAGACACCCGACGCCGCCGCGCTGCAGGCCCACGTGAAGGAGAACCTGGCCCGCTTCAAGGTGCCGCGCGAGGTGGTGTTCGTCGAGGAGCTGCCCCGTAATGCCACCGGCAAGATCCTGCGCCGGGTGCTCATCGACTATGAGGTGTCACAGTGATGTCTCAGCGCTGAGACGGGCGACACAGTAAGAGGCCCGTGCTTGCTATTGTTAGCACCAGCACTGGATCTCGAAGACGCGGTCCGGCCCCGCGGTGACGCGGGCTCGGTCTGCCGAAAGGCTGTTCGATGTCTCTGTCTCTGCCCGCGCTAGGCGGCACGGCTCGGCGTGCGGGCGATTTCGCCCTCGGCGTCAAGGTCATGGTCGACCGCAAGCTGTTCAACCCCCTGCGCCTCGACCATGCCGCGCGCTCGTTCCGCAATGTGTCGAAGTTCGGCCCGTTCGCCGGTGTGGTCATGCACGCCGCCCAGACGCGCCCCGGTGCGGGTGCGATCGTCGACGAACGCGGTGAGCTCACCTTCGGACTGCTCGACGAGCAGTCGAGCGCGTTGGCCCGTGGGCTGCGCGCCGGCGGCATCAGCGAGGGCGATGTCATCGCGGTCCTGGCGCGCGACCACCGCGGCATGGTGCTGAGCCTGCTCGCGGCGGGCAAGCTCGGCGTGCGCGCGGTTCTGATGAACACCGGTTTCGCCAAACCGCAGTTCGCCGATGTGGCCACCCGCGAGAAGGTCAAGGCGGTGCTGCACGACAGCGAGTTCATGGACCTCATGAGCGCCATTCCCGCCGAGATCCCGCGCGTCCTGACCTGGGTCGACGAGGCGCACGGTGTGGATCCGTCGATCCCGACGGTCGAATCGCTGATCTCGGGGCGCTCGGTCGAACCGCTGACGCCGCCGAGCAAGCCGGGCGGCATGGTGATCTTGACCAGCGGCACCACCGGCACCCCCAAGGGCGCGCCGCGCGACAAGGTGAGCCCGTTCGCGTCGGCCCAGTTCGTCGACCGGGTGCCGCTGCCCTACAACGGCACGATGATCATGGCGGCGCCGATCTTCCACGGCACCGGCCTGTCGCAGTTCACCCTCGGTCTGGCGTTGGGCAACCGGGTGATCTTCCAGCAGCGCAAGTTCGACCCCGAACAGACCCTGGCCAATATCGTGAAGTACCGGGCGGATTCGCTGGTCGTCGTTCCGACGATGCTGCAGCGCATCCTCGACCTGGACGAGAAGATCCTGGCGAAGTACGACCCGTCCACGATCAAGGTGATCTTCGCGGCCGGCTCGGCCATCGCACCCGATGTGGTGACCCGCTGCCTGGACTACTTCGGCGACAGCCTCTACAACCTCTACGGTTCCACCGAATGCGCGGTGATGACCGTGGCCACCCCCGAGGATCTGCGCAAGTCGCCGACCACCGCGGGCAAGCCGCCGGTCGGTATCCGCATCGTGCTGCTCGACGAGAACCGCAAACCCATCACCGAGCCGAACGTCACCGGGACCATCTTCGTGGACAACGGTTTCGCCTTCACCGGCTACACCGACGGCCGCACCAAGGAAATGGTCGACGGCATGATGTCCAGCGGCGACGTGGGCCATTTCGACGAAGACGGCCTGCTCTACATCGACGGCCGCGACGACGACATGATCGTGTCCGGCGGTGAGAACGTCTTCCCGCTCGAGGTGGAGAACCTCATCGCGGGCCGCCACGACGTGTTCGAGGCGGCCGTGGTCGGTGTCGACGACCGCGACTACGGGAAACGGTTGCGCGCCTTCGTCGTGCCCGGGCCCGACTCCGCCCGGGATGCCGACGAGATCAAGGACTTCGTGCGCCAGAACCTGGCCCGCTACAAGGTGCCGCGCGAAGTGATCTTCCTCGACGAGCTGCCCCGCAACGCGACCGGCAAACTGCTGCGCAAGCCGCTGATCGAGATGGACATCGACGGGCAGTGATCCCGTCGCACCGTCGGGACCCGTCTCGGCGGTGCTTTATCATCGGCCGGTGATCATCGAGTTCCGGCGGGCGTCCGCGCCGTCGCGTGCCTTCGGCGCGCGCGTGCGCGGTGCCTGTGCGGGCTCGATGTCGGGTGCGTTGTCGCTGGCCGCCCACGGGCTGGCCGCCGGGAGCGCGATGCCCGGCAGCACAACGGTCGTACTGCTGGCGGCCGTGTCGGCCGTGGTCGGCGCGCTGGTGGCCGGGCCGGTGCGTCACGGTGCGCTCGGGCTCGCGGTGGTGCTGCTGGGTGGTCAGCTCGTGGGTCACACCACGATGAGCTGGTCCGGTCACGGACACCACGTGGAGGATTCGCTCGGCCTCGGCATGCTCACGGCCCACACCGTCGCGGCCGTCCTCGCCGCGGTGGTCGTCATCGGCGCCGAAGCCGCCTATCGCGCCGTGGGCGCCCTGCTGGCCCGCGCTCTCCCTCAGCGCTACCGCACCCCGCGCATTCCCGGTCGCGCACCGCTGCGCCTGACCCACCGCGACCGCGTCGTCTTGCGCGTCCTCACCGCGCGATCGCTGCGCACCCGAGCCCCGCCTCTCGCCTTCGCCTTCTGACCTTTCCCGGTGCGCGCATTCTCGTGCACTGGTCACCAATGCATGCCCCCGTGCTCGGCGGCTGTGCGTCTCGCCGGCCGACCGGCTTCGTGAGCGCGCCCGTTCGTCTTCATCGCGGAGGTCGGTGCGCTCGCGCAGCTCTCTGGCGGCTCATCGTGGTCGGTGGCTGGAAGCTCGCCTCACGACGTCGGCCACTGTGGCTCGCGCGGCGGCGGCCGAGGCATGCCGCGCGAAGTGGTTCGGTGAGCTCGTGCCGGACAACTCGGACTTCGTGTCGGCGGAGCACCCGGGCCAGCGAAAGCCGCGTGTCTTCCAACGCGGATGTCGTGGCTGGTTCTGCGCGAGCTGCCGATGCCTACCTCGGCGAGAGCCCTCCGGCATGCGGTGGCTGCTGCTCGCGATGGTGAGCACCGGGCTTCACTACTTCAGAAACGAATGATGATGAGTATTACCGATATTCGTCCGGCCGGGAGTTCGGTCGGGGACGGTGAGCGGACACCTCGCGCACGGCGCGGGATGCGGGTCGCTCCCTTGGCCATGCGGCTGCATTTCTACGCGGGGTTCTTCGTCGCCCCGTTCATCCTGATCGCGGCGCTCACCGGCGCGCTGTACGCGATCGCGCCGACGATCGAAGGGTTCGTGTCGCGGGATCTGCTTCAGGTACAGACCTCCGGGCCGGATCGAGCATTGTCGGCGCAGGTGGGCGCGGCGGTCGCCGGCAAGCCCGACCTGGCATTGGTGGCCGTCGCCCCGGCCGCGGCCGACGGTGAAACCACGCGGGTGCTGTTCAACGATCCTTCGCTGGGTGATTCCGAACGCCTCTCGGTGTTCGTCGACCCGCACACCGCCCAGCCGGTGGGCGAGGCCGTCGTCTACGGCAGCGGTGGCGCGCTGCCGTTGCGGGCCTGGCTCAGCGAGTTCCACCGGAGTCTGCACCTGGGCGAACCCGGTCGGCTCTACAGCGAGCTCGCGGCCTCGTGGTTGTGGGTGATCGCCCTGTTCGGGCTGGTGCTGTGGGTGAACCGGGTGCGCAAGCGTCGTGCGCGCAACGGTGCGCGGTGGCTGGTGGCACCGGATCTGTCGCAACCGAAACGCCGGAAGATGAACTGGCACGGCGCGATCGGTGTGTGGACGCTTCCGGTGATCCTGTTGCTGTCGGCGACGGGGCTGACCTGGTCGGCCTATGCCGGTGAGAACGTGACGAAGCTGCGCGAGGAAATGAGCTGGACCACCCCGGCGGTGAGCGTGGCACTGCCCGGCGCGGCCGCACCGGCGACGACAGGCGGCGACCACCACAGCGGCGGTAGCACCACACCCGCACCGGTCGATCAGCACCTCCGGATCGCGCAACTCGACCGGGTGTACGAGGTCGCGCGGGCCAACGGCATCACCCAGGCCGCCGAGATCACTGTTCCGGCGGAATCGGACGCCGCTTTCGGGGTCAAGGAGCTACGCAAGCCCGGCACCTACACGATCGACTCGGTCGCGGTCGACGGCAACGGCACGGTCACCGATCGGCTCGCCTACGCCGACTGGCCGCTGATGGCCAAGCTCACCAACTGGGGTATCGCCTTCCACATGGGGCTGCTGTTCGGCCTGGTCAACCAGCTGTTGCTGCTGGCGATCATGCTCGGTCTCGTGGTCATGATCGTCCTCGGCTACCGGATGTGGTGGCAGCGGCGACCCACCCGCGCCGGCTCGTTGCCGATGCCGCCGCGGCGCGGCGTCCTGCGCAAGGCATCGCTGTGGATCACGGTTCCGCTCGTCGCGGCGGCCGTGGTGATCGGGTGGTTCGTACCTTTGCTCGGGCTGAGCCTGCTCGGGTTCTTCCTGATCGACGTGGCGCTCGGCCTGGCCGCCCGCGCCTACCCGAACAGCTGAGTGCGCTGTCGGCGAGGTGAAACCACCTCGCCGACAGCCGCTTTCGGCCCGGCGACCAGCTCCTTTCCCGCGTGCCCGGTCCGCCAGGCGCGAGATGCTTAGGATCGGGGCATGGCGATCGACCGGCGGCAATTCCTGCGATACGGCGCGACCGGGTCGATCGTGGCGGCGGTCGGGGTGTCGGCGGCGAGCAGCGCACCGTTTCCCGCACCCCGCTTCCTCGGCGAACCGTTCTCCCTCGGCGTGGCCTCCGGCGAACCGACACCCGACGGCGTGGTGCTGTGGACCCGGCTCGCCCCCGACCCGCTGGCCCCCGACGGGTACGGCGGGATGCCGGTCGACCCGGTGACGGTCGACTACGAGGTCGCCGAGGACGAACGATTCAGCAAGGTCGTCGTCCGGGGTTCGGCGGTGGCCACCCGCGCGCTCGGCCACAGCGTGCATCCCGAGGTGACCGGCCTGGCGCCGGATCGCTGGTACTACTACCGCTTCCGCGCGGGCTCGGCCATCTCACCGGTCGGACGCACCCGCACCGCGCCACCGCCGGACCGGCCGACGCGACGGATGCGATTCGCGTTCGCCTCGTGCCAGTCGTGGAGTTCGGGCTACTACACCGCCTATGAGCACATGGCCGCCGAGGACCTCGATCTCGTCGTCCACCTGGGCGACTACATCTACGAGTCCTCGTGGGTGGTCGCCCGGCGCGGTGTGCGGCTGCCGCCGCAGCTCGAGGGCGAGGCGGTCGACCTCGCCGGATACCGGCTGCGCTACGCCCAGGCCAAGGCCGAAGCGCCCCTGCAAGCCGCCCACGCCGCGTTCCCCTGGCTGGTCACCTTCGACGACCACGAACTCGACAACAACTGGGCCGGTGAGCATCCCGGCCTCGGCAACGACGTGCACCGCCTGCCGTTCCTGTTCCGGCGCCGCAAAGCCGCCGCGTTCCAGGCGATGTACGAACATCAGCCGATGCGTCTGGCACAGCTCCCGTCGGGTTCGTCGATCCGCCTGCATCGCCGCTACCGCTTCGGTGACCTGGCCGAATTCACCATGATCGACACCAGGCAGTACCGCGACGAACAGGCCTGCGGTGACGGTAAAGCGGTGCTCGACTGCGCCGACCGGTACTCCACCGGGCGCTCGATTCTCGGCGCGGCCCAGCGTGACTGGCTCGTCGACGGTTTCGCCGCGTCCACCGCGCGCTGGCAGATCCTCGGCAACCAGGTCGCCATGGCCGAATCCGACTACGATCCCGGCCCGGACCTGCTGCTCGGCACCGACGCCTGGGACGGCTACATCGCCGACCGCAATGCCGTGCTCGGCGCCGCCGTCGACCACGACGTGGCCAACCTGGTGGTGATCACCGGTGACCGGCACGAGAACTACGTCGCCGACCTGCACCGCGACTACACCGACCCCGGATCACCGGTGGTCGCGACCGAATTCACGGGCACCTCGATCAGCACGGGCGGTGACGGCGAGGACTTCCCCGACACCGGCCGTGCCCTGCTGGCCGCCAACCCGCACATGCGGTTCTACAACAAGCAACGCGGCTATGTGCGGGTGGAGCTCGACCATCAGCTGTGGCGCAACGACTTCCGGGTCGTGCCGTACGTGCGTTCGCCGGGCGCGCCGATCAGCACCCGTGCCAGTTTCGTCGTGCAGGACGGCATTCCCGGCACGATCGAGGCCTAGTGGGCGAAGTCCACTGTGCGTGATCGTGCCCCGCGTCACCGCCGAAACGGGTGAACAATTGAGCGACCGTTCAATCCAGTTTGCGGGCGCCCGCACCCGGTTCGGCCGTGATCACCCGTGGCGCGGCCAGGCCCGCCGCCGCGAAGCGCCGCCCGATCGCGGCGCCGATCCGGTCGGCATCGGCGCGTTCGACCAGGGCGAGCACGCTGCCGCCGAAACCGCCGCCGACCATCCGCGCACCGTAGGCGCCCGCGTCGAGCGCCGCGTCGACGGCGAGGTCGAGCGCCGGTGTGGAGACTTCGAAGTCGTCGCGCAGTGACCGATGGGAGGCGGTGAGCAGCGGGCCGATGGCGCGCGGGTCGGCGCCGGAACGCAACCGGGAGACCACGTCGAGGACGCGATCGTTCTCGGTGACGACGTGGGTCGCCCTGCGGCGCAGCACCGGATCGTGCAGCCGGGCCATGTTCAGCTCGGTGGCGTCACGCAGCGCGTGGACGCCGAGGACGGCGGCGGCCGCCGCACATTCGTTGCGGCGCTCGGCGTAGCCGCCGTCGGCCAGGTCGTGTGGGTGACCGGTGTCGGCGACGATCAGCGCAAGCCCCGCGGCCCGCAGGTCGAACGGGATCTGTTCCACCGCACCGGCTTCGCCGTTCAGGTAAGCACGCACATCGAGGAACAGGGCGTGGCCCTCGGTGCACAGGATGGCGGCGGACTGGTCGAGGATGCCGGTCGGCACACCGGCGAAACCGTTCTCGGCCGCACGCGCGATCCGCACCATCGCCCGGTCGTCGAGATCGGGCGCGAACAGGTCACGCAGGGCAATGGTCACCGCGCAACACAACGCCGCCGAGCTCGACAGGCCCGCACCGATCGGCACCGCGCCGTCGAGTTCGAGATCGACCCCGGGGAACGGGCGCCCACCGGCGACGAACTCGCACACCACACCGAGCGGGTAACGCGCCCAGCCGGGCAGCTGATCCCGGTGTCCGGCAAGCTCATCCATGGCCAGTTCGACGTCTTCACCCGGCCGCTGTACCGAACCGACCCGCACCCGGCCGTCAGTACGCGCCCCGGCCGCACACACCACCCCGAGCGACAACGCGATCGGCAGTGCGAACCCGTCGTTGTAGTCGGTGTGCTCGCCGATGATGTTGACCCGGCCCGGCGCGATCCACCTGTCCACCCACACTCCCTTCTCACCGCCCCCCGCGCACCACCCCTGCTGACCATCAAACACCGTCTACCCGTGCCGCAGCCGAATCCCCATCGCGACGGCGCGGGACGTGTCATGATCGACTCAGTTGTAAAGGTTTTTCAGCGTCGGCGCGCCCGCCGACCGGGAATTCCACTCGGACAACGACACTCGGTGCTCCTCGGCCGACACCCCGAACCGAATTCCCGGCTCCACGTTTTCTCGGCGCGTCGCGGCGGATCGAGGGGGATCTGATGAAGGTCGGCACAGCACATCGGGGTCGTACGCGCTGGTGGACGCCTTCGCTCGGCGCGGTGGGTGTCATCGCGATCGCGCCGCTGCTCGGTGGGCGGCCCCTGTCGTTCCTGCTGCTCCTGATTGTCGCCGCGGGCAGTCTGGCGATGATCGGCATCGGTCTGCGCCGGTTCCGGCCGAGCAACCGGATGCCGTGGTGTCTGCTCGCCACGTCCATCCCCCTTTTCGCCGCGGGCACCACGATTCGCGAGCTGGACACGCACACCGCCTGGCATCCGGCCGACGACCTGAGCACCCTGGCCGCCTACGTGTGCCTCGCGCTGGCCGCCGTCGGCTGGCTGCAGCCGCGCAGGCTCACCGGTGCGTGCGACTCCTGGCTCGACTCGACCCTCATCGGGATCAGCGCGCTGCTGACCTCGTGGACGTTCCTGATCTCGCCGATTCTGCGCCACAACACCGGTGTCGACGCGGTGATCGCCGCGAGCTACCCGGTGATCGACGCACTGCTGCTCACCGCACTGGCACATTCGCTCGTCACCGTCGCCCGGTCGGACATCGCCTTGCGGCTGTTGCACGCGGCCCTGCTCGCGGTGCTGGTATCGGGAGTGGTCGAAAGTCTCTCGGCCGCAGGCTTTCTCGCGACCCAGAGCGCATTCGGCCTGGTGCCGCACCAGCTGGCCTATCTGCTGGCGGGACTGGCCGCGCTGCACCCGACGATGGACGTGAGCCGCGACGGCGCCGAAGCGCATCCGCACCGCTCCCGCAGGCGGGCAGGCGTGATCGCGGTGGCCCTGGTCGGCGCCTCGCTGATGAGCGTGGTCGGTACCGACCTCGGCACCGGCGACCGGATGGTGATCTGCCTGCTGCTCACCTCGCTGCTGGTCGGGGTGCTCGTACGCAGCGAACGCGCCATCGCCCGCAGCCAGTTCAGCGAACGCCGCGCCCAGTACCGGGCCGACCACGACGTGCTCACCGGACTGCTCAACCGGGCCGCACTGCTGCGCGCACCGCAGCGGCTGCGCACGCAGTGGGCGGGAAAACCGTTGTGCCTGTTGTTCATCGACCTCGACGGTTTCAAGATGGTCAACGACAGTTACGGCCACGCGATCGGCGACGAGCTGATCGCACGGGCCGCGTCCCGCATCCGTCGCACGGCGCGGCGCACCGACGTGACCGCACGCTACGGAGGCGACGAATTCGTCGTCCTGTCCCCGCGGACCCGCGCCGAGGCGGGGGTCCTCGCCGAACATCTGCTCGGCGCGTTCGTGCGGCCCTTCGAGCTGAGCTGCGGGGAAATCCCCATCACCGCCAGTATCGGGGTGGCGTGCGTGCGCACCCGGCCCAGCGACACCACCGTCTACGACCTGATCCGCGAGGCCGACGCGGCCATGTATCACGCCAAGGAACACCGCCTCGGCCTCACCTTTCACGACGACATGCACCGGCCGGGCTTCCGGCGGGCGCTGCGCCGCGCCGCCGACCCGACGAGCACGGCGGTGTGAGGGTGTCAGTCCCCCAGTTCGGCGAGCAGCCTTTTGGCCGCCTCCAGTTCGGCCTGCAGCTGAGCCACCTTGGCCTGCTGCACCTCCCGGGCGGCTTCCAGGATCCCGGCGACCACTTCCTCGACCTCCGGGTGCAGGATCTTGGCCGCCTGGGCGACCGCGCCGCTGTTCACGGCGAGTCCCTTGACGCTGCGCTTCTTGCCGTTCACGACGTCGACGGTCCATTCGCCGTCGGCGGTGCCCGTGAGCGTGACGGTGACCTCGGGCGCCTTGGGCTTGCGCGCCGCCGTGGCCTTGGCCGGACGCGGCGGCGCCGGTTTCGCCGCGGCGGTGGCCTCGTCGGGCACGGGCGCGAGCGAACGCGGCGCGGCGGGCTTCGGCGCGGCACTCGGCGGAGACGAGGGCTGGGTCACTGGGGTGTCCTTTCGGTTGCTCGGCTCGGGGACGTGGTGCGTGGCGGGCTTGGCGCCGCCGGGCGCAACGGTAGTCCCGCGGGCCGGCTTGGTCAGCGTCACCTCGCTCGGGCCGAACGAGAGCACATCTTTGGAACCGGTCGGGCGCACCTGCAGGAAGTCGCCGTCGGCCGGGTCACCGAGCGCGACGATCTTGCCGGACTTGCCCTCCTCGATGCCGACGGCCGCAGCGGTGAACCACACCATCGGAGGTTTGCCCTCGGCCAGCTCGCCTGCGATGCGCGCGAGCTCGGCCTCGGACAGAACCGGGGGAGCTGATCGACGGGATGCGGACTTGGTGCTCGGCGAGGACATCGTGGACTCCGGGAGGTTGGTGCGTGCTAGAGCGTGGTGTGCCCCTGATGATGCCGCACCCCACCGACAAGTTCCGGCCGAGGCCGTGGGCCGACCCCCAAAACCCGCCCCCGGAGCGGATTCTGGGGGCCGAGGACCTCAGCCGCGGGTGGCGTTGCCGTGGATGCTCGGACGGATGTTGGCGCGCACGGCGGCCACATCGGGGTAGCCGTTGACGGCAAGCAGCAGGTCGGCCTCGGCGGCGTAGGCCCGCAGCAGATGCACCAGACCGCGTACCCCGCCAAGGGCCAGCGCGTAGACGTAGGGCCTGCCGATACCGACCATCGTCGCACCGAGTCCGAGCGCCTTCACCACGTCGGCTCCCGAACGCACACCGGAGTCGAACAGCACCGGCACCCGGCCGTCACAGGCGGCGGCGACCTCGGGCAGGGTTTCCAGCGCACTCAGCCCGCCGTTGGCCTGGCGCCCACCGTGATTGGAGCAGTAGATGCCGTCGGCGCCGAGGTCGATGGCCCGGCGCGCGTCGTCGGGATGCGAGATGCCCTTGAGGATCAGCGGCAGGTCGGTGAGCGAGCGCAGCCAGGTGAGGTCGTCCCAGGTCAGCGAGTGACCGAAGGTCGAAACCCAGTGCAGCACAATCATCTTCGGGTCGTCGGAACCGACAATTGCCTGGAACACCGGGTCGCTGGTGTAGTTCTTCAGCACATGCCCACGCAGCTGCGGGAAGTTGCCGCTGGACAGGTCACGGGGGCGCCAGCCGGGCACCCAGGTGTCGAGGGTGACGGTGATGCCCGCGTACCCCGCGGCTTCGGCGCGGTGCACGAGGCTTTCCGCGAGTTCGCGATTCTTGGGTGTGTAGAGCTGGAAGAACGACGGGGTGTCACCCGCGTGTGGGCGAACCTCTTCCAGGGGGTCTTCCATCAGCGTCGAATACATCGCGGGCACACCGGTTTCCGCCGACGCCTTGGCGAGCGCGATGTCACCGTGTCCCTGTTCACCGACCAGACCGATCACCCCGACCGGCGCCAGGAACAACGGACTGGCGAAGGTGTGCCCGAACGCGCTGACGGTGAGGTCGCGTTCGGTCGCGCCGACCAGCATGCGCGGCAGCAGCCCCCAGTCGGCGAAGGCTTCGGCGTTACGGCGCTGGGTGAGCTCGTCACCGGCACCCCCGGCGATGTAATGCAGCAGCGTATCGGGCAGGGCGGCGGTGGCTTTACGCTCGAGAGTGGCGTAGTCCATGGGGAATTCGGGCAGAACACCCCCGAGCGCGGTGAGATAGATCTCGTTCTGATAGTCGGCGAACTGACTCATCGCTGAACTTTCGCACGCGACCCGCCCTCGCGCGCCGCCGGGGCCATGTAAGGTGCGTCATACTCCAACGTAGGCAGCACCTACCCCCAGCAGCGCGTTCCGAGATTGTGAGTGCCCCTGTCGTGACCGTCGTCGAACACTCGGCCGCTCCCGCCGATCCGGATGTAGCACTGGCCAAGCGCATCAACTGCGACCGCGTGCGCCACCTGACCCGGCTCGCCCTCGGCCTGTCCCAGGATTCGATGGATCTGCTCACCTCTGTCACCGATCGACTACGCGCCGCCGAAGGTGCGTTACGCGATCCGCTCACCAGCGACCTCGGCTTCGACTGACCCTCCCCTCTTGATCCGAGCGCCCGACGCTCGACCATTCCGGCTCCCGCGCCGTAGAGCGCGCAGCCGTGCGCAGGCCCCGTCGCTTGGCCCCCATCCTGGCCCCGACTGTGCGGCCGCCTCCTGTTCTGCCCGCGTTATGCGGATGTCTGTCTCGCCCGGCTGCCGCGGCATCGTCATGCCCATCGGCAACGATTGTGACTCGGCTCACCAAGAATCGTTGACAAAGCCACACAACTGGGCATAAAACAACATGAGTACACATTCACGAACCGGAGGAACCATGTACGCCGAGGAACGGCAGCAGGCCATCGCGACCCTGGTCGGGCAGCACGGTCGCGTCTCCGTCGCCGAACTCGCCGACAAATACGGGGTGACCACCGAAACCGTCCGCCGCGACCTGGCCGTCCTCGACCGGCTCGGCCTGATCCGGCGAGTGCACGGCGGAGCGGTCGGGGCGGGCGCGCTCACCACCATCGAGCTGGGCACCGTCGAACGCGACAGCACCCGCGCCGCCGAGAAGGACCGCATCGCCGAACTCGCCCAGCGCTACCTGCCCGCGGTCGGTGGCAGCGTGCTGTTCGACGCGGGCACGACGACCTCGCGGGTCGCGGCCGCCCTTCCGGTCGATCTGGATCTGGTCGCCGTCACCAACTCGCTGCCCGTCGCCACGCGCCTCACCGGGTACGCCGGGGTGCGGACGCATCTGCTCGGTGGGCGCGTGCGCGGCGTCACCCAGGCCGCCGTCGGGGCCGAAACCCTGCGCGTGCTCGGCGAATTGCGCGTCGACGTCGCGTTTCTCGGCACCAACGCGCTCACCGTTCGGCACGGGCTGTCCACCCCCGATCCGGAGGAGGCCGCCGTGAAGCGGGCCATGATCGCGGCCGCCGACCGTGTGGTCGTCGTCGCCGACGCCTCCAAGATCGGCCGCGAGGACTTCGTGAGCTTCGGTACCACCGCCGATATCGACGTGCTGGTCACCGACACCGACATACCGTCCGCCGCACACGACAAACTGCTCGCCGAGGGAATCGAAGTGGTGCTCGCATGATCGTCACACTGACCGCGAACCCGAGTGTCGACCGAACGGTGACCCTCACCGAACCGCTGCGCCGAGGGCAGGTGCACCGCGCGGCGAATGTCACCTCCCAGCCCGGCGGCAAGGGCGTCAACGTGGCACGTGTGCTCACCTCGGGCGGGGTGTCCGCGCTCGCCGTCCTGCCGGGCACCGAGGACGACCCGGTGGTGAGCGGATTGCGCGGCGCGGGCATCGCGTTCCGTGCCGTGCCGACCGTCGGCGCCCCACGGACCAATCTCACGATCGCCGAAATCGACGGCACCACAACGAAGATCAACGAACCCGGGCATCCGCTGCGAGCGCCGGAACTCGACGCGCTCGCCGGCGCGCTGGCAGAAGCAGCCGTGGGCGCTTCGTGGGTCGTGCTGTCCGGTTCGTTGCCGCCCGGTGTGCCCGTGGATTGGTACGCGCGGCTCGTGGGTGAGCTGTCCGCCACGGGATCGGCCAGGATCGCGGTCGACACCTCCGAGGCGCCCTTGCTCGCCCTGTTCGACGAACCCGGCTCTGCCGCACCGGATCTCATCAAACCGAACAACGAGGAACTTGCCCAGCTCACGGGGCTCGACGCTGTCGATCTCGAGAGTCCCACGGCCGCGGCGCAGGCCGCCACGTCACTGATCGAGCACGGTGTCGGTGCCGTGCTCGCCACCCTCGGCGCGGCGGGAGCGGTGCTGGTCACCGCCGAGGGCGCCTGGTTCGCCGGTGCGCCGCCGATCGTCGCGCGCAGCACGGTCGGTGCGGGCGATTCCGCGCTGGCCGGGTACCTGCTCGCCGATCTGGCGGGCCTCGACCCGGCCGATCGGCTGCGCGCCGCCGTCGCCTACGGCAGCGCCGCCACCGCGCTGCCAGGTACGGAACTGCCGGGCCCGGCCGACATCCTGCTCGAAGCCGTCATGGCCCACCCGCTCCCGGACGCGCTGCCGAAGGCGCTGGGCGACACCGCGACCAGCTGACCCGTTCGATCCCGCTCCACCCGACACCGGAAAGACACGACGATGGCCGATTCGATCATCACCCAAGACCTGGTCACGCTCGACGCCGACTTCGGCGCCGACAAGCAATCGGTCATCACGGCACTGGCCGCCACGCTGGCCGCGCAAGGGCGGGCGACCGACGCGGGCGCCGTCAGCGAAGCCGCGCTGAACCGGGAGGCCCGATCGGCGACCGGATTACCCGGCGGCATCGCCATCCCGCACTGCCGGGCCGCTGCCGTCACCGCGCCCTCGCTCGCCTTCGCCCGTCTCTCTCCCGGCGTCGACTTCGGTGCACCCGACGGACCGGCCGACCTGGTGTTCCTCATCGCCGCCCCCGAAGGAGCGGGCACCGACCACATGAAGCTGCTGTCTTCCCTGGCCCGGGCGCTGGTCCGCCCTGCCTTCGTCAACGACCTTCGCTCGGCCGCCACGCCCGCCGAGGTCGTCGCGTTGGTCGACGGGGTGATCAATCCCGCGCCTGCGTCCAGCGCTCCCACGGCCACGGGCGCGAGCGTTTCGGCAGCGGGAGCGACCGATGCGGGAGCGACATCCGCGTCCGGTGGGGATGCTGCTGACTCATCCGATGCCGCTGGTCATGCGGCATCGAGCGGTGACGCCGGTACCCCAGCTGACGCGACCGACCTGAGTAAATCGGCAACGGGTGGTGCGGCGGGTGCCGACGGCACGACTCGTCGAGGCGACGCGAGTGAGACCGCCGCCGCGGGAACACCTACGAGGATCGTGGCGGTCACGGCCTGCCCGACCGGCATCGCCCACACCTATATGGCCGCCGATTCCCTCGCCGCCGCCGCGGAGCGGGCAGGCGTCGACCTCAGGGTCGAAACGCAGGGATCCAGCGGCGGGAACAAACTCGATCCGGGAACCATCACCGGCGCCGACGCGGTCATCTTCGCCACCGATGTTGGCGTGAAGGATCGGAGCCGGTTCGCGGGGAAACCGGTCATCGAGTCCGGCGTGAAGCGGGCCATCAACGAACCGGACACCATGATCGCCGAGGCGGTCGCGGCCGCACGAACACCCGGCGCCGCCACGGTCGGCGGGGCAGCACCCGCGACGGGTGAGCAGGCGGCCAAGGGCATCGGGTGGGGTACGCGGCTGCGGCAGATCCTGCTGACCGGCGTGAGCTACATGATCCCGTTCGTCGCGGCGGGCGGTCTGCTGATCGCGTTGAGTTTCCTGCTCGGCGGTTACGAGATTTCCGGCAGCGCGAAGGACATCGTGCTGAACAATTCGCTCACCGACCTGCCCGCCGGCGGTCCGGCCACCTATTTCGCCGCCGTGCTCAACCAGATCGGTGTGCTCGCGTTCGGCTTCCTCGTTCCGGCGCTGGCCGGGTACATCGCCTTCGCCATCGCCGACCGGCCGGGTCTGGCGCCGGGTTTCACGGCGGGCGCGATCGCCCTCGTCGTCGGCGCGGGCTTCCTCGGCGGCCTCGTCGGCGGTCTGATCGGTGGTTTCGCGGCGCTGTGGGTGAGCAAACTGCCCGTCCCGACGTGGGCGCGCGGACTGATGCCCGTGGTGGTGATTCCGCTGTTGGCGTCGCTGATCGTCGGTGTGCTGATGTTCGTGCTGCTCGGCAAGCCGCTGGCGGCGGTCACCGACGCGCTCACCGACTGGCTCGGTGGTCTCTCGGGTAGTTCGGCGATCGCGCTCGGGGTGATCCTCGGTGTGATGATGTGCTTCGACCTCGGCGGGCCGGTGAACAAGGCGGCTTACTCGTTCGCCGCCGCGGGCCTGTCGGTCACCGACAACACCACCTTGCGGATCATGGCCGCGGTGATGGCGGCGGGCATGGTCCCGCCGCTCGCGATGGCGCTGTCGACCACGCTGCGACCCTGGCTCTACACCGAGGCCGAGCGGGAGAACGGCAAGGCGGCCTGGCTGCTCGGCGCCTCGTTCATCTCCGAGGGCGCCATCCCGTTCGCCGCGGC
Source organism: Nocardia sp. NPDC050378 (assembly GCF_040655675.1). NCBI lineage: Bacteria > Bacillati > Actinomycetota > Actinomycetes > Mycobacteriales > Nocardiaceae > Nocardia > Nocardia sp. NPDC050378. Next base: position 280,560 of record NZ_JBFAKI010000004.1, read on the forward strand.
CGACCCGCTGCGAGTGCTGCCGTCGATGATGGTCGGCGGCGCGGTGACCGGTGGCATGGTGATGGCCACCGAGGTCACCTCGAGCGCACCGCACGGCGGGATCTTCGTGTTCTTCGCCATCGGCCACGTGCTGTGGTTCATCGTGTCGGTGCTGGCGGGCACAGTCGTCGGCGCCGCCTGCGTCACCCTCGCCAAGGAGTTCACCGGCAAGAAGTCACCCGCTCTGGCCACCACGTAAGTCCCCCTCGCACAACGTCACCTCGCACAACAAGGAGAAACCCATGCCAAGCACCACCGTCACCGTCGGTTCCTCGGTCGGCCTGCACGCGCGCCCCGCCGCCCTGATCGCGGAGGCGGTGGGCGCGGCGGGTGTGCCCGTCACCATCGCGCTCACCGGCGGCGATCCGGTCGATGCCGGGTCGGCGCTGATGATCATGACCCTCGGCGCGGGTCAGGGCGCGGAGGTAATCATCAGCTCCGACGATCAGCCGACGCTCGACAAGATCGCGGAACTGGTGGCCAGCGACCTCGACGCCTGACCACACGCCCTACCGCCGACGGCGCCGGCTCCCACCAGGGGCGGCGCCGTCGGCTTGTGCCGCACGGCCACGGTCAGGGGCACTCCCGCGGCGCCGGTGTCCCGGCCAGCCGGGCATCCATCCACTCCATCGCACCGGGCCAGCCGGCCATCATCCCGAGACTGTGTTCGGTGGGCAACGACCGGAAGACCACCCGCGTATCGCGGGCACAGTGCCGCCTGGCGACGGCGAGGCCCTGCTCCGGTGGTACGCCGAAATCGAATTGCCCGTGATAGATGTACAGCGGCGCGTCGGCGGTGCGGCCGCTCAGGTCGGTGCGGGTGAAGATCTCCCGGATCGTGTCGGAGGCGAGCGGGTTCGGTGGTGACATCCCGACGTCCACCGGCAGGCCGAGCAGACCGAGCGGGCCGTTGCTGTCACCGCAGAGGTCGCGGATCGGCGAGGTCGCCACCCACTGACCGAGATGGTTCAACTGGGCGAGCAGGGCGGGGTGTTCGCGGGCGACGGCGAAGCCCGCGGCCATCAGGATTCCGGAGGCGAAGCTGCCGTTGAAGCGGGCGGCGATGGCGGGATAGTCGCTGATCAGCCCGCCCATGGCGACGCCGGCGAGCGCGTCGCCGAGTTCGGGTGCGTAGTCGGGTTGCAGCACGGCCGCGCCGTAGGCGGCGATCGCGCCGCCGGAGTACCCACCGACCGCGAACCGGCTGTCGCCGAATACCTCGGGGCGCACCGCACGCACCGCGCGGATCGCGTCGAGCACCGCGTGCCCGGCGACCGTCGGCTCCGCGTATGCCATCAACGGTCCCTCGTGATCGGGCACGAGCACCGCATGACCCCGGTTCAGCGCCCAGGCCATCGTCGGTGGGAAGAGGTCGCCCATGTTGAATTTCGGGTGGGCACCGTGCGCGAGCCCGTATCCCGGGGTGCAGGACGCGCCGAGCGAGTTGATCGGCAGTGCGTTGACCACCACCTGTCTGGTCGTTCCGGACGGGGGTGCGGCAGCGGGAATGAGCAGGGTCGCGGTCGCGAAGGACGGCGCGCCGCGTGAGTCGGTCGTGCGGAACTTCAGCAGCACGGCCTGCTGGATCGGCACGACCGCGAACGGCGCCGCCGTGGCCGTCACATCGCGTTGTTCGATGATCTCCCCCGGGCGCAGGTCCGCGAGGTCGGCGGGCCAGGCGTCGAACAGGGGGTCGCCGGTCGGGGTGGCGCGGGTGGCTTGCCACAGGGCGGCGACGTCGGCGGGCAGGTCCTTGACCAGTTGTGTGGACGCCGCGGGCAGCGAGGGGGCGGGCAGAACATCGTCGACCAGCGACGGCCCTGCCCAGGCCGGGGTTGCCGTGATCGCCGCCGCGACGACGAGCGCGGTGATCGCGCAGGTTCGCAAACTACCGGGCCGCGACATGTGGTCCCTCCCCAGGAGCATCCGCCGGATCGTGAGGGCGGTTGGCCCCACGCGGCCATCGAGGCCGTCTCGAACGTATGCCGGAGGATCTCGGGGCAACACGGTGTCGGCGGCGTCCTTGGACATGTCACCGACGGTGAACAGTGGGAACGGTGACCGTCAACAGGATCGGGAGACTCGGCCGCACGACGCCTGGGCAAAAAAGAAGACGGTCCCGACCTGGTGGTCGGGACCGTCTTCGTTTGTAGCGGGGACAGGATTTGAACCTGCGACCTCTGGGTTATGAGCCCAGCGAGCTACCGAGCTGCTCCACCCCGCGTCGGTGAATACAACATTACACACGGGTTAGCGTAGATGCCAAATCGTCAGGTCAGGCGGGTTTTTCGCGGTTGCGGAGCGATCTTCACGGACGCGGGGTCGTCGACGGAGCGCTCAATTGTGATGACCATCACCAGGATCCGGATAAACCCGGAGCGCACGTTCGGATCAGTGACCGAGGTCACTATTTCGTGGTGATCTCGGGCACATAACGGTGCGATTACAAACCGTTCGGCACTTATGTATTCCCGCCGGATACACCGCCTAAACATCGAAAAGACGACTGTTCCAATCACACAATGGGTCCGTTATCAAGATGTGATCGGCGCGCAATTCTTGGTTAGCGTCTCCCCCATGACTGAAACCCGGAAATTCCGCACCCGTGCCCTCGGCGTCGCCGCCGTCACCGGCGCCCTGGTTGCCGTTCCGTTCAGCCTCGCCACCGGCACCGCCTCCGCCGCCGCCCACAACTGGGACGGCGTCGCCCAGTGCGAGAGCGGCGGCAACTGGGGCATCAACACCGGCAACGGTTACTACGGTGGCCTGCAGTTCTCGCAGAGCACCTGGGCTGCCAACGGCGGACAGGGCTCGGCCCACACCGCGAGCAAGGAAGAGCAGATCCGCGTCGCGGAGAACGTGCTCGCCACCCAGGGTGTCGGTGCGTGGCCGCACTGCGGCAAGTACCTGCAGGCCGCCGAGCCCGAGCCCATCCCGGCCCCGATCGAAGAGCCTGCCGTCGAGCTGCCGGTCGAGCTGCCCGCCGAGGCCCCCAGCGCGGTGCGCGCCGCCGTCGACCAGGCGACCACCGCGGGCCGCGCCCTGGCCGAGCAGTACGGTGTCGCCGGTCAGTACCAGGACCTGCTCAACGCCAACGTCCCGCTGATCGCACAGATCGCCGGCTGATCCACTCGTTTCCCCCTGCAGCAAGAAGGCCCCGCCGATTCCGGCGGGGCCTTCTTGTGTCGCGAACCGTTACCGGCCGCCCGCGTCCTGGTAGTCCTGCACGGCCTTGTCCAGTTCCTCGAGCGCCTTACCGAAATCGGCGAAGTTGCCCGTGCGCATCGCGGTGCGCACCGCCTCGATCTTGCGGCTCAGCTCGGCCGCGGCGGCTTCCTGAGTCGGCGTCGACGGGGTGCCCGTCGCGGGCGGCGGGGGAACGACGCCGCCGGCGGGCGGAGTCGAGCCCTGGTCGACCGGCGGGGTCGCCCCCGGTTTCGGCTTCACCGACGGGTCACCGCCGAACGGTGTCGCCAGCGAACCGGCGCCCGGGATCACCTGATTGAGCGCGTCGGCCAGGGTCGCCGCGTAACCCACCTTCACACCGCCACCGGAGTCGCGGTAGCTCACCAGCACGCGCAGCAGCTGCGGGAACGTCGACGAACCGGTGTTGCGTTCGTTGTAGAACGGCTCCACGTACAGGATGCCGCCGTCGGCCACCGGCAGGGTGAGCAGATTGCCGTAGCGGATCTTGTTCGAGTTCGACAGCAGCGTCTTCTCCCGTGACACCGCGTCGGCGGTGGTCATCGAGTTCTGCGTCTGCTGCGGGCCCTGCGTCTGCGTCTCGCCGGGCAGCTGCAGCACCGTGAACTTGCCGTAGCCCTCCGGATCGGAGCGCACCGAGATGTAGGCCGACAGGTACTCGCGGTTGTAGCCGACCATCGACGAGGTCAGGTTGAACACCGGCTTGTTCGTCTTCGGATCACCGAGCAGCACGTAGTACGGCGGCTGGTTGAAGGTGCCGCCCTCGATCGTCGGATCGCTCGGCACCGACCAGAAGGCGTTGTTGGTGAAGAACTCGCGCGGGTTGTCCACGTGGTACTTGGTGAGCATCTCCCGCTGCACCTTGAACAGGTCTTCCGGGTAGCGGAAGTGGGCGCGCAGTTCCGCCGAGATCTCGCTCTCGGGCTTCACCGCATCCGGGAAGACGCCCTGCCAGGCGTTGAGCACCGGGTCGTTGGTGTCGGTCTCGTACAGGGTGACGGTGCCGTCGTAGGCGTCGACGGTGGCCTTCACCGAGTTGCGGATGTAGCTGACCTCCTTGCGCGGGATGGCCCGGCCGGTCTTCTTGTCGATGCTGTCCTCGACGGCGCCGTCGAGCGAGGTCGACTGCGCGTAGGGGTACTTGTCGAGGGTGGTGTAGGCATCCACGATCCACACGATGCGCTCACCGACGACCGCCGGGTAGGCGTTGCCGTCGGTGGTCAACCACGGCGCCACCTTCTGCACCCGATCGCGCGGCGACCGATTGAACAGGATCTTGGAGTCGTCGCTGATCGCCGAGGAGAACAGGATGTTGCGCTCGGCGTACTTGGCGGCGAAGGCCAACCGGTTGAACCAGTTGCCCACCGGCACGCCGCCGCTGCCGTCGTAGGTGAATTGCGCGGTGTCGGAATCGTATTCGCGCGGCGCCTCACCCTCGGCGCTACCCACGATGGCGTAATCGGGGTCGGTCTGGGAGATCAGCTCGCCGAAGTAGATGCGCGGCTGGTCGACCTTGATCTGCTGCTTGTCCTTCTCGGTGAACAGGTCGCTCACCGTGAACAGCGGATACCCCGAGTCGCTGCCGCCCGATGCGCTCTGCGCGTCCGACTGCGGCTTGTTCACGCGGTTGGCGGGCGCGGCGACGAAGCCGTTGCCGTGGGTGTAGACGGTGTGCTGGTTGATCCAGTCCTTCTGGTTACCCGACAGTGCCGCCGGATGCAGCTCGCGCGCGGCGACGATGTAGTCCTGGAGCTCGCCGTTGACGTTGTAGCGGTCGATGTCGAGCGACTCCGGGAAGCCGTAGAAGTTCTTGCGCTGCTGCAGCTGGGTGAACGTGGGCGAGAGGATGTTCGGGTCGAGCAGCCGGGCATTGCCGATGGTCGCCGCGTCGGCGGGGACCTCGAGCGGGCTCTTGGTGCTCACACCCTGGTAGTCGCGATACTCGACCTTGTCGTCGGTGATGCCGTAGGCCTCGCGCGTGGCCTGGATATTGCGCTCGATGTACTGGCTTTCCTTCTCGGCGGCATTGGGTCGCACCGAGAACTGCTCCACGACCATCGGCCACACCGCCCCGACCAGGATCGAGGAGAGCACGAGCAGCGCCGCTGCCATCGCGGGCACCCGCAGATCACGCAGCACGATGCCGGCGAAGAAGGCGATCGCGCAGATCACCGCGATGGACAGCAGGATGAGCTTGGCGGGCAGTACCGCGTTGATGTCGGTGAACGACGGACCGCTGAAGGTGGGTTCCTTGCGTGTGCTCGACAGCAGGTCGTACCGGTCGAACCAGTACGCCACGGCCTTGAGCAGCACGAAGATGCCGGCGATCACGGCCAGCTGCACCCGCGCGGCACGGGTGAGCGCGCCCTCGCGTCCGGCCAGGCGCAGCCCGCCGAACACGTAGTGGGTCACCAGGTTCGCGAAGAACGCGATGACCACGGCGACGAACAGCCAGTTCAGCACCATCCGGTAGAACGGCAGGTCGAAGGTGTAGAACCCGATGTCGAGGTGGAACTGCGGGTCCTGCTGACCGAAGTCGCCGCCGTGCAGGAACAGCTGCACCGTCGCCCAATTCGACTGCGCCACCAGGCCCGACAGCAGGCCGAGCAGCACCGGGATGCCGATGCCGAACCAGCGCAGCCGCGCCATCACGGTGGTGCGGTAGCGCGCGATCGGATCGTTGGGCCCGGCGACCGGCACGAACACCGGACGCGAACGATAGGCGAGCAGCAGCGCCGCCCACACCACGAGCCCGACGAACAAGCCGATCACGACGAACAGGATGAATCTGGTGCGCAACACGCCCAGATACACACTGCGATAACCGACCTCGCCGAACCACAACCAGTTGGTATAGGCGTCGGTGAGGCGGGGCCCGAGCAGCAGCAGCGCCGCGAGGACGACAGCCGTCACCAGCAGCACACGGCTGCGTCGGGACAACGAAGGTAAGCCGGTGGGGGGCCGCATGCCCACGGTGCCACTCTCCATGCTCCGGCGGTTCCGCGACCGATTCCGGGGCGCGGACACCGCAGTCCGATGTTGCGGGTGATCCTGTTCGGGATCGTTGGCGCCCACTCTACGGAAATCGGACACCGTGCAAGCGGCAGGGCCGAAAATGATTGGATGGTCGCGTGACCGATGACGAGCACGCCGAAGTTCTCCTCGCCCGCTGTGTGCGCGAGGTCGTCGAGTTCGCCGACGCCGAGGGCTGGGGCAATCCGCCGCAGATGTTCGCGTTGGTGCCGACCGCCGACCTGGCCGCGGCCGAACCGGACCTGCAGGATCAGCTCGACGACGGCAGCGAACTGACACCCGTGGCCCAGGAAGCCTTCCCCGACGACATCACCGGCGGTTCGATGGCGCTCGACGAATTCCTGGCCACCACCACCTGGCCGCCCGCGGTCGAGGGTTGCGTGCTCGTCCAGGAGATCGTGGTGCTGCCGCCGGACGCGGAGAGCGATCTGGACGAGGCGCTCGTTCCGCTGCTCGCCGACGACGAAGCCGCCGACGCGGCCGGGCGCGCCGCCGCCCATGCCCACCCGGGCCGCCGCGATGCCCGCCTCATCGCGGGCGTGTTGCGCCAGGGCGCGTCGCTGTGCCTACTGCAGATCCGCCCCGAGGACGACGACGGGTTCGGTGACCTCGATCTGCGCACCTACCCGAACCTGGCACCGGGCCTCGTCGAGGCCCTGCACCACACTCTCGAGTGATCGACCGCGGCGCAGGCCGCCGTGTCAACTGCAGCTGAGGGGTTCGCGGCCCGCTTCGATGTCGGACAGGGCGGTGATCGCGGTGTCGAGGGTGTCGACCTTCACCAGTCGCAGCCCCTCCGGGACGCGCTGAGCTGCCTCGTTGCAGTTGGCGGCGGGCACGAGAAATGTTTCGGCGCCCGCCTCACGCGCGGCGATCATCTTGTACTGGATGCCGCCGATCGGACCGACCTTGCCGTCCTGGTCGATGGTTCCGGTACCCGCGACGAACTTGCCGCCGTTGAGTTCGCCGGGTGAGAGCTTGTCGATCAGGGCGAGGCTGAACATGAGCCCGGCCGAGGGACCGCCGATATCGGCGAGGTTGAACTCCACCTTCAGCGGCGGGCGCCCACCCTCGCCGAGGCCGATACCCAGGTAGCCCTTGCTGCTGTCGTCGGGGCGGGCGGCGAGGGTGATCGGGGTGGTCTGCTCGGCGTCGCCACGCCGGTAGACGATGGTGATGACGTCGCCGGGCCGCTTGGTGCCGACCAGATCGATCACTTCCTGGGGCGCGGTGATCGGCTTGCCGTCGATGCTGATGATCTGGTCGTCGGCGGCGAGGATGTCCTTGGCGGGACCCTCCTCCACGACTCCGCGCACCAGGACCACCGTCGGCAGCTTCAGGTGGTGCAGCGCGGCGACCTCGGCGTTGCTCTCGGAGTCCTTGAAGTCCTGCTGGTTGGACTTGTCCACCTCTTCGCGCGACACGCCGGGCGGGTACACCTCGGCGCGCGGGACGAGGCCGTGTTCACCGCTCACCCAGAAGCCGAACGCTTCGAACAGGTTCAGCTCGTCGCGCACCGAAACGGTCGTCATATTGAGCTGACCGGTGGTCGGATCGAGGGGTGCGCCCGTGACGTCGACCACCTGCTTGCCGTCGACCTGGCCGAGGGTGTCGAAGGTCGGGCCGGGGCCGAGTGCGACGAACGGGACGGTGACCACACTGCCGACCACGCCGAGCACGAGGACGGGTACCAGGGCCACGATCAGGGTGAGGATCCGACGATTCACTCCGACCACAGTAGTGATCACCTTCGCCGGGCGACGGCAGTGCCACGCTTTTGCGCCGTCGGCCCTGCCGAGGATTTCGCGATGCGCGAACACCGTGGACCGGCGGGTCCCGCGTAACGTAAGAGGCATGAGCGATCACCCCTTCGGCTTCTCGAACCGCGACGACGACGAGTCCGGTAAGCGTCGCGACGAGGCGAACGGACCCGGCGGATCGGATCCGTTCGGTTTCGGGGCGGGCGGCACGGGCGGATTCGACCCGTCGCAGCTGGGTCAGATGCTGACCCAGCTCGGCCAGATGATCAGCGGCATGAGCCAGGGTGGCGGCCCGGGCGGTGCCCAGTCCGGCCCGGTCAACTACGACGTGGCCAAGCGGCTGGCGCGCCAGCAACTCGGTGCCACCGTCGCGCCGATCGCCGCGAAGACCTCCTCCGCCGTCGCCGACGCGGCGCACCTGGCCGAGCTGTGGCTCGACGGTTCGACCGTCCTTCCGGCGGGTGCGAACAAGACCGTGGCGTGGACGGCCAACGACTGGATCGAGGAGACGCTGCCCACCTGGAAACGCCTGTGCGACCCGGTGGCCGAGCAGATCTCGGGCATGTGGACCGCGCAGTTGCCCGAGGAGGCCAAGCAGTTCGCCGGTCCGATGGTCGGCATGCTCGGTCAGATGGGTGGGCTCGCGTTCGGTTCCCAGCTGGGTCAGGCGCTGGGTCAGCTGGCCAAGGAGGTGCTCACCTCCACCGATATCGGACTGCCCCTCGGACCGGCCGGAACCGCCGCGCTGCTGCCGAGCGCGATCGCCTCGTTCAGCGAGGGACTCGAGCAGCCCGAGAGCGAGATCATGGTGTTCCTCGCCGCGCGTGAGGCCGCCCACCAGCGGCTGTTCGCGCATGTGCCGTGGCTGCGTCAGCAGGTGCTCGGGGCGGTCGAGGCGTACGCGCGCGGCATCAAGATGGACTTCTCCGCGCTGGAGGACGCCGCCCAGAACATCGATCCGATGATGCTCAGCGATCCGTCCAAGCTGGAGGAACTGCTCTCGCAGGGCACCTTCGAACCGCAGACCACACCCGAGCAGAAGGCCGCGCTGGAACGGTTGGAGACGCTGCTGGCGCTGATCGAGGGCTGGGTCGACGTGGTGGTCGCCGATGCGGTCGGCGAGCGGTTGCCCGGTGCGACGGCGTTGTCGGAGACGCTGCGTCGCCGCCGGGCGACCGGCGGGCCCGCCGAGCAGACCTTCGCGACGCTGGTCGGTCTCGAGCTGCGCCCGCGCAAGGTGCGTGAGGCCTCGGCGCTGTGGCGCAGGCTCACCGACGACGCGGGCATGGAGCGTCGCGACGGCGTGTGGGCGCACCCCGACCTGCTGCCCGATTCCACCGATCTCGACTCCCCCGCCGGGTTCATCGACTCCGTGATCGGCGGCGGCACAGGCGCTTTCGACGATCCGCTGGCCCAGCTCGCCGAGACCGAGGCCCGTGAGCGCGACCAGGCGCAGCAGGACGAGAAGAAGTCCGACGACACCGGCGACGACCCGGACTCCGACCACTCGTGACGGTGCGCGACCACCGGCGGTGAGAAACTTTCCGCCGGAGGTCGCGCGACACGGCTTTTCGGCGTGGCGTCGTCTCGAATCGCCGTAACGACGGGCGGAACATTGTCTGTTCACAAGGCGAGATCGCCGAAACGACACGCCCAAAACCTGTGGATAACTTGGCTTTCGAGCCGTGGTCGCAGGTGAGGCGATGCCGATACTTCTGGCATGACGACCACAACACCACTGCGCGGCCCGATGCTGCACCCGAGGGTGACCACCCTGGTCCGGCCCTCGGGCACGGTGCAACTGGGCTGGGACCCCGAACGCGCGCTCGTCCTCGAGACCACCGAGCTCGACACCGGCACGGTGCTCGCCTTCCTCCGGCTGCTCGACGGTCTGCAGTCGCGGCCGCAGATCATCTGGCGTGCCGGAGAATTCGGTATCTCGCCCGATCGCACCGTCGCATTGCTCACCGCGATCGACCGGGCGGGGCTGCTGCTGCAACCCGAGCGCAAACAGGCCAAGATCCGGTCGATCACCGTGCACGGGCTCGGCCCGCTGTCGGACGCGGTGACGATCGGGTTGCGCCGCATGGGTTTCCGACCCTCTCGATCGCGCACGTTCCGCCCCGAGGTGGTGGTCGGTGCCCCTGGTTGCGATCTGGTGGTACTCACCGACGCGCTGATGATCGACCCGCGCCTGTCGGTCGACCTGGTGTTGCGCCGGGTGCCGCACCTGCAGGTGCGGGTGCGCGACGGTATCGGCGTCGTCGGTCCGCTCGTCCTGCCCGGTCAGACCAGCTGCCTGCGGTGTGCCGACCTCACCCGCGCGGGCCTCGACCACGACTGGCCGCACCTGGCGGCGCAACTGCTCGGCCGCACCGGCCACGCCTCCCCCGCCGGCGTGGCGGCGACCACCGCACTGGCGCTCGGCGAGCTGGAAGCCATCGTCGAATGCTCACCGCGACGACGACCCGCGACCCTGGACGCCACCATGGAACTCGACCTCGATTCGCACGAACTGCACCGCAGGCCGTGGCCACCGCACCCGGAGTGCGGCTGCCGGACACTGGCCGGTCATCGTGCGGAAGTGGCCCGATGATCGCCGGTGTGAGCATTCCCATGGCACAGCGGCCGCAGGTTCGGCCATGATGGGTAGCGTGTCCGAGATCGTGCGCCGCAGCTCCAGCCGCAATGCCAAGTTGGCCAAAATTCCGCTCGGCATCGCGGGGCGAGCCGCCGTCGGGTTCGGCAAGAAGCTCGTCGGGGGTGACAAGCAGCAGATCAACGCCGGATTGAACCAGAAGGCCGCCGAGCAGTTGTTCACCGTGCTCGGTGAACTCAAGGGCGGCGCGATGAAGTTCGGCCAGGCCCTGAGCGTGATGGAAGCCGCCGTGCCGGAGGAATTCGGCGAGCACTATCGCGAGGCCCTCACCAAGCTGCAGGCCGCCGCACCGCCGATGCCGATCGAAACGGTGCACCGGGTCCTGGACCAGCAGCTCGGCACCAAGTGGCGGGATCGTTTCCAGTCCTTCGACGACACCCCCGCCGCATCGGCCAGCATCGGCCAGGTGCACCGGGCGGTGTGGTCGGACGGCCGCGCGGTGGCGGTGAAGGTGCAGTACCCCGGTGCCGACGAGGCGCTACGCGCCGACCTGAAGACCCTGTCGCGGATGTCGGGTCTGCTGGCGTCGGTGATCCCCGGCGCGGACGTGAAGCCGCTGCTCGCCGAGATCACCGAACGCACCGAGGAAGAGCTCGACTATCGGATCGAGGCGGCCAATCAGCGCCGCTTCGCCGCCGCCTTCGACGGGCACCCGCACATCGTGGTCCCCAAGGTCGTGGCGGGTGCGCCGAAGGTGATCGTCACCGAATGGCTGGACGGCACACCGGTCTCAGCACTGATCAAGGCGGGCGCCGAGGACCCGGAAGGCACGCGCGCGCAACGCAATCGGATCGCCGAGCTGATGGGCACCTTCCACTTCTCCTCCCCCGAGCTGGCCGGTCTGCTGCACGGCGACCCCCATCCGGGCAACTTCCTCGTACGCCCCGACGGCAAGCTGGCGGTTCTCGACTTCGGTGCCTGCGCGCCGATGCCCGGCGGCTTCCCCCGCATCCTCGGCGAGATGCTGGCGCTGGCTGTCGCCGAGGACCACGAAGCCCTCACCCGGCTGCTCTACGAGCACGGCTGGGTCATTCCGGGTCGCAAGGTCACGCACGAGGAGATCGAGGCCTACCTGCGCCCGTTCAGCGACCCGATCCGCACCGACACCTTCCATTTCACCAGGGCCTGGATGCAGCGGGTCGCGGGCAAGGCATCGGAATTCTCCAGTCCGGAGATGAAAACCGCTCGGGCGCTGCAACTCCCGGCGGAATATGTGATGGTCTTCCGGGTGCTCGGCGGCTCCGTCGGCATCCTCGCCCAGCTCGACGCGGAACTGGGTTTCATGCGGCTGGTCCGCACCTGGGTGCCCGGCTTCCCTGCCGAACAAGCCTCCTAGCCGCACAGAACAAACGAACCGCCCACCGACGCACGGTGAGCGGTTCGCTTGCGGTACAACCCTTCTCCGGGGTTCATGCGGTGTTCATTCGGCATGCTCGGGCGGCCTACGTGGTTACACTGCGCTTCCGCCTCCGGCCGCTGACCGCTCATGCCGAGATCGCGACCTTGCGCGGGCGACCGCGCGGGCGCTTGCGGGCGATCACGACACCCTGGTCGAAGATCTCACCGCCCCAGACACCCCACGGCTCGCCGCGGTCGATGGCCGCCGTCAGGCAGCCCTTACGGATCGGGCAGGAGGCGCACAGCTGCTTGGCCTGCTCGAGATCGGTGGGGCTCTCGGCGAACCACAGATCGGGGTTTCCGGCCCGGCAGGGCAGGGTCTTGGTGGTGACCTCACGGACGCGAGGGGTCTGCGCCACGGTTCGGCATGTCACGTCAGTAGTGGCCGTCGGCCAGTCCTGGGCGGTGAACACGTCGTTCTCCTTCAGCTCGTTGCAGCGGTCGTGGTGTTCGGTGTGCGAACCCGGAGCCTGCGGCTGAGGAGCCGAAAACAATGGCCACGGATTTCGCTTCTCGCGATCCGTGGCCAGGAGGTCTAGGGAGGAGTTCCTACCTAGTTCGACATCTGTGTCGAGACCTGAGCACGGTCGCTGGGTGGACGCGGAGGCGGGTTGCGCCGCCGAAGATTGCCGGTGCGTATCCGGCCTCATCGGCGAACGTGTCTGCCGATGCCGGAACGGCGGTCGGCCGCCAACCCACAATGGGCTTGTCCTGGAGACGAACAGGGCTGTCCTGATGCATGACAGTCATCGGGACAGCTTGGGTATCGACGCCGGACAGACCGGTCCCCTGCAGAGCGAGGACCCCCCGGGAGGCGGACACCATGAATTCGTTCACCAGGTCGCGATTGCCCATCGCGACGAATGCGGTGTTGCTGTTCATCTGACTGCCTCCCTCCTGAACTCGTGTGCTGATAGTTTCCGCGCGCCGAGATCACTCTCGGTGCGTGCTGTCCACCATAGGCAAAGATCGATAAGCGGACAACCTATTTTCTACCTGGGGTTTTGTGTCTTCGCCCGCATTCGCGACGCGACGATCGCGAGCACGTCGGCGCCGTACTGCTCGATCTTCTTCGGACCGATGCCCGCGATGGCCGCCAGCCCTTTGTCGTCGGCGGGGAGCTGTTCGGCGATGGCGGTGAGGGTGGTGTCGGTGAACACCACGAAATCGCGAACGCGCAGGACCTCCGCCTTCTCCGCGCGCCACTCCTGCAGGGCCGCGAGCAATTCGGCGTCGAGTTCGGCCGGGCAGCGCCGGCAGCGGCCGAGCATGGAGGCGTAGGTGCCGATCAGCGGTTTCGCGCAGACCCGGCAAAGTGGGCGTTTGCCGTCGGCGTCCTTGGGGCCCGTGGCCGTCGCGGCGATGCGCGAGGCGGGCGAGTCGTCGGGAACGAGACCGTTGAGGAACCGCGAGCGCCTGCGCACCCGCCGGCCGCCCTCGGCGCGGGCCAGCGACCACGAGACGGTGAGGTGTTCGCGCGCGCGGGTGACGCCCACGTAGAGCAGCCGGCGTTCCTCTTCCAGGCCCGCCTGGTCGGACGGGCTGCCGTCGTCGCCGAGCACGTGCTGGATCGGGAGCGTGCCGTCGCTGACGCCGACGAGGAACACCGCATCCCACTCCAGGCCCTTGGCGGCATGCAGCGACGCCAGCGTGACGCCTTCGACGGTCGGCGGGTGCTTGGCCTCGGCGCGGGTGGCGAGCTCGCGAAGCAGACCGGTGAGGTCGATCTCGGGGTCGTGGCCGACGAGTTCCTCGGTGAGCTGCACCAGCGCGAGCAGCGCGGACCAGCGTTCCTTGGCCTGGGCACCCGCCGGCTCCTCGGCGGTGAGCCCGACCGAGGCCAGCTCGGCGCGAACCAGCGTGATGAGTCCGCCCCCGCTGCGCGCCTCGTCGGGCAGATCGTCGCGGGTATCGGCCTGGCGCAGCTTCTGCACGGCCTGGCGCACCTCTTGGCGCTGGAAGAACCCTTCTCCGCCGCGCACCTGGAACGAGATACCGCGCTCGTTGAGCGCCTGCTCGAACGGTTCGGACTGGGCGTTGATCCGGTAGAGCACCGCGATCTCGGCCGCCGGTGTGCCCGCGGCGATCAGCTTCTTGATCTTGCCCGCGACGGCCGCGGCCTCGGCGGGCACGTCGGGGTACTCGGCGAATTCGGGTTCCGGGCCGTCGGGACGCTGGCCGACGAGCGCCAGCCGGGTGCCCGCGATGCGGCCGCGCGCGGCCCCGATCACCCGGTTGGCCAGCGACACCACCTGCGGGGTCGAGCGATAGTCGCGTTCGAGCCGGATCACGGTGGCGTCGGGGAAGCGGCGGGAGAAGTCGAGCAGGTAGTTGGGGGTGGCGCCGGTGAAGGAGTAGATGGTCTGGTTGGCGTCGCCGACGACGGTGAGGTCGTCGCGCTCGCCGAGCCAGGCGTCGAGCACCCGCTGCTGCAGCGGCGTGACGTCCTGGTACTCGTCGACGACGAAACTGCGGTACCGGCCACGGAATTCGTCGGCGACAGCCGGATAGTCCTCCAGCGCTGCGGCGGTGTGCAGCAGCAGGTCGTCGAAGTCGAGCAACAGGCCGTCGGCGGAGGTTTTCGCCGACTCGTACCCGGCGTAGACCTGGGCCACCCGGGTGACCTCGACGGGGGCGTCGCGGTGGTACTTCGCGGCGGCCGCCGGATAGTCCTCCGGGGCGATCAGCGAGGCCTTGGCCCACTCGATCTCGCTGAGCAGGTCGCGGATCAGTTCGGTCGAGCTGCCCAGCCCCGCCCGGTTGGCCGCCTGTGCGACCACGGGGAACTTGCTGTCGAGCAACCGCCACGGCACATCGCCCACGACCTGCGGCCAGAAGTACCGCAGCTGCCGCAGCGCCGCCGCGTGGAAGGTACGTGCCTGCACCTGCCCGGCGTCACCGCCGAGGCCCATCGCCCGCAACCTGCCGCGCATCTCGCCCGCGGCACGCGCGGTGAACGTCACCGCCAGGACCTGGTCGGCCTTCACATGACCGCCCGCGATCAGGTGCGCGATGCGGTGGGTGATGGTCCTGGTCTTGCCGGTACCCGCCCCCGCGAGCACACACACCGGTCCCCTCGGTGCCCGCACCGCGGCGGCCTGTTCCGGGTCGAGGGCGGCGAGATCGAGTGCTGACACGGCCACCATCATGACAGCGCCCGCCGACAAGAACCCGGCCGGAACACCAGGGCCGGTCGAGACGTTGCACATCGCGTGAGCGAAACAACCCCTGACCTGACGATGTACTCCACCACCTGGTGCGGCTACTGCCGCCGCCTCAAGACCCAGCTCGACGAGGCGGGCATCACCTACACGGTGATCGACATCGAAGAGGATCCCGCCTCGGCCGATTTCGTCGGCAGCGTCAACAACGGCAACCACGTCGTCCCGACAGTGAAGTACCGCGACGGTTCCACGGCGACCAACCCCACGCTCGCCCAGGTGAAGCAGGCCCTCGCCGCGCAGTCCTGATCTGGACCACCACGACCCGACCTCGAGGAGGGTTCGCCGCGCAGCGGCGGTTCGCGGCCGTCCCGACGATCAGGTGCCGTGGCGTAGGCGACGAAGGAGCAAGCCACGGTGCCTGATCGTCGGGACCGGCGGGGCCGCGAACTCGAGCGCGCCAGCGCTCCTAGGACTCAGCCCAGGATTCGATGATGGTTCTGGCTATAGAGATGGAGCCGGGGACCAAGAGACGGGCGTTCGTGTCGCGGGTGGACCAGTCGCCCAGGTTCAAGGCGGCACGGACCTCGTCGCGGGTGAACCAGTGCGCTTCTTCGATCTCACCGTCGGAGAAGGCGAGTTCCTGCGCGGGATCGCCGACGGCGGCGAAACCGACCATCAGCGAGCGTGGGAACGGCCACGGCTGGCTGCCAAGGTAGTGGATGTCGCGCAGGTCCACCCCGACCTCCTCGCGGACCTCTCGTTCCACGCAGCGCTCGAGTGATTCGCCGGCCTCGACGAAACCGGCGAGCAGCGAGAACATCGCGGGCGGCCAGCTGTGCTGACGGGCGAGCAGAACACGGTCGGCACCGTCGTGGACCAGGACGATCACGGCGGGGTCGATGCGTGGGAACTCCTCGTCGCCCGCGCTGGTGAGCCGGGACCAGCCGCCACGCGAGAGGGTGGTGGAGGCGCCGTCGCCGCCATGGAAACCGGCACGGTCGTGCCAGTTGAGCAGGGCGTAAGCCGTGGACAGCAGTTCGGCGGTGAAGTCGTCCACCGCGGCCAGCGTGCGCAGATCTTTCAGGGTGCCCTCGAGTTCCGGTTCCCGCACTGCCCACAGGTGCGCCCCCTCGGCGACGCCGAGGAACACCGCTCGATCCTCGGGCAGGTCACCGAAGGTGGCCGCCGCGTCGAGGACCACGGTGCCGCCGTTCACCCGCACCCGTCCGCGCGGATCGACGCGCAACACCTTGGCCTTACCCCACCCCTCGCGCAGCGCGGCGGGATCGACCCGCACGTGCTCGGCCCGATCGATGGTGGAACGCGACAGCAGCGGAACGTTTTTCAGCCGGAACGACACATCGCCGAGCCTAGCCCCTGCCGCTATTTGCCGCCGTTGCGGATGTAGAGCAGCTTGTCGCCCGCGTCGAGCGCGTCGACCTCCGGCTCGCCGACGCGGATCAGCTGACCGTCCCGCACGACACCGAGCACGATGTCGGACAGATGACGCGGCGACCCACCGACCTCGCTCGGCTCCACTTCACGCTCGGCCACGGCGAAACCCTCCTCCGGGGTGAGCAGGTCCTCCATCATCTCCACGACCGTCGGGGTGGTGGTGGCGATCCCGAGCAACCGGCCCGCCGTCTCCGACGACACGACCACCGAATCGGCGCCGGACTGGCGCACGAGGTGGGTGTTCTCGGCCTCACGGATGGCGACACAGATCTTGGCGGTCTTGTTCAGTTCGCGGGCGGTGAGGGTGACCAGCACCGCGGTGTCGTCGCGATTGGTCGCCACGATCACCGACGACGCCCGCTGCACGCCCGTCAGGCGCAGCACATCGGACTTGGTCGCCGAACCGTGCACGGTGACCAGACCCGCACCCGCCGCCGCCTCCAGCGCGATCGGATCGGTGTCGACGACGACGATGTCGGACGCCTGCACACCGTCGCCGAGCATGGCATCGATCGCGGTGCGTCCCTTGGTGCCGTAACCGACGACAACGGTGTGATTGCGCACGGTGTGCCTCCATCGCTGAATCTTGAACGCCTGCCGGGACCGCTCGGTGAGCACGCTGAGCGTGGTGCCGACCAGCACGATCAGGAACAGGACACGCAGGGGTGTGATGACGATGATGTTCACCAGCCGCGCCGACGGGGTGATCGGGGCGATATCGCCGTATCCGGTGGTCGACAGCGACACCGTGGCGTAATACATCGCATCGAGGAACGACAACTCGTCACCGGAGTTGTCGCGGTAGCCGTGGCGGCCCAGATACACCACGCCCGCGGCGGTGAACAGCAGCAGGATCGCGAAGAGGACGCGGCGGGTGAGCGAGGTCCAGGGACTGATCTGCTCGACCGGGATGCGCAACAAACCGACCAGCGCGTAGTCGGGACTGCTACTCAGCCCGAGCGGGCGGCGCTTGTCGAACATCGTCGCGCTCCTTTTTTGGCGGCTGGCGCCGCGGGTCTCGGCGCTGAACGCCGCCTCCACCGGTCGTGGTTTCCTCTTCGCGGGAAGAGTATCGGCTCAGTGGGGGTCTTGCTGTTCGGTGTCCTTGTTTTCCGGGGCGGCGTCGTGGATGAGACGGGCCAGCTCGTCCGGGCCTGCCAGGTCGGTGGGGGCGATGGTGCGGCCGGAGCGCACGTAATGGAAGGCGGCGCCGACTCGTTGGAGGATCGCGTCCTCGGCTTCGCCGGTGCGGGCGGCCATCAAGCGGGCCCAGGCCAGGCGGTAGACGGCGAGCTGCATGGCGACGGCTGGTTCGTCGGCGGGGCCGGGTTCGGCGCCGGTCTTCCAGTCGACGACGATCCAGCGGTCGCCGGGTTCGGCGAAGACGGCGTCCATCCGGCCGCGGATGACTGTGCCAGCGATGCTGGTTTCGAACGGCACCTCCACGTCGATGGGGTTGCGGTGCGCCCAGGGTGAGCGACGGAAGGCGGCCTGCATGGTGGCGAGTTCCTGATCGGCGCGGCCTGCGGTGTCGGCGGCGCCGGGTAGTTCGTCGAGGCCGAGCAACTGGTCGGTGCTGTACCAGGACTGCACCCAGGCGTGGAAGGCGGTGCCGCGCCGGGCCATCGGGTTCGGTGGATAGGGCAGGGGGCGGCGTAGGCGGGCGGCCAGGCGGGCGGGGTCGGCGCGCAGCTCGACCAGGGCGGTGGCGGGGAGCTGGCCGGGCAGTTCCACCTGTTGTTCGGCGAGTTCGGCGGCGGTGAACTCGGCGAGCAGGGCGTCGACGTCGTTGGCCCAGCCTTCGGGATCGTCGTCCTCGGGCGCGGATTCGGTTGGTGTGCCGCGCAACTGGTCGAGGGCTGCGCGGACGAGGGTGGCGCCCTGTTCGATGGGGTCGCGGCGGTCGCCGAGGGGGTCGCGCGGCCACTGGGCGGTCGGCGGGTTGTCGGCGAAGGGGTTGACGGCGTCGGCCGGTGGTTTGTCGTCCCAGCGGGCGACAGTCGCGACGCCGTAGGCGGGGCTGCCGGGGTCTTCGTTGGCCTCTTTGAGTTCGAGCAGGAACTCCGACGGCCCCTTCTGGGAGGTGCCGGTTTCGGGCCAGTAGTAGGCCGAAACCAGCAGTACCCGTTCGGTTCTGGTGAGGGCGACATAGAACAGTCGGCGCTCTTCGTCGAGGCGGCGGCTCTTGAGCGCGTCGCGGTGTTCGGCGATGGCCTGTTCGAGTTCGGCGCGGTCACCGACCCCGCTCAGGTCGAGAACCGGAACACCTTCGGTGGCGTCGGGTTGGGCGCGATCGCCGCGCAGGGTGGTGGGGAGTTCGGTGAGGGCGCCGAGCCAGGTGCTCAGTGCGGTGGTGGAGGGGAACACCGAGGCGCTCACGTGCGGCACCGCGACGATTTCCCATTCGAGGCCCTTGGCGGCGTGCACCGTGAGTACCTGCACGCGATCGCGGGCGACCTCCACTTCGCCCGGCTCCAAACCGTTTTCGACGGATTCGGCGGCGGTGAAGAAGGCGAGCAGCCCGCTGAGCGAGGCGCGCGAGTCGGCGGCGTAGCCCGCGACCACCTCGGCGAAGGCATCCAGGTGCTCACGGCCCGCGCCCCCGCCCGCGATGGCTCGGCGGGTCTGGGTCTCCACACCGACGCCGATCGTCCGCTCGACGTCGGCGACCAGTTCGACCAGCGGCTGCCCGCTGCGTTCACGTAGGGCCGCCAGTTCCTCACCGAGGGCGAGGATGCGCGCGTAACCCGCCTCCGAATAGTTCTCCGCCGGACCGGGATCGGCGATGGCGTCGGCCAGGCCCGCGCGTTCGGTGGGTTCCGGGGCCACCTGACGCAGGGCGGACGCCAGGCCGGTCGCGTCGGTGATGGCGGTGGAGGCATCGCCGGACAGGCTCCCGATCGACAGCATCCGAGCCCGCTTGGCCAGGGCGGCCAGGTCGGCGACACCGATGCGCCAGCGCGCGCCGGTGAGGATGCGCACCGCCGCGCTCCCGGTGCCCGGTTCGGCGATCAGCCGCAGGGTGGCGACGATGTCGGCCACCTCGGGGGTCGCCAAAAGACCACCGAGTCCGACGATTTCGACAGGAAGGCCCTGTTCGCGCAGAGCTTCGGCCAGCGGCGCGGCGTCCGCGTTGCGCCGGATGAGTACCGCCGAGGTAGGCGGCGGTCTGTCCTGTTCCCGCGCCTGGACCCACTCGCGGGCGATCCGCTCGGCGATCCAATCCCGTTCCTGAGCAACAGTTTCCGTGAGCGCGAGTTCGACAGTGCCCGCATGTGCGTCGGGCTTGGCACGCAGGGCATCCACGGTCGCACCCCCGGCCGCGCGCGCTCGCGACCGCAACGGGTCGGCCACGAGGTTGGCCAACGCCAGCGCTTCGGGCGGATTCCGCCAACTGGTGAGCAACGGCAGAATCGGTGCCGGAAGCCCGTCGCCGACAGGGAAATCCGTCGCGAACCGGGGCAGGTTCGCCGCCGAGGCACCACGCCACCCGTAGATCGACTGCATCGGATCACCCACCGCCGTCACGGCGAGCGCACCGGAACCTGCTTCCCCGGATCTACTTCCGTCCCCGGACGCACCAGGGCTGCCCCCGCCGGGCAAGCCGGAGCTCGGCGAATCGCCGTGACGACCGCCGCCTCCCTCACCACGCCGACCATCACCGACGCCATCGCGCGCACCACCGTGGAGGCCGGGGCTGCCGGCCCCACGCACAGCGGGCGCGATTTCACCGGGGGCTGGGTCGTCGGACCACAGCGTGGCGTGGTCGGACGTGGCCACCGCGCGCACCCGCACCGGCTCGCTACGCCGATTCTGTTGTACCGCCCTGGCATTGCCGAACAAGGCCGACAGCAGGACTCGCTGGGCGTGGCCGGTGTCCTGGTACTCGTCGAGCAGCACCAATTTGAAGCGCGCGCGTTCGGCGGCGGCGACCTCGGGGTGGTCGACGGCCAGGCGGGCGGCCAGCGACATCTGGGAGCCGAAGTCGAGGGCGCCGCGGCGGTCGAGCGCTTCCGCGAGTTGGCGGACCAGCGGGAGCAAGGCGACGCGTTCGCGCTGAGCGTTGACCACGTCCTGGAGTTTCTGGCTCGGGCCGCCGCGCTGACGCGGTCCGGCGGGCAGGGTGTAGACGAGTTTTTCCAGTTCGGCGTGCGCTTCGGCGAGTTCCTCCGGCTCCACCAGGTGTTCGGCGAGCTGCCCGGACAGCGCCAGCACCGCCTCGGTGACCGAGACAGGGGTGCGGTCGGTGTCGAGATCGCCGTCCCAGGAGCGGACCACCTCATGGGCGAGCTGCCACAGCTGCGTCTGGGTGAGCAGCGCGGCCGAGGGTTCCACCGGCAGCAGCAGACCGTGTGCGGTGAGCAGCCTGCCCGCGTACGAGTGGTAGGTGCTGATCTCCGGTTCGGCGCCCGCGATGACGGTGCGCAGCGCACCACTGGGATCGATCTCGCGCACCAGCGGTGCACCGGCCAGCCGGGCCAGGCGGGTACGGATGCGCGAGGTCAACTGCTGTGCGGCTTTTCGGGTGAAGGTGAGGCCGAGCACCTCGTCGGGGGCGACGAGCTGATTGGCGACCATCCACACCACGCGCGCGGCCATCGTCTCGGTCTTGCCCGCGCCCGCGCCCGCGACCACCAGCGTCGGACCGGGCGGCGCCGCGATGACGGCCGCCTGTTCGTCGGTCGGTGGTGGCAGGCCGAGCGCGTCGGCCAGCCGCTGCGGGGTGACGCGCACGCCGCTCACTCGTCGGTCACCTGCCGTCCGGTGTCACGGACGGGGCAGCTGCCGCCGACCGGGCAGTGCCTGCATCCGTCGTTGCGCACCGCGAGGTAGCCGGGGCCGCGGGTGGCCGCGGCGGCGTCGTGAATGGTGGTTCGCCACTGCTCGAGTCCCTCGGCGTCGAGGGGGTCCTGGGTGCGTTCGGTCGCGCCGGTCTTGTTGTGGGGTTTGGCGACGTAGACCAGGCGCGCACCGCCCGGCTCACCGGGTTCGGTGTCCTCCTCGTCGAGCGCACCGTGGGCGGCGGCGACCTGGTAGGTGGCCAGCTGGGCGTGGTCGGCGACGGTCTTCGCGCTGATCGGTGTCTTGCCCGTCTTCACATCGACGATCACGAACCGGCCCTGCGCGTCGCGTTCGAGCCGGTCGACCCGGCCCCGGATACGCACGGGCCGTTCGCCTTCGGCGCGCGGCGGCAGTACGCAGTCCACCGGCACCTCGACCCCGGCCTGGGTGAGTTCGCCGCGGGTGGTGCGCACCCAGGCCAGGAAGGTCTCGAGCATGGCCTCGGTGCGGCGCAGTTCCTGGCGGGAGTGCCAGCCGGTGGCCGGGTCGATCACCTTCCACGCCTGGTCGAGGGCGGCGCGCACCTGGTGTTCGGGCACGTTGCCCGCCAGTGCCTGCACCAGGGTGTGTACGAGGTTGCCCTTCACGGCGTGCGGGTTGTCGCCGTCGGTGCCGCCGTGGCGTTCCAGCGCCCAGCGCAGCGGGCAGGTGCGCAGCAGTTCGACCGTCGACGGGGACAGCCCGATGGGTGAATCGTCGTCGTCCCACAGTTCGCGTTCGCTGCTCAAGGCCGCGGTGCCGTACCAGTCGTCGGGGTCGGTCCCCGGCACCCCCGCGTCGGCGAGGCGAGCCAGCTGCCGGGCCGCGCGGTCGCGGCGCTGCGGGTCGGCGCCGGGATCGCAGACCACACCGCGCAATTCGGCGACCAGCGCGTGCATCACCAGCGCACGGCCGGGATCGGCGACGGGCAGGGCGCCCGGTTCGCCGGTGTCGTCGTCGCCGAGCAGTTCGGTGAGGAACCGCGACGGCACCAGATCCTGGTCTCCCGCAACCGATTCGACGGCGGTCACCAGCAGCGAGCGCCGAGCCCGGCTGCACGCGACGAGCAGCAGTCGGCGTTCTTCGGCGAGGATCGGGGCCGCCCGGTTCGTCTTGGCCGCCGGGTCGACTCCGGCCACCAGGTCGACCAGGTCCTCGGTGTGCAGCAGCGTCCCGCGCGCACGCGGGTTGGGCCAGATGCCTTCCTGCACAGCGGCGACCGCGACCACGTCCCATTCCCGGCCCGCCGCCGCGTGTGCGCTGAGCAGCGTGACGGCCTCCGATTCGGCGGTCAACGGCCTGCCCTGCTGCGGAATCTGCTGGTGCAGCA
The DNA here is from genome assembly GCF_040655675.1 of Nocardia sp. NPDC050378. Lineage (NCBI taxonomy): Bacteria > Bacillati > Actinomycetota > Actinomycetes > Mycobacteriales > Nocardiaceae > Nocardia > Nocardia sp. NPDC050378. The sequence goes on from NZ_JBFAKI010000004.1 coordinate 303,423, forward strand.
GGTATTCCACGAAACCCTCGATACCGGCTTTGGGCAGCCTGTCGACGTAGGCCGCTGCGGCGTCGAACAATTCGACGGCGGCGTCGAGGTCGCGGTCGGCCTGCATACCGGCCGCGCCGCCGCGCCGGGACTGCCGGAACCAGCGGCGTTCCAGTCGCGAACTGGTCCACAGAGTCCAGAGCACGTCTTCGAGGCCCTTGTCGCGCGCTTGGGCCTGCCTGGCCTTGTCGACGGCGCGCAGCACCCGCTGCAGCGGGGCCGCCTCCACCTCGGTGAGACCGTCGAGCAGGCGGGGCTCACCGATACCGACGATGAGGTCGCGCAGCACCTCGGCCGAGGACTGGTCGATCAGCGGGACCTCGGCCGGTTCCGGGCGCGTCGGCGTGGCGACGACGTCCAGTGCGGGCGGCATGGTTTCGGCATCGAGGACGTCGATGTCGTCCGGAAGCCGTTCGGCGACATCCCAGTCCGGTTCCGGCTCCGGGCGCAACGGGTCGTCGGGGTCCGGCGGCGGGGGCAGCCACTCGTCGTCGACCGGATCCGGTTCGGGCTCCGGCCATTCCGGTGGTGGCGGTGGTTCGTCCCACAGCAGGAACTGGTCTGCCGCTTCGGGCGGCGCGCCCGCCAGGGCGCCGGTGCGTTCGAGGTCGAGCACGGTGCGGCGGATGCCACGGCGCAACCTGCGCAGCGCGATCTGATCGGCCCCACCGAGCGGTCCCGACAGCAGATCCATGGCGTCTTCGGGAGAGAACACCGAGTCGACGGCCCGACGCGACCCCGGCCGCGACCGGTCACCGGCCAGCAGCACCCGCAGCGCGAGCACCATCCACGCCGCGCCCCGCCTACGCGCCAGTGGTTCGGCCACAGCCGGCCTGCGCACCGGCACCCCGGCGGCCAGCAGCGCCCGCCGCAACGGGGCAAGCGACAACGGCACCGATCGCACGATCACCGCCATGTCCGACCACGGCACACCGTCGGTGAGATGCGCGCGCCGCAGATGGTCCGCGATGAGTGCCGCTTCCTTGGCAGGCGTCGACAACACCCGAACCCGCACGCTCGACTCGTCGAGCCGGGAGTCACCCGGTTCCACCTCGGGATCGTTCGACTCTTGCCCCGGCAGCACCCGATGACGCGCGCTACCCGGCAGCCTGGCGGCGATGCGCGCGGTGGCCAGGCGGATCGGTGCGCCGCTGCGGTGGTTGTGGCGCAAGATGATTCGACGCTGCGGGCTTGTGTCGAGGTCGACGAGGAACCGTGAGTCGGCGCCGCGGAAGGTGAAGACGGCCTGGTCGGGGTCGCCGGTGACAACAGTGCTCGCGCTACCGCTGCCGATCGCGCGCACCAGGGTCGCGGCCTGCGGATCCAGGTGCTGGGCGTCGTCGACGAGCAGGTACCGGATCCGATCACGTTCGGCCGCAAGGAGATTGCGGTCCCCCGCGAGCGCGTCGAGGGCGGCACCGACCAGTTCGGCCGCGTCGAGTGCGGGCGCGGTGGCTTCCGGCGCGGCCACACCGACCGACCAGCGCAGCATCGACGCCTCTTCGTAGCGTTGCAGGAACCGGCCCGCCGCCACCCACGCGTCGTTGTCGTGTTCGCGGCCCAGTTTCATCAGGTCCTCGGGGCCGATCCCGCGTTCGGTGGCACGCAACATCAGGTCGCGCAGTTGTTCGGCGAACCCGCCGAGGGCGAGCGCGGGTTGCAGGCGCGGTGGCCACAGTCCGCGCGCGCCCTGCTCGATGTCCTCGAGGTCGCCGCGCAGCATCTCGCGCAGCACCGCGTCTTGTTCGGCACCGGTGAGCAGACGCGGCGGCGGGTTGCCGTGCCGTTCGGCGTGGCGGCGCAGCACCGAGAAAGCGTAGGAGTGCAGGGTGCGCACCATGGGTTCGCGGCTGGCGCCGGGGATGCCGGTGTGCGGGCCGAGCCGGTGGGTGACGGCGTCGCGCAGGGCCGCGGCGGCATGTTTGGTGTGGGTGAGGACGAGGACCGAGGACGGGTCGGCGCCGTCGGTGATGCGGGCCGCGACCAGGTCGACCAGCAGCGAGGTCTTGCCCGTGCCGGGGCCGCCGAGCACCTGCCAGGGCAGCCAGCCGGGACGGGGCGGGGCGGGTTGGGCTTGTTCGGCGAACAGCGCGCGAACAGGCGCGCCCCAGGCCCGCGGCCGGGGCGCTCGCGTCGTCCGGCGCACGAGTCGCACCGAGCTATCCGATCGCACCACATCGGCTATTGCAACAGACCCCACCGACACGCCCGCCCACCCCCATCGGGGGACACGCTGCGCGATAGCGCGCGACCGGCCACAATGGCTGTCGTGTCGTCGCTTCATGTAGAACGTTTCGGCCCCGCCGACGGTCCCGTCGTCCTCGCCCTGCACGGCCTCACCGGCCACGGCAACCGGTGGGAAACCCTCGCCACCCGGCATCTGCCGCAGGCCCGGGTGATCGCGCCCGACCTGCGCGGACACGGTCGTTCCACCTCGCTGCCGCCGTGGGATATCGATACTCTCGCCGCCGATGTGGCCGCACTCGTGCGCGCGGAGACCGACGGCCCGGTCGTCGTGGTCGGGCACTCGTTCGGTGGCGCGGTCGGCATCTATCTGGCGCGCACCCATCGCGAACTCGTGCGCTCGCTGGTGCTGCTGGATCCGGCCATCGGGATCGAACCGAAGCTGATGGAACAGGTGGCCGCCGCCGACCTGGCCTCGCCCGACTACACCGATGTCGACGAGGCGCGTTCGGACAAACAGGTGAGCGCATGGGGCCCCGACGAGGTCGACCCGGCCGAACTCGAGCGCGAGCTCGCCGAGCACCTGGTGCCCGCCGAGGGCGGCCGGGTGCGGTGGCGCACCTTCCAGCCGGCGATCACCTCGTACTGGGGTCAGCTGGCCCGCCCGTTCGTGCTGCCGCCCGCCGACGTGCCGACGGTGCTGGTCCAGGCCGCCAAGGTGCAGCCGCCGTACGTCACCGCCGAATTCCGTGGTGCGCTGGCCGCCGAGCTCGCCGATTTCACCGCTCACGACTGGGATTGCGACCACATGGTCCCGCAGGCCCGTCCCGCCGAGACGGCCGCGCTCATCGCGTCGGTGCTCTAGACCGTGCCCGCGACGACCGACGACCAGGTGGAGCGGGTGCGCGCCCTCGTCGCCGCCATCCCATCCGGTCGCGTCGCCACCTACGGCGACCTCGCCGCCGCCGTCGGCCTGTCCTCGCCGCGCACGGTCGGCTGGATCATGCGCACCGACTCCTCCGACCTCCCCTGGCACCGCGTCGTCCCCGCCTCCGGCCGCCCCTCCCCTCACCTCGCCAACCGCCAGCTCCGCCTCCTCGCCGAGGAAGGAGTCCCCATCACCGACGGCCGCATCGACCTGCGCACCGCCCGCCTGTAGCGGTCCGACTTCGTGACCGAGCAGATCGGGTCGGGGGCGCAGGGGTGGCGCGGATAGCATGGCCGACATGTCGACTACTTCGCTGGTCTCATGACCGATGCCGATGCGATCGTGCTGGCGGGTGGGCGGGCCAGCCGGATGGGTGGGGTCGACAAGCCCGGGATCGTGATCGGTGGGCGGTCGATGCTCGAGGCGGCGCTCGGGGCGGTGAGCGATTGCGGTGAGGTGGTTGTCGTCGGTCCGCCGCGACCCGAGCTCGACGCGCGGATCGAACAGGTGCGTGAGGTACCGCCGGGGTCGGGGCCGGTGGCCGCCATCGGTACGGGGCTGGCCGCGCTGGGGCCGGAGTCGGCACCGTGGATCGTTGTGCTCGCGGCCGACATGCCGTTCCTGACGCGCGATACCGTTCGCGAATTATTGCTCCGCGCAGCCGAATCCACCGCCGAAGCGGTGTTCGCCATCGATGCGTCGGGGCGCCCGCAGTACCTGGTCGGCGTGTGGCGGCGCACCGCGCTCACGGCGGCGCTGGCCGGCCTGGACGCCCTGGTGAACCAGCCGATGAAGGCGATCATTCCCACCGAAACGGCACTGGTCGAACTGCCGGGCACGACCGACTGCGACACCGAGGAGGAGGTGCGCCGGGCCCGCGAGTCCGTCGACAACGACGCCCGCCTCGACCTCACCGAAGCCAGGAATCGCATCGTCGGCACGCTCACCCCGTTGATCGCCTACGACGCCGCTTTCGCCGACGTACCCGGCGCCGCCCTGGCCGAACCGGTGGTCGCGGCGGGCGCGCTGCCGCGCTTCGACGTCTCGGCCATGGACGGCTACGCCGTGTGCGGTGACGGCCCGTGGCGCCTGCGCCGCGATGTCGGGTTCGCCGGTGGCGCAAGGCCGCTCGGGCTGTTGCCCGGCGAGGCGGTGCGGATCGCGACCGGTGCGCACGTGCCCGACGGAACCACCTCCGTGCTGCGTGACGAATTCGCCGTCGTCACCGGTGACGATCTGGCACGGCGGCCCGGCACCCCGGTCCGTGGCGATGTGCGGCGCAGCGGTGAGGACCTGCGGATCGGTGATCTGGTCGCCCCGGCGGGCACCCGGGTGACCGCGGCGCTGCGCTCGGCTGCCGCCTCGGTCGAGGTGACAACGGGATCGGTCCGTGGGCCCGTGCGTGCTCGAATAGTGATGACCGGTGACGAGATCCGCAGCACCGGCCCGCTGCAGACCGGCCAGACCCGCGACTCGATCGGCCCCGTCCTGCCCGACCTGCTCACCGGCTGCGGTGTCCGCGTGGTCGACCGGGTGCACCTGCGCGACACCGCGCACAGTTTCGACGACATGCTCACCGCCACAACCGGTCTCGATCTGCTGGTCGTGGTCGGTGCCACCGGCGGCGGCGCCGCCGACCAGTTGCGCGCCGCGCTGGCGCGCACCGGTGCCCGCATCGTCGTCCCGAGACTCGCACTGCGCCCGGGTGGTTCGACCGTAGTAGCCGAGTTGTCCGATGGACCAACGGTTCTCGGCCTGCCCGGTAACCCCTTCGCCGCTATCGCCGTACTACTCGCCCTCACCCCCGCCATCGTCGCGGCCCGCACCGCGTCGGCGCCGCCACGCACCGTCCTCGGCCCGCTGCACAATGCCGCCGACATCGCCGCTCCCGTCACCCGCATCACGCCCGCGCGCTACGCCCCCGGCGGCGGCTGGATCGGTGATCCGAATATCCGCACCGCCCACCTGGGCGGTCTGGTCGACCGCGACGGACTGGTCGTCGTCGGCCCGTCGGCCGAAGACGGCGACCTCGTGGAATTCCTCCCGCTCCCGAGTTGAAACAATGTCGCCCGAATTACCGTCGGTGGCTGCCGAAATACCGGGACACGCCGAATATCCGCTGGTAGGAATGCTATTTATCGTTCAACTCTACCGTTGCGACGACTCGATGCCTATCGTTGAGCAAGTCAGGCGTACCCCGCCTCGAAAAAGGCGGAATTACGCCGGACATCCGAATTAGGCGAAGTATTCATCCCTCGGAAAGGACCGTGTGGAGATGGCTGAGAAGTCGAAGAAAACGCCGAAAAAGATGCCCAAGCAGATGCCCCGCCAGCAGCAGGAGCAGCGGCAGGAGCAGGACTCGCAGCGGATGACGCGAGCAGGCCAGGATGATCGGCGCGAGCCGCGCCGCCCCGGCAGCCACTGATCCACGCGTCTCGACGAGCCGCCGGTACCGGTACCGGCGGCTCGTCCGCGTCAGGCCCCGATCGGCAGGGCATCACGTCCCCTGCGAGCCGTCGACGGATCGGGAGCGGGGACCGCGTCGAGCAGGCGGCGGGTGTATTCCTGCGCTGGTGCCGCGAACACCGCGCGTGCCGCACCGGTTTCCACGATCCGGCCCTGTCGCAGCACCAGGACGCGGTCGGCGACCTGATGCACCACAGCCAGGTCGTGACTGATGAACAGGCTCGCGAACCCGTATTCGGCGCGCAGATCGGCGAACAGGTCGAGCACCTGGGCCTGCACCGAGACGTCGAGCGCACTGGTCGGTTCGTCGGCCACCAGCAGTCGGGGCGCCAGTGCCAGCGCCCGCGCCAACGCCACCCGCTGACGCTGCCCACCGGACAACTCCGCCGGCCTGCGCTGGGCGTAGTCCCTCGGCAACCGGACCGACTCGAGCAGATCGCCCACCTTGGACCGCAGCAGCGCCCCCGAAGCGACTCGATGCACCTGGAGCGGTTCACCGATCGCGTCGGCGATGCTGCGTCGCGGGTCGAGCGAGGCGCTCACATCCTGATGCACCAGCGCCACATGGCGGCGCAACCCGCGCAGTTCGCGACGCGACAACCCGGCCAGGGAGACACCCTGCAACCGCACCGTTCCCGAGCTCGCCGGCACCAGGCCGAGCGCGGTCCGGCCCAGCGTGCTCTTGCCCGAGCCCGACTCACCGACGATGCCGAGCACCTCACGCGGGCTCAGCGTCAACGAGATGTCGTGCAGCGCGGGGAACGCGGATCCGCCGTGCCGACCGGGGTACACCACCGACAGCTCGTCGATGCGCAATACCTCGCGGGGCTCCGGTTCGGGCGTCCGACCACCCTTCTCGGCGACAACCGCCGGTTTTCGCGCCACCACCCGCCGCAACACGCGCTCGACCGCACCCGCACCATCATCCCCGACAGGCAGAACCGCATCGGTCGTCGCATCACCGGAATCGGCCGGATAGACACGGCCGTCCGCCACACCGCCCGGCGCAGTCACCACATCGGCATCCCGAAACCGTGGTTCACCGTTGCCCGCACCTGTGCGGCTGCCGTCGGCACCCGCCGACCCACCACGCGAGGACCGCGCGGGCAACCGCGGCACCGACGCCAGCAAGGTGCGGGTGTACCCGGCCTCCGGGGCGGCGAACAGGTCGAATACCGGCTGCTGTTCGACCACCTGTCCGGCCCGCAGCACCACCACCCGGTCGGCGATCTCGGCGACCACACCGAGGTTGTGGGTGATGAACAGCACCGCGGTGCCACGATCGCGGCGCAACGTGTGCAGCAGGTCGAGGATTTCGGCTTGCACGGTGACGTCGAGCGCGGTCGTCGGCTCGTCGGCGATGAGCAGATCGGGCTCACCCGACAACGCGAGCGCGATCACCACCCGCTGCTTCTGCCCGCCCGAGAGCTGATGCGGGTACCAGTCGAGGCGTTCGGCGGGTTCGGGGATGTCGACGGCGGTGAGCAGTTCGATCGCGCGGGCACGGGCCGCTGCCTTGTCGGTGACGCCGTGCGCGCGCAGCGCCCGCACGAGCTGGGTGCCGATCTTCTGCACCGGGTTGAGCGCGGTCTGGGGCTCCTGGAACACCATGGCGGCCCGCGTACCGCGCAGGCCGCGCAAGGTCGCTTCGTCGGCGCCGACGATCTCGGTCGAGGCGAGGGTGACCGACCCGCGCGCCCGCGCTGTCACCGGCAGCAGTCCGAGCGCCGCCCGCGCGGTGAGCGACTTCCCCGACCCGGATTCGCCGACCAGCGCGACGACCTCCCCGCGCCGCACCTGGAAGCTCACCCCGTGCACCACGGTCTTGTCCCCGAAGGCGACGGCCAGATCGGTGATGTCGAGCACGACATCACCGGACCCGTCGGTGCGCGTGACTGTCTCGGCACTCATCCCGATCTCCTCGCGTTGCCCAGTGCTTGGGCGATCAACAGAAACCCGAGCGTCAGCCCGGCGACGACGACCAGCGGCCCGACCGCCATCCACGGATTGGCGTCGAGGTTGCCGATGGATTCGCCGATCAGCGAGCCGAGCGAGGGATTCGGTGGCTGGACCCCGATCCCGATGAAGCTCATCGCGCCCTCGAGGAACACCGCGACCGACAGCGACAGCGCGAACTGCACGACGAGCGGTTCGACCGCGTTGGGCAGCACGTGTTTGCGCAGCGTCCACCAGGTGTCCGCGCCGATCACCTCGGATGCCTCGACGAAGGGTTGTTCACGCACCGCGAGCACGGCGGTGCGGATCTGACGGCCGAAGATCGGGATCTCGGCGGCCACGATGACGATCACCACCGCATGCCAGCCCGGCCCGGTGATCGCGGCGAGGGCGATCGCGAAGATCAGCGACGGGAAGGCAAGCACCAGGTCGAACAGGCGCTGCACGGTGACGTCGGCGAAGGGGTGCACGGTGGCGGCGAGCCCGATCAGCGAACCGATCACCGCGGCCAGCGGCACCGCGAGTGCCACGATGAGCAGGTCGACGCGGATGCCGGCCAGCACCCGCGCGGCCACGTCCCGGTTGAGGTGGTCGGTGCCGAGCCAGTGCTGTGCGCTCGGGCCGAGCAGGTTGGCGGACGGGATCTGCGCGAGCGGGTCGAAGGGGCTCAGTACCCCGGCGAACACACCGGCGAGCGCGATCACGGTGATCAACAGAACACCGGCCAGTCCCTGACCACTGCGCAACGCGGCCGCTCGCTGGGTACTCGCAGATGTTTCAGCGGTGGTGACAGTCATGATCGTCCCCCGATCCGGACCCGCGGGTCCAGCCACGCATGGGCGAGGTCGGTGAGCAACTGGATCACCACGAACACCGCGACGGCGAGCAGCAACAGCACCTGCACCACCGGGTAGTCCCGACGGCTGATGCCCTGCTCGATGAGCTGACCGATCCCCGGCCACACGAACGCCGCCTCGACCAGCACCGCCCCGCCGAGTAGCTGACCGGTCTGCAGGCCGAGCACGGTGAGCGAGGTCGGCAGTGCGTTGCGCAGCGCCCCGCGCGTGACGATCTCGCGGTGGTCGACACCGAGCGAACGGGCCGTGAGCACATACGGTTCGGTGAGTTCGGTCCGCAACGACTCGGTGAGGAACCGGGTCAGCGCGGCCGCCACCGGCAGTGCGAGGCAGATCGCGGGCAGCAGCAGATACTGCACCGCGATATCCGGCCGGGCGATGAACCCGTCCGGCGGCACCCCACCCGAGGGCAGGATGGGGATCGCGACGGCGAACACCAACACCAGCAGTGGTCCCACCACGAACGTCGGCAACGCGACGGCGATCGTATTCGCCGCCGCCACCACGGTATTCAGCCAGCGACTCGGCCACAGCACCGACGTCAGCGACACCGCAAGGCTCACCACCACGGCGAGCACGAGCGCGGTCACCGTGAGCACGAGGGTATTGGTGAGCCCACGACCGACCAGGTCGCTGATCTGACCACCGATGAGGTAGGACCGGCCGAGGTCGAGGGTGACCAGATCGCCCAGCCAGCTCAGGTATTGCGCCGGAATCGACTGGTCGAGACCGAGCTGATGCCGGATGGCCGCGACGGACTCGGGTGTCGCGTCGTTGCCCGCCAGGATGGTGGCCGGGTCGCCCGGCACCAGGCGTAGCAGCAGGAAGATCAGCACCGACGCGCCGAACAGGACGAGCAGCGCCGAGGGCAGGCGGTGCAGCAGGTAGCGCGTCATGACAGGAACGTGTCGGTGAGCAGGGGTTCGCGGCGTTTGGTCCAGCCGAATCCGTGCACGGTGTTGCTGGTGGAGTACTGCTGGAAACGCACACCGATCTCGATCAGGAACAACCCTTCCAGCAGCTGATCCGTCACGGCACGGAAGGCGCGCACCGCGTCGGGCCCGGTGCCCTGCGGCAGTTTCCAGGCGCTGTCGGCCGCGGCGGTGTAGGCGGGCGACTCGTAGCGGGAGGCATTGCGGCGGGCGTTGAAGGGGTAGGCGCTCACGGTGAGGGTCGACGGCACGAACTGCGCCCAGGAGTGGTCGGTCACCCAGAGGCCGCGGAACTGCTGGCCGGTCAGCTGTTTCACGAAGGCGGCATTGTCGATCGGATCGAGATCGACCTCGATGCCGACCTCGGCCAGGTTCGCCTGCACGATCTGGGCGGTCGCCTCGTGCCCCGGGTGGAAGGTCAGCGGCAGGCGCGGCGGCTTGTTCACCTCGGCGAGCAACTGCTCGGCCTTGCCGACATCCCGGCTGAACCTGGTATTGAGCGACTCGTCGAACGCGGGAGAATTCTTCGGCCACGGCACATTCAGTGGATAGCCCGCACCGCGAAAGACCTCGGTGACGATCCGTTCGCGGTCCAAGGCGTAGGCGATGGCCTGCCGCACCCGCACATCCGCCAGCGCGGGTTCGGAAACATTGACCCCCACATAGGTCTGCAGTTCGGCGCCCTCGAGATTGTGCACCCTGAAACCGCCGCTGTTGGACAGGTTTTCGGCGTCACGGAAGCTCAGTTCGCGCGCAGCGGCGACCTGACCGGTCTTGAGTGCGTTCAGCAAGGCCTGCGGATCGGGGACGATCGACACCTCCACCCGGTCGAGGTAGGGACGATCCGGGATCCAGTACCCGGTGTTCTTGGCGAAGATCAGCTGTGAATTCGGAATTCGCTGTACGAAGGTGAACGGCCCGGTGCCGATATAGGTTTCACCGGTGCCGAGTTTGTCTGCGGTTTCGCTGTCGAGAATAGGCACCGTATCGAGCAGATCGAAGATGTTGCTCACCGGATGGGCGAAACGCAGGACGATCCGGGTGGGCGAGACGATATCGAATTCGGTCACCGCGGCCGCGGTGGACCGTAGCTGCGCCGACCATTTCGGGTCGGCGTAGGTGCGGATCGAGAACTCCACATCCTTCGCCGTGAACACCCGCCCGCTGTGGAATTTCACGTCGTCGCGCAGGTCGAGACTCACCGACCGGCCGTCGGCGGCGAGCTGCCAGGCCTCGGCCAGCAGCGGCTGTGGTTCGAGTGAATCGTTCGGGTAGCGGATCAGCGATTCGTAGACCAGGCCGACGAGCACCGGGGTGGCGGCGGTATTGGTGAGCAGGTTGGCGGGTACCAGGTCCTCGCGGATGCCGACTTTCAAGGTGCCACCGCGCACCGGCGTCGCGTCGTCGCCGCCTGCCTTGCGCTCCGAGACCGCGGAGGTGCACGCCGCGAGGGCCGCCCCGCCGAAGATGGCCGCGGCAGCGATACCGCTGGTGCGCAGGAAATTTCGGCGATGGATACCGCCACGCGATGCATTGTTCGTTGACACGACAGCGACGCTAACAATGTGCGCGACACCGGTCACCGATTCCGCGCAGGCTGCATCTAACCCTGGTGACCAGCCATTTCGTCCAGTTCACTGCGGGAATGCCAGTTCCACCCCACGCACGCGGTTACGAATCCTTCGCAGGCGCGATCGGACGTACCTCCGCCGATTCCACGCCGAATTGGACCTCGCCGGCCACGGCGCCCGCCGGTGCGCCGAATATCGTCGTCGTCCTCGTGGACGATATGGGTTACAGCGATATCGGTCCGTACGGTTCCGAGATCGCCACGCCCACGCTGGATCGGCTCGCCGCGACGGGTGTGCGATTGTCGAATTACCACACCACTCCCCTGTGCTCACCGTCGCGCGCCGCGTTGCTCACCGGTATCAATCCGCACCGCGCGGGATTCGGTTTCGTCGCCAACGCCGATCCCGGCTATCCCGGGCTGCGCCTGGAACTGGCCGACGATGTGCTCACCCTGCCGGAGATCTTGCGGGACAACGGATATGCCACCTACGCGGTGGGCAAATGGCATCTGGTGCGTGATGCCACGATGAATCCGGCGGCGCACCGGAATTCGTGGCCGACGCAGCGCGGATTCGACCGGTACTACGGGTCGCTGGAAGGCCTCAATTCCTTCTACTACCCGAACCAGCTGGTTTCCGACAGTTCCGTCGTCGACGTCGAGGAGTATCCGCCGGGCTACTACCTCACCGACGACCTCACCGACAAGGCGCTGTCCTACCTCAAGGACCTGCGCGCGCACGACGCGACGAAACCGTTCTTCCTGTACTTCGCACACGTCGCCATGCACGGACCGTTGCAGGCGAAGGCGCAGGACCAGGCCAAGTACCGCGGACGATACGACGAAGGCTGGGACCGACTGCGCCGGAAGCGCTTCGCCGAGCAGTTGGCGCAGGGCCTGTTCCCGCCGGGCACCCAGCAGAAGCCCCGCAACACCGAGCCGGGTTACGAGGCGGCGGAGTGGGATTCGCTGTCCGCGGCCGAGCAGCGGCGGTACGCCCGGTACATGGAGGTGTACGCGGGCATGGTCGACAGCATCGACCAGAGCCTCGGCCGCATCGTCGATCTGCTCGAGGAACTGGGCGAGCTCGACAACACGGTCATCGTGTTCACCTCAGACAACGGCGGCACCGCCGAGGGCGGGCCGGAGGGCACCCGCTCCTATTTCGCCGAGTTCGCCCACATCGACGACCCCGACTGGGTGGGTGACGTGCCGCACGACGAGGAACTGATCGGTACCGCGAAGCTCGGGGTGCACTATCCGCGTGGCTGGGGGCAGGCGTCCAACACGCCGTTCCGCTTCTACAAGGGGCAGACCTTCGCCGGTGGCGTCCGGGTGCCGCTGATCGTGTCGTGGCCGAAAGGCCTGCCGCGCAAGGACAACGACACCGGCATCCGCCACGAATACGCCTATGTCACCGACCTGGCGCCGACCCTGCTCGAATTCGCCGGGCTGGACCGGCCTTCGGTCCGCAACGGTCTACCGGCCAAGGAGTTCGACGGCGTCTCCGCAACCGCCTTGCTCCGCGACGCCTCCGCACCCACCCTGCACACCGAGCAGTATTCGGAGATGACCGGTCATCGCGGTTTCTATCGCGACGGCTGGAAACTGCTCTCGCTCCACGAAGCGGGCTCCGACCTCGACGCACCCGACTGGCAGCTCTTCGACGTGCGCGCCGACCCGACCGAGCTGCACGACCTTTCGGCGGTGCATCCGGACAAGGCCGCCGAACTCGCCGCCGCGTGGGACGAATCAGCGTGGGCCAATACAGTTTTCCCGCTTCTCACCCGTGCCGACTTGTTCCGCAGGCGCCCGGAGGAGGCGCGCCTGGCCGACCAGGTGCGCCTGCTCCCCGGCACCCCGACCCTCGAGCGCTACCGTTCGCAACGGCTGATCGCCTACCGCGACTTCACCATCACCGCCGAGCTCGGCGCGGTCACCTCCGCTTCGCGAACCGGTGACCGATCCGTGCCCACCGGTTACCGGGACGGCGACGAAGGCGTACTCGTCGCCCACGGCGACCCGCTCGGTGGCTACCTGCTCTACATCGAGCACGGCGAGGTGGTGCTCGGCGTGAACAGTTACGGCCGCTACGCGTCGGTGGGCACACCACTGCCGGTCGGCACCCGCTCGGTCACCGTCCGCGCCGTCGTGCGTCCCCACCTGCGCTGGGACTTCGTCGTCGAAGCCGACGGCACACCCCTGGCCGAACTCACCGACCAGGTCCAGCTCGTCGGCATGGCACCGTGGACCGGCATCTCCGTCGGCATCGACGCCCGCGGCCCGGTGTCCTGGGACCTCCGCGAACGCCGCGGCCCCTTCCGCTACACCGGCGCCCTCCGCGCGATCACCTACACACCCGGCCCGATCCAGGTTCCGCAGGCCACCATCGACGCGGTCGAACGCGAGGCCGAGTTCGTTGCCGAGTAGCGTCCGGATCGAGCCGTGCACGCGCTCCGCGCGGCTGGTCACGCGTCTGTCCAGGTCGGGATCGGGTCCCGGCGGGTCGATCTGGTCCGATATCGTCTATCGGCGGAATGACCGTTTCGCAGTGAGGACACCCCGATGGACGACAGTTCCCTGACCTGGGACGACGGTGCGCTCGTCACCATCGACCAGCGCGGGCTGCCGCACGAGGTGCGTGAGCTGCGGTTGACGAGCGTCGATCAGGTGATCGACGCCATTACTACGCTCGCCATCCGTGGTGCGCCCGCCATCGGGATCGCGGGGGCGTTCGGGGTGGTCATCGCGACGCGTGCCCACACACGAGCTGTCGGGGTCCTCGACGTGGCGGCGGTGGAAGCCGAGGCGGATCGGATCGCGGCGGCGCGACCCACCGCCGTCAACCTGGCGTGGGCGGTCGAGCGGGTGCGGGCACGGATCGCCGAAGGGGCCGACGCCGTGCTGGCCGAAACCCTCGACATGCTCGCCGAGGACGGCCGGGTCAACCTGGCCGCCGCCACCCACGCCGCCGACCTGGTGCAGCAGCTCTGCGGTGACCGGCCGCTCCGCCTGCTCACGCACTGCAATACCGGGCGCCTGGCCACCAGCGCGGTGGGTACGGCTATCGGCGCGCTGCGGGTACTGCACGAGCGCGGCGCGGTCACCGATGTGATCGTGGACGAGACCCGGCCGTTGCTGCAGGGTGCGCGGCTCACCGCGTGGGAGCTGGCCGAGGCGGGCATCCCGCACCGGCTCACCATCGACTCGGCCGCGGCGTGGGCGATGGCAACGGGACAGGTGGACGCCGTGCTCGTGGGCGCCGACCGGATCACCGCCAACGGCGATGTCGCCAACAAGATCGGCACCTTCGGTCTTGCGCTGGCCGCGCGTCATCACGGCATCCCGTTCATCGTCGTCGCCCCGGAGTCCACCCGTGATCCCGCGATGGCGACCGGCGCGCAGATCGTCGTCGAACAGCGGGCCGCCGCGGAGGTCACCGGATTCGGCGGGGTCGAGGCCGCACCGGCAGGCACCGCCGTGTTCAACCCGGCCTTCGACGTGACACCGGCCGACCTGGTCACCGCCGTGGTCACGGAGAACGGTGTGGTCTACCGCAACGCGGACACCTTCGCCGAGAACGGCCGCGCCGCGAGCTCGCAGAGCATGGCAGGACGCGCGCTAGCCGCCGTCGCTCGTCAGCTCTACGAGCGCGGCTGGATGCCCGGTACGGCGGGCAACATCTCGGTGCGAACCGGGAGCGACGAGGCGCTGATCACCGCCAGCGGACTGTCGAAAGGCGAACTGACCGAGCACGATGCGGTGCGCGTCCGCGTCGCCGACACCACCGCGTACCCGGGTCAGGACCGAAAACCCTCCGCCGAGACCAGTATTCACACCGCCGTGTACCGCACCCGCGATGCCGGTGCCGTCGTGCACGTGCACTCACCGTTCGCCACCGCCCTGGCGACCACCGCCCGGCCGGGTGACACTGTGCGGGTCAGCGGCTACGAACTCATCAAGGGTTTCGGGCTCGACGATCCGTCGACCGTGGATGTTCCGGTGTTCGCGAACTGGCCCGAGGTCGCGCGCATCGGCGCCGACATCGAGTACTACCTGCGCGAGAATCCCGGTGCCGCACCGATTCTGTTCATCACCGGGCACGGCATCACCGCCTGGGGTGACACTCTTGCCCAGGCGCGCGATCGCGCCGAATGTCTGGAAGCACTGTGCGAGTTGATCGCCCGCACCGGACGTACCGACGCCACTCCTTTCGAGATCGGACCGAGATGACCCTGCTGCAAGTGATGGCGGCCGACAATGCCGCCGATGTCCGGGTGCGTACCACCGATACCGCCGAGATCGGTGCCGAGCTGTCCAAGCACGGCATCGCCTTCTCGCGCTGGGAGGTACTCCCCGACGCCGCGACCACCGACTCCGACACGCTGCTCGCCCATTACGCGCCGCGGATCGCCGAACTGAACGCGTCGGGTCGCTACGAGCACATCGATATCGCCCGCATCCACCCCGACGACGACAACCCCGACTGGCCCGCCACGGCGGCGGGCGCGCGCACCAAGTTCCTCGACGAGCACCGGCACGCCGAGGACGAGGTGCGGTTCTTCGCCGCCGGTCGCGGCTGCTTCTACCTGCACATCGACGACGCGGTGCTGGCAACGGTATGCGAGGCGGGCGATCTGCTGTCGGTGCCCGCGGGCACCCTGCACTGGTTCGACATGGGCCCCCGCCCCGATTTCGTCGCCATCCGCTTCTTCGAGGAGGCCGACGGCTGGATCGGCGATTTCACCGGCGACAAGATCAGCGCCGGTTTCCCCACCCTGGACGAGCTGCTCGCGTGATCCGCGCCATCGTCCTCGATATCGAGGGCACCACCAGCCCCACCGATTCGGTGCGCACCGACCTGTACGGCTACACCGAGAAGCATCTGCCCGCCTGGTTGGCCGAGAACGCCACCGGCGCAGCCGAATCCGTGATCGCCGCCACCCGGGAACTGTCCGGCGAGGCGACCGCCGATACCGCGCGGATCGCCGAAATTCTCACCGGCTGGCTGCATTCCGATGTGAAGGCCGAGCCGCTGAAGGCCGCGCAGGGTGCCATCTGCGCCGAGGGTTTCCGCGCGGGCGATCTGCACGGCCGCTTCTTCGACGACACCGCCCCCGCCCTGCGCGCCTGGCACGCCGCAGGGCACGCCCTCTACATCTACTCCTCGGGCTCCGAACGCAATCAACGAGATTGGTTCACCTACGCCGAACACGGCGACCTCTCGCCGCTCATCACCGACCACTTCGACCTGGTGAGCGCGGGACCCAAACGTGAACCGTCCTCCTACGACACCATCACCACCCGCATCGGCGTTGCCCCGCGCGAAATCCTGTTCCTCTCCGATCACCCGGACGAACTCGACGCGGCGGTCACCGCGGGCTGGCACGTGGTCGGCGTACACCGCCCCGGCGAACCGAATCCCCCACGCCCACCGCATAAGTGGGTCGGTTCGTTCGCGGAGGTCGACCCTGCCGCGCTGACCGAACAGTAGGCCGCAGAGGAAAAACGCGCCGAGGTCCTGGTGAGACCTCGGCGCGTGGGGATCACGAAGCGGCGGTAACCTTTTCGCGTTCCGGTTCGTAGGTCTCCCAGAAGGTGGCGTTGCGGATACCGAGTGCCTTCGGATCGAAGACCGGGTCCTTGCCTTCCTTCTTCTGCTTCTCGTAGTCACGCAGGTCCTTGTAGGCGGGCTGCTGGATGATGATGATGCCGATGATGTTGAGCCAGGCCATCAGGCCGACGCCGATGTCGCCGAGGGTCCAGCGGCGTCCGACGGCAGCACGCCACCGTCGGCCAGGACCTTGCCGTCGGCGGACTCGCCCTCGAAGACCCGGTAGGCGCCGGTCGACAGGATCAGCAGCCCGGTGGCGGTGCAGACGAACAGGGTGTCGATGTACACGGCGAACGCCTGCACCAGACCCTGCTTGGCGGGGTGGCATGCCTCGGCGGCGGCCGCCAAGTACGGGCGGGTGCCCTGACCTGCCTCGTTGGAGTACACACCGTGCTTGACGCCCCACATCACGGCCGCGCCGATGATCGCACCGAACGCCGCGTCGGCGCCGAGGGCGCTGCGGACGACCAGGGCGAGGATCTCGGGGATCTGGCCGGCGTTGGCGAACACGATGACCATGGAGATCAGGATGTAGCCCACCGCCATGAACGGCACGACGACCGCCGCGAAGGCGGCGATGCGCTTGACGCCACCGATGATGACGAACGCGAGCACGATCACGGTTGCCGAGGGCGACCACCCATTCCGACACATCCCAGGCCTGGGTTCATCGCGGCCGCACTCGACGAAGGAAGTGGAGGCGCCGAGGAAGGCCACTGCCCACATCCAGAACAGCGCCCCCGGCCCGCCGAAGGCGAATATAACCGTTGATCGTGGTCAAGAACTCAGCCACTCGCTCGTATGCCCTGATAGCCGTCGATGGACGTCAGACATGATCGCATGTCCGGTAACCGTTGATTAGCTGAGTACATATTGTTCGCCCGCCCGCCTCGCTCTCGGGCGCGGATCGAAGCGACGCAGGTCACTGTGGGTGTGTAAACAAATGTAAACCGTCCGAGAACCCGTCGTTTCCGAAGCATCACCGCGTCGGTGCCGAACCGCATCGCGAGCGTCGGGAAGGGCCGGTCGGGGGCGGGTTTCCCCTGGTCGCCGCGGGTGTGGTGGGTGAGCAGCGGGTTACGGGGGTGACCAGCACATTTCGCCCACCTCACAACGCACAAAGGCCCGATCCGGGGTGTGAGAAGTTCGTTTTGCCCGGCGGGATCGCCTCCTTACAGTTGGCCTCAACAGCCCGATTTCACAAGCTCGAAGGGGGCGTCGTGGTTAATTCGCGCACTCATGGTCCGTCGCCCACCGATTTCGGTGACAGTCTGCTGACGCTCGGAAAATACTTTCAGCGCGGTGAGGTTTCCGCGGATCAGCGGTCGGTGTTCAAGGTCGGTGGGCGCGATGCCGACGCGTTCTACCGCGACCGGTGGTCGCACGACAAAGTGGTGCGCTCCACCCACGGCGTGAACTGCACCGGTTCGTGCTCGTGGAAGATCTACGTCAAGGACGGCGTGATCACCTGGGAGTCCCAGCAGACCGACTACCCCTCGGTAGGCTCGGACAAGCCCGAGTACGAACCGCGCGGCTGCCCCCGTGGCGCCTCGTTCTCCTGGTACACCTACTCCCCCGCCCGCGTGCGCTACCCGTATGTGCGCGGCACCCTGCTCGACCTGTACCGCAAGGCCAAGGCCGAGCTGAAGGACCCGGTGCTGGCCTGGGAGTCGATCGTCGAGGATCCAGTCAAGGCCAAGGCGTACAAGAACGCTCGAGGCAAGGGCGGGTTCGTGCGCGCCGAGTGGTGGGAGGCGGCCGAAATCGCCGCTGCCGCACACGTTTACACGATCAAGCAGTACGGCCCCGACCGCGTCGCCGGGTTCTCGCCGATTCCGGCGATGTCGATGGTCAGCCACGCCACGGGCGCACGGTTCGTGTCGCTGCTCGGCGGCTACATGCTCTCGTTCTACGACTGGTACGCCGACCTGCCGGTGGCCTCGCCGCAGGTGTTCGGCGACCAGACCGACGTGCCGGAGTCGGCCGACTGGTTCGACGCGGGTTACCTCATCATGTGGGGTTCCAACGTCCCGGTGACCCGAACCCCCGACGCGCACTACATGACCGAGGCGCGGTATCGCGGCCAGAAGGTCGTGGTGGTCTCCCCCGACTACGCCGACAACACCAAGTTCGCCGACGAGTGGGTGGCCGCACGCCCCGGTACCGACGCGGCGCTGGCGATGGCGATGGGGCACGTGGTGCTCAAGGAGTTCTTCCTCGAGAAGCAGACTCCGATGTTCCTGGACTACATCAAGTCCTACACCGATTTGCCGTACCTGATCTGTCTCGACGAGGCGGTGGATCAGGGCGGCGCTCTTCCCGGCAAGTTCTTGACGGCGGCCGATCTGGGCCACACCGACGAGAACGCCGCACACAAGCCGGTGCTGCTCGATCAGGCCGGAAACCCGGTGGTGCCCAACGGTTCTCTCGGCCACCGCTTCAACGAGGCCGACGCGGGCAAGTGGAATCTCGACCTGGAAGGGGTCGACCCGCTGCTCACCCTGCTCGGCCATTCCGGCGAGGCGCCGACCACCATCGCGCTGCCCCGCTTCGACACCGACACCGCCGAGCCCATCATCCGTGGCGTGCCGACGAAAACCGTCGCGGGCAAACGGGTCACCACCGTCTTCGACCTGCTGCTCGCCCAGTACGGCCTCGGCCGTGACGGCCTGCCCGGCGAGTGGGCCAAGGGTTACGACGACGCCGAGTCGCCCTACACCCCGGCCTGGCAGGAAACCATCACCGGCGTGCCCGCCGTGCAGGCCGCGCGCATCGGCCGCGAATTCGCCGACAACGCCGAACGTTCCGGTGGCCGCTCGATGATCCTGATGGGCGCGGGCACCAACCACTGGTTCCACTCCGATCAGATCTACCGCGCGTTCTTCACCCTCACGCTGCTCACCGGCTGCCAGGGCAAGAACGGCGGCGGCTGGGCACACTACGTCGGCCAGGAGAAGTGCCGGCCCGTAACCGGTTGGGCCACATTGGCTTCGGCGAGTGACTGGCAGCGCCCGCCACGTCAGATGCAGGGCACTGTGTTCTGGTACCTGACCAACGACCAGTGGCGCTACGACCCGTTCACCTCCGACTCGTTCGCCTCCCCGCTCGGCAAGGGCAAGTTCGCCGGTCGTACCGCCGCCGACAACATCGCGCTGGCGAGTCGGCTCGGCTGGATGCCGAGCTACCCGACGTTCAACCGCAACCCACTGGACATGGCCGACGAAGCGGCCGCCGCGGGTAAGACCCCCGGTGAGCACGTGGTCGACGGTCTCAAGTCCGGTGACCTGCGGTTCGCCTGCGAAGACCCGGACGCTCCCGAGAATTTCCCCCGCGTGCTCACCGTGTGGCGGGCGAACCTGCTCGGCTCCTCGGGCAAGGGCAACGAGTACTTCCAGAAGCACCTGCTCGGCTGCGGCTCCAACCTGCAGACCACCGACGCCACCGGTGTGCGCCCGCAGGAACTGGAGTGGCGGGAGGAAGGCGCCGAAGGCAAGCTGGATCTGTTGCTGGCGTTGGACTTCCGCATGACCAGCACCACCCTGTTCGCCGACATCGTGCTGCCCGCCGCCACCTGGTACGAGAAGCACGACCTGTCCTCCACCGACATGCACCCCTTCGTGCACGCCTTCTCCCCCGCCATCTCCCCGCCATGGGAGGCCAAGACCGACTTCGAGGCGTTCCACCGCATCGCGCGCGGGTTCTCCTGGCTTGCCGAAAAGCACCTGGGTACAAGGAAAGACATCGTCGCGGTGCCGTTGCAGCACGACTCCCCGGATGCGCTGGCGCAAGCGGGCGGCACGGTGCTGGACTGGAAAGCCGGTGAGTGCGAACCGATTCCGGGCAAGACCATGCCCAAGATCGTCGAGATCGAACGCGACTACACCAAGATCGCCGAGAAGCTCGCGGCGCTCGGCCCGCTGGTCGACACGCTCGGGGTGACCACCAAAGGCATCACGACCTACCCCGACAAAGAGGTGGAATACCTCGCGGGCAAGAACGGCACCGTGGTGTCGGGGATCGCGGCCGGGCGGCCGTCGCTGGCCAAGGACACCTTCGCCGCCGAGACCATTCTCGCGCTGTCGGGCACCACCAACGGCCGTCTCGCGGTCGAGGGTTTCCACCAGCTCGAGCGGCGCACCGGCACGAAACTGGCCGATCTCGCCGCCGAGGCCGAGGGCAAGCAGATCACCTTCGCCGACACCCAGGCCCGGCCCGTTCCGGTCATCACCTCGCCGGAGTGGTCGGGCAGCGAGAGCGGCGGGCGTCGGTACTCGCCGTTCACCATCAATGTGGAGCGGCTCAAGCCGTGGCACACCCTCACCGGGCGTCAGCACTTCTACCTCGACCACGACTGGATGATCGAACTCGGTGAGCAACTGCCGATCTTCCGTCCGCCGCTGGACATGTCGGCGCTGTTCGCGGAGCCGAGCATCGGCAATGTGAGCGGCAACGGGCTCACCGTGCGCTACCTGACCCCGCACTCGAAGTGGTCCATCCACTCCGCCTACCAGGACAACCTGCACATGCTCACGCTCTCGCGGGGTGGTCAGACGATCTGGATGTCGGATGTGGATGCCAAGAAGATCGGTGTGGCCGACAACGACTGGATCGAGGCGATCAACCGCAACGGTGTCGTCGTGGCCCGCGCGATCGTCTCGCACCGCATGCCCGAAGGCACGGTGTTCATGTACCACGCCCAGGACCGCGCGGTCGACGTGCCGCGCATCGAAGGCGCCGAGGACACCACCAAAGAAGCCAAGGGCAAGCGCGGCGGTATCCACAACGCGCTCACCCGGGTGCTCATCAAGCCCTCGCACCTGATCGGCGGCTACGCCCAGCAGTCGTTCGCGCTGAATTACCACGGCCCCACCGGCAACCAGCGCGACGAGGTCACCACCATCCGTCGCCGCAACCAGAACGTGGAGTACTGACATGCGCGTAATGGCTCAACTTGCGATGGTCATGAACCTGGACAAGTGCATCGGCTGCCACACCTGCTCGGTCACCTGCAAGCAGGCGTGGACCAATCGCGGTGGCACCGAATACGTCTGGTTCAACAATGTGGAAACCCGTCCGGGACAGGGCTATCCGCGCCAGTACGAGGACCAGGAGAAGTGGAAGGGTGGCTGGACGCTCAACAAGCGCGGCAAGCTCACCCTGAAGTCGGGGTCGCGGTTCAAGCGGCTGATGAACATCTTCGCCAACCCCGATCTGCCGACGGTCGACGACTACTACGAGCCGTGGAGCTACGACTACGACAACCTGCTGTCGTCGCCGCCCACCGACACCACCCCGGTCGCCCGGCCGAAGTCGCTGATCACCGGCGAGGACACCAAGGTCACCTGGGGCGCCAACTGGGACGACGACCTGGGTTCGGGCCCCGAGCAGGTCGGCAAGGACCCCTTGCTCGGCAAGCTCGAGGACAAGGTGAAACTGGAGTTCGAAGAGACCTTCATGTTCTACCTGCCGCGCATCTGCGAGCACTGCCTCAATCCCTCGTGTGCCGCGTCGTGCCCGTCGGGCGCGATCTACAAGCGCGAGGAAGACGGCATCGTGCTCGTCGACCAGGACAAATGCCGTGGCTGGCGGCAGTGCATCACCGGCTGCCCGTACAAGAAGATCTATTTCAACCACAAAACCGGCAAAGCCGAGAAGTGCACCTTCTGCTACCCGCGCGTGGAGGTCGGCATCCCGACCGTGTGCTCGGAAACCTGTGTGGGCCGGCTGCGCTACATCGGCGTGATGCTCTACGACGCCGACGCGGTGCTCGAGGCGGCGCAGGTCACCGACCCGCAGGATCTGTACACCTCCCAGCTCGGGGTGTTCCTCAACCCGCACGACCCGCGCGTGATCGCCGAGGCGGAGAAGGCCGGTATCTCGCCGGAATGGATTGCCGCCGCGCAGGATTCGCCGGTGTACAAGCTGATCGTCGACTACCAGCTCGCGCTGCCGCTGCATCCGGAATACCGCACCATGCCGATGGTCTGGTACGTGCCGCCGCTGTCACCGGTGGTGGATGTGCTCACCGAGACCGGCCACGACGGCGAGGACGCGCGCAACCTGTTCGGCGCCATCGATGCCCTGCGCATCCCGATCGGCTACCTGGCGGAGCTGTTCACCGCCGGTGAGATCGGTCCGGTGCGCGCCTCGTTGCAAAGGCTGGCCGGGATGCGGGCTTTCATGCGGTCAGTGAACCTCGGGGAGGAACCCGATACGGGGATCGCGCCATCGATCGGGCTCGAGCCCGAGGAGATCGAGGCGATGTACCGGTTGCTCGCGATCGCCAAGTACGAGCACCGCTACGTGATCCCCAGCGGCGCGACTTCCCGCGCGCACGAACTGGATTCGCTGGCCACCGGGTGCAGTCTCGACACCGACGGCGGGCCGGGCATGACGGCGTTCGACCAGGTGGTGGAGAAGTTCTCCCTCGCCGACACGAATCAGGCCGCACCGGAGGAGAAGTCGGGGCGGATCAACCTGCTCAACTGGGACGGTCGCTCCACCGCAGGTCTGCTGCCCGGCAGCGACAACGGCAACGGCAACGGGAATGCCAACGGCCACACCGGCAACGGCGCCGGATCCGGTGGTGGAGGCAACGGCGCCGCCACCACCGACCCGGCCGTCAGCGGGGTGCCGCAATGAGTCTGCTCTCCATCCGGCGGCGACCCGAGCCCGTCCTAGCGCTGGCCGAGCACGAGCGTCGCATGGTCTGGCGCCTGGCCGCGCTGCTACTGGACTATCCCGGCGAACAGACCCTCGCCCTGCTCGAGCAATTGTCCTCCGCCGCAGCGCGATTGCCCGACGAGGTGCGCACCCATTTCGAGCCGGTGCTCGCCTACCTGCGCGACACCCCGGACATCGAGGTCGCCCAGAGCTATGTCGAGACCTTCGACATGCGCCGCCGCGCCAGCCTGCACCTGACGTTCTACGCCTACGGCGACACCCGCAAACGCGGCATGGCGCTGCTGCGTTTCAAGCACGCCTACCGCCAGGCCGGTGCCGAACTCGGCGACGAGGAACTGCCCGACCACCTGCCGGTGCTGCTCGAGTTCGCCGCCACCGTCGACCCCATCGGCGGCGAACGCCTGCTCGGCGAACACGTACCGGTACTGGAGCTGCTCCGGTTGTCACTGGGAGACAACAACTCCCCGTACTCGGGTGTCCTCGCGGCCGTCCTGGCGACCCTGCCACCGGTGACCACCGCCGACCGCCGCCGCATCGCCGAACTCGCCGCCCAGGGCCCGCCCGAGGAAGAGGTCGGCCTGGAACCCTTCGCCATGGACCCCGCCCTCTTCGACGCAACAGAAGGTCGCCGATGAACGCCACCATTCCGCTTCCCGAAGGCCTGTGGCTGATCCTGCCCTACATCGCCGCGACTTCCTTTGTGCTGGGCCATGTCTGGCGCTACCGGTTCGACCAGTTCGGATGGACCACGCGGTCCTCGCAGATCTACGAGTCCAAGCTGCTGCAGCTGGGCAGTCCGCTGTTCCACTTCGGCATGCTCGGGGTGTTCGGCGGGCATGTGATGGGCCTGCTGATTCCGCAGTCGTGGACGGCGGCGCTCGGGATCTCCGAGCACACCTATCACCTGGTGGCCGTCGGCGCGGGATCCATCGCGGGTCTGATGGTGGTGGCCGGGGTGGCCATCCTGTGTTACCGCCGCATCGTCGTACCCGCTGTGCGCAAGGCGACCAGCCGCAACGACATCATGATGTACACACTGCTCACGCTGGCGCTGGTCACCGGGCTGCTCAACACCTGGGGCTCGAACCTGCTGTGGGGCACCTACAACTACCGCGACACCGTGTCGCCGTGGTTCCGCAGCCTGTTCACCATCAACCCGGAGCCGGGGCTGATGGTCGGCGTGCCGTGGACCTTCCAGCTGCACGGACTGGTGGTGCTCGCTCTGGTCGCGGCCTGGCCGTACACCCGGCTGGTGCACATGTTCAGCGCGCCCATCGGGTATCTCACCCGCCCGTACATCGTGTACCGGCGCAAGGAAGTGGACACCAAGGACAAGACCCGTTTCGCCAAGGCCTGGGACGCCCCGGTGACTCCCGATCGCTGGTAGGCCACCTTTTCGCCCGGTGAGCGGGCGATACCATTGCGGCCCACAATTGAAACGTGTTTCACTTCTGGGATGAGCGATGTCCTCGCGCCCGCCCGCCTCGGTCCCCTCACCCTGCGTAACCGCGTGCTCAAGGCGGCCACCTTCGAAGGGCGAACGCCCGACGCGCTGGTCACCGACGAGCTGGTGGAGTTCCATCGCGAGGTCGCCGCCGGTGGGGTCGGGATGACGACGGTCGCCTACTGCGCGGTCGCCCCGGGTGGGCGTACGGATCGGCACCAGATCTGGATGCGTCCGGAGGCGGTGCCGGGTTTGCGGCGGCTCACCGACGCGGTGCACGCCGAGGGTGCGGCGGTGAGCGCCCAGCTGGGGCACGCGGGCCCGGTGGCGAACGCGAAATCGAACCGGGCGCCCGCGCTGGCGCCGAGCCGGATGTTCAATCCGCTCGGAATGCGGTTCACCAAGGTGCCCGACGCACTCGGTATCGCCGAGGTGGTCGAGGCGCACGCGCGGGCGGCGCGGCTGGCGCGGGAAGCCGGATTCGATGCCGTCGAGGTGCATCTCGGGCACAACTATCTGGCCAGCGCGTTCCTGAGCCCGATGCTCAATCGCCGCAAGGACGACTACGGCGGCAGTCTGGTGAACCGGGCCAGGCTGGCGAGACAGCTGGTGCGCGCAGTCCGTGACGCGGCGGGTGACAGCATGGCCGTGACGGCCAAACTCACCATGGAAGACGGGGTGCGGGGCGGTTTCTCGATCGAGGAGTCGCTGCAGGTGGCGCGCTGGTTGCAGGACGACGGCGCCGTCGATGCCATCGAACTCACCGCGGGCAGTTCCCTGCTCAATCCGATGGCCATCTTCCGCGGCGATGCTCCGCGCCGAAACTTCGCGCGCGCACTGCCGATTCCCGTGCGCTGGGGTTTCCGGCTCGTCGGCGGGCAGTTCCTGCGCGAATATCCCTATCGCCCCGCCTATCTGCTCGACAAGGCGCGCCGCTTCCGCGCGGAGCTGACGATCCCACTGATCCTGCTCGGCGGCATCACCGACCTCGCGGGCGCCGAGCAGGCCCGCACCGAGGGCTTCGATTTCGTCGCCATGGGCCGCGCTCTGCTCCGCGAACCCGACCTGATCCGCCGCTGGCAGGACGACCGGGCGACCCCGTCGCTGTGCACGCACTGCAACGAATGCGTGCCGACCATCTATTCGAAGACCCGCTGCGTGCTGCGCACCTGAACGCACGCCGATGATTTCGCGGTGTCGGCGCCGTCTGCACTACGGGACGCCGGTCGGCGCCGCGGCGCCCGGCGATCGACGGTGCCTGGAGGATTTCGTGCCCGCTACCCGTGCCGCGCTGTGGGCGATGATCCACACCGAACGCGCCACTCTCGCCGACGACCTCGCCCACCTCGACGACGACCAGTGGCACCGGCCGTCGCTGTGCGGTGCGTGGACCGTCGAGGACGTGGTCGCTCATCTCACGGCGGGTGCGAGCACCGGACGGATGCGCTGGCTCGGCAGCGTTCTCGCGGCCCGCTTCGACTTCGACAAGCACAACGAACGGCGCAAAGCCGACCACCTCGGCGCGACAACGGCCGAGACCCTCGAACGGTTCCGCGCGATCATCCCCAGCACGACCGCCCCGTCGGGCGACACGGCCGCATGGCTGGGTGAAATCGTCGTCCACGGTCAGGACATCCGCCAGCCCCTCGGGCTGACGACCACACCGTCGATCGAATCGACCACAGCGGTTGCCGAGTTCTTCGCCGCCCGCGACTTCACCGTGCCGAGCCACACGCTGGTCGACGGTCTCCGCCTGGAAGCGACCGACGGGCCGTTCACGCACGGCGCCGGGCCCCTGGTCAGCGGAACGACGATCGCCCTGACCATGACGATGGCCGGACGGGCCGCCTACTGCGACGACCTCGCGGGCCCCGGAGTCCCCACCTTGCGTGAGCGTCTGGCCGAGGGCGGGCGCTGAGAACTCACCCCTGCTCGGGAGCGTCTCACCGAGCGCGGCTGTCGGCTGCTGATGCCGTTACGCACCAAGCAGGGGCGACCGGGCAAGAACGGCCACCGTCAGCGCCGATCACGAAGAGGCGTGCAGGTTTTCAGCGGATCGCTGGGCTCGAGTCAGGTGGCAGTGCCGAGGGCTTTGCGGACCGTGTCGAACCACGCTTGAGTGCCGCTGAGCCCCGCTTCGATGTCCTTGCGGCCGCCGTGGAAACCGAAGAGGTCGGCGGCGGCGCGGCTCAGGACCGTACCCTCGGATTCGCCGAGTTCGGTGAGGACGTCGGTGTCGCCGAGGAGGTAGGCGACAATCGCCACCTGACCCTCGGACCACTGCTCGCGGTGCGGCGACCAACCGTCGGCGCGCACCGCCCGAGCCTTGGCGAGCAGGTCGTCTCGCAGGGCGTCGCGGTCGGCGTCGGTCGGCTTGCGTGGTTTACCCCAGCTGATCCGTTTCGCGTCCGACATGGCGCCGAGTCTGCCACAGCGCTTTGTCCGATCACGGTGCGCGGCACCGATCGCGCGGGCTAGAGGGAACGGGCGATCAACTCCTTCATGATCTCGTTCGTTCCCGCGAGAATGCGCAGCACCCGGGCGCTGGTGAAGATCTCGGCGATCGGATATTCGGTCATGTATCCGTAGCCGCCGAACAGTTGCAGGCACCGGTCGGCGACGACGCTCAACTGGTCGGTGAGCCAGTACTTGGCCATCGACGCCGTGGCCACATCGAGCTCACCGCTCAGGTGCCGAGTGATGCAATCGTCGAGGAACACCCGGCTGATCCGGGCGATGGTCGCGCACTCCGCGAGTTCGAACTTGGTGTTCTGGAAGGCGAACACCGGTTTGCCGAAAGCGTTGCGGCCCTTGGTGTAGTCGACGGTCATCGCGACTGCCGCCTCCATCGCCGCCACCGCCATCACCGCCGCCACCAGCCGTTCCTGCTGGAGCAACCGCATCATCTGATAGAAGCCCTGGCCCTCGGCCTCGCCGAGCAGGTTGCCGACCGGTACGCGCAGACCGTCGAAGAACAGCTCACCGGTGTCCTGCCCCTTGCCGCCGATCTTGGCCAAAGTGCGGCCGCGGCTGAAGCCGGGCGTGTCCGGCCCGACCTCCGCGACGATCAGCGACACACCCGCGGCACCCTTGTCGGGGTCGGTCTTGGCGGCGATGACGACCGCGTCGCACAGCGCGCCGTTGCTGATGAACATCTTCGATCCGGTGATGACGTACTCGTCGCCGTCGCGCACCGCCCTGGTCTGGATGTTCTGCAGATCCGAGCCGGTGCCCGGCTCGGTCATCGCGATCGCGAGCACACACTCACCGCTGGCAGCCTTCGGCAGGATGCGGCGTTTGACCGCGTCGGAGGCGAACTCCACCAGGTAGGGCGCCACGATTCCGGAGTGGATCGCGATCCCCATCGAGGTGTCGCCGACCTTCGATTGAGCCTCGATGATGGCGGCTTCGTGGGCGAAAGTGCCACCCCCGCCGCCGAATTCCTCCGGGATGGACGGGGCGAGCAACCCGAGCTTTCCCGCCGCGCGATAGAGATCGCGGTCGGGGTGACCCTGCTCCTTGTACCGCTCGGCGCCGGGAAGCACCTCTTTCTCGAAGAACTTGGTCGCGAGTTCACGGACCGCCTCGATCTCGTCGTCTACCCAGCTCGCCCGTGCGCTCATCGGTGATCCTCCAGGAACTTCAGTCGGTGGAGGCAGGTTTTCAGACCAATTGGCGTCGTGTCAATAGTGCCGAAAATTCATCCGCTGAGTTGATTCGATGAATATGTTCTCAATGTATCATCGTGTCTATGCGCGAAGCTTCAGCTCTGCCCGCACCGACCACCGCGGGTTCCGACGACAGGGTTCTGCGGTGCCGCTACGGCACGGTCGACGACTTTCAGATCGAGCGGTTTCTCGACGGCATCGGCGCTTTCGCGGGAGCGGGCGCGAATGTCATCGTGCAGCTGGCGAACCGGCCCGTGGGCTACGGCGTCGTCGAGAGCACGGTCGAGTCGGGCCGCGCCGACGTGCATCCGTGGAAGCGGCTGCGCACCACGCTGACCTACATCGCCGTGGCGATGCTCGGCACCGAGCAGGACCGCGACATCTATCGGGAGGCGGTCGGCACCGTGCACCGGCACGTGCGGTCGAGGCCGGGAGCCGCGGTGAAGTACAACGCCTTCGATCCCGAGCTGCAGAAGTGGGTCGCGGTGTGCCTGTGCTGGGGTGTCCTCGACATCAACGAACGCCTGTACGGGCCGCTGGACCGTGACACCAAGGAGGTCTTCGTCCAGTACGGCGCCCGATTCGGCACCGGCCTGCAGATGCGACCCGGCATGTGGCCCGCCGATCTGGACGAGTTCGAACACTACTTCGCGACCGGGCTGGCGAACATGCGGATCGACGACCCGGTCGCCGAATACCTGCGCAAGCTGATCGGCCTGCGCAATGTCGCGCGGCCACGCTGGCTGGCGAACTTCCACCGCTTCGCTGTGATCGGCCTGCTGCCCGAGCCCATGCGCGCCCAGCTCTACCTGCCGTGGACCGACGCGCAGGAACGGCGCCACCGGCTGCTGTTCCGCGCCATCGGCGCCGGCTACGGACTGCTGCCCGATCGCGCGCGACTGTTCCCGTACTCGACGCTGCTGTGGGACATGCGGCGACGCCACCGGCGCGGGCGTCCACTCGTCTGAGTACGGTGAGACATCGGCCGGCGACGGCCATGATGTTCGGGCGGTTCAGGAGGGAATGGTGATGGCCGAGTCGACCGGATTGCTGGTCCGCATCCGCGGCAACGGCGGGGTGGAACGGGACAATGCCGACATTCTGAACGGCGCGCTCGCCGCCTTCCTGGATTTCGGGATCAAACGCACGAGCATGGCCGAGGTTGCCCGGCGCGGCGGGTTGTCCCTGGCGACGCTGTACCGCCGGTTCGGCGGCAAGGACGACATCGTGCAGGCGGTCGGGTTGTGGCAGGTGCGCCGCCTGCTCGACCAGGCCGACGCCGCATTGCGCAGGCAGGCCGACGAGGGCGCGAGCGCCGAGGACCAGATCGTCGAATTGTTCGTCGTCTTCGCCCTCGGCCTGCGGGAGAACCCGCTGCTCGACCGTCTGCTCGCCACCGACCCGGCCACGGTGCTGCCGTATCTCACGACCGGCGGGGCACCGGTGATCGAACTCGGCCGCGACTTCCTCGCCGAGTTCATCACGCGGTTGCAGCAGGCGGGCAAACTGCCCGCCTACGATCCGCTGCCCGTCGCCGAGATGGTGGCGCGCACCGCGTTGTCGCTGGTGCTGACCCGGCCGACCGTCATCCCCCTCGACGACGAGGCGGCGGCGCGCCGATTCGCCCGCGATCACATCGCACCGGGGTTCCGTCCACTGGACGCGCACCCCGGTGCCGACGAGACCTGACGATCAGCGACCGAACCGGCGCCGCCCGCGCGCCCCGGCCAACCGCATCGCGTTCCGCATGAATCCGAAGTTCTTCAGGCTGTACGGGTACCAGACGAGTTCGGATTTCTGCGTCGGCAGCGCCGGTGCGGTGATCGCCTGCTTGCGGCAGTACTTGCGCACACCGTCCGCGCCGCCGAAGCGGTAGCCGGTGCCCGACTGCCCCCAACCACCGTGGGGCAATGCGAAATTGAACAGGTTGATGGTGGCGTCGTTGATGTTCACCGCACCCGCCATCAGGCGTCGGGCGATGGCCTGCCCACGGGACTTGCTCCCGGTCCACACCGAGGCCGACAGACCGTACTCGGAGTCGTTGGCGAGCCGGATCGCCTCGTCCGCGTCGGCCACCTTGATGACCGGGATGGTCGGGCCGAAGGTCTCCTCGGTGATGCACGACATCGAATGATCCACGTCGACAAGGACAGTCGGCTCGAAGAAGTTCCCCTCCCCCGTGGCCTTGCCACCGGTGAGCGCGCGGGCGCCCTTGGCGATCGCCTCCTCGACGTGCCGGGTGACGATCGCGACCTGCGCTTCGTTGGCGAGCGGGCCCACATCCATGTTCCCGCTGCGGTCGTCGCGTCCGAGCCGCAGCGTCTCGACATGCGCCACCAGCTTTTTCACGAACTCGTCGTACACCGGCGCCTCGACATACACCCGCTCCACCGACACGCACAGCTGCCCGGCGTTGGTCAGGGCGCCGAAGGTGATGCCGTTGACCGCGCGGTCGAGGTCGGCGTCGGCCAGCACGATCGCCGGGTCCTTGCCACCCATCTCGAGGCTGTAGGGGCGGGTGCGTTCCGCGCAGGCGACGGCGATGCGGCGGCCGGTGGCGCCGGAACCGGTGAACTGGACGAAGTCGGAGTTGTCGACCACCGCGGCGCCGATGTCACCCCGCCCGGAGACCACCGTGAACACCGGCGGCGCGCCGATCTCGGCCCAGCCGCGGGCCAGCAGCAGGGGCGTCAGCGGGGTGACTTCCGACGGCTTGAGCAGCACGGCGGCCCCGGCGGCGAGTGCGGGAACCACATCGGAGGCGGGCATGGCGAGCGGGAAGTTCCACGGCGTGATGATGCCGACCACCTGGTACGGCTTGTACGCGGTGGTCAGCTTCTTGACCCGCATCAGCGGGGTGTGTGGGCTCACGTGGGTGTCGGCGAGGAACGCGACCGCGTTGCGCGCGTAGTAGCCGAGCAGGTCGGCGGTGAAGGCGACTTCGACCTCGGCCTCGACCCGGGGCTTGCCCGATTCGTCCTGGATCGAGTCGGCCAGCGCGGCGGCATTGTCGAGCACCCAGTCCTGCAGCTTCAGCAGCCACTGCTTGCGCCCGGCCGCGCTGATCGACTCCCAGCGCGGCTGCGCCGTGCGCAGGGCGTCGGCCGCGGCGGCGACCTCCGCCGGGGTGGTGACGGCGACGGTGCCGACCGTCTCCCCGGACGCCGGGTTACGCACGATGAGCTCGGCGGCGGCGACGGTTGGCGTAGCGGAATCAGACACTTCTTCTCCTGGCTGGCCGAATCGGATTACACCACCACTCTAGACATCGTGAGAAGGTTTCAGTGTCAGTCTTTCAATCTCTCTATTGGACAGCGAGGTCGCGGCGGGTGACCTTGCCGGTCGCGTTGCGAGGCAGCGGGTCGGCGGTGATCTGCCATCGGGCCGGGACCTTGAAGTAGGCCAGGCGGGCGGCGAGATAGTCGCGCAGTTCGTCCTCGGTGACGGTGCCCGGTTCGGTGACGACGACGGCCGCCACCTCCTGACCCAGGTCGGGGTGCGGGACGCCGAAGACCGCGCAGTCGAGGACCGCGGGGTGTTCGACGAGGACGTTCTCGACTTCGGTCGGGTACACGTTTTCCCCGCCACGCAGGATCAGGTCGGTCCGCCTGCCCGACACGGTCAGCCTGCCGTCGGTCATGGTCCCGAAATCTCCTGAGCGCAACCACCTTCGGTCGTCGAGGACCTCCGCCGTCGCGGTCTCGTTGTTCCAGTAGCCGAGCATCACGTACTGGCTGCGGATGAAGATCTCGCCTTCCTGACCGTCGGGCAGCACCGCGCCGTCGGGGTCGCGAATCTCCACCGACACCCCCACGATCGGCCTGCCGACCGAAGCCGGATCGGCCATCAGGTCCAGCGGCGTGGCCACGGTCGCGGCGGTGCCGCTCTCGGTGAGCCCGTAACTGGTGGTCAGCGACAACGGCACGCCGGCGAGGTGTTCGCGCAGCCGCTCGAGCAGGGCGGGCGCCGACGGTGCGGAGTTCAGCGACAGCGCCGTCAGCGTCGACAAGTCGTAGCCCGAGACGTCGTGGTCGAGCAGGCGGGTCGCCATGGTCGGCACCGCCGCCCAGTTGGTGACCCGTTCCCGCTGGACCATGCGCAGCACGCGATCGGCCTCGAAGGCGCCGTGCGGGAACACCGCCGCCGCACCGGTGGCCAGGCGCGGGATCACCAGATTGTGCAGGCTGGCGATGTGGAACAGCGGGGCGGTGACCAGGTAGCGCCGCTCGCTCGGGCCGTCACCGACCGGTTGTCCGGTGAACGCCGCCTGCATCGCGTCGGTGAAGCGGTGATATTCGGTGATCGCCAACAGGTTTCGCTGGGTGTGCACCACACCTTTGGCGCGCCCGCTGGTGCCGCTGGTGTACAGGATGACGGCCGGGTCGTCCTCTGCCACTTCGGTTTCCGGCATCGCCGCACCCCGGTACTCCGCGATCAGGGCGGGCAGGTCGGCCTCGAAGGTCGATACGGGCACCTCGATGCCCGTATCCGCTAGCCGCGCGGACCTTTTCGCGTCGGCGACCACCACCTTCGGGGTGGTGTGGCCGAGTGCGTAGGCGATTTCCGGCGGCGCCCACCAGGCGTTGTAGCCCACCGGGATCGCGCCGAGACATTGCGCCGCCCAGAAGGTGACCACCCAGTCGGGGCCGTTGGCGGCCAGGATCGCGACCCGGTCGCCCTTGCCGACGCCGTGGCGTTCGGCCAGCGCGGTAGCCAGCGCACCGACCGCCGCCGCGTGCTCGGTGAAGCTGACGCGCCGGTCCTCGGTGACAAGATAATCGCGCTCACCCCAGGTCAAGGAGTGTTCGAGCAGTTCGCGCAGACTGCGTCGCCGATGCGCGAACACCGGCATCGGCGCCCCCAGCACCTCCTCGACCGTCATCTCGAAGGGCGCACCCGGCGCGGTGAGTCCGGCCGCCACCTGCGCGACGAACACCTGGGGGTCAACGGCTTCGGTCATGAGGTCCTCCCTCGAGAACGGTCGGCGACCGCGTCGAAGACCGCCTTCAGATAGATGTCGCAGCGTTCCGACCCGATGACACCAGGTGCCATCCGGTTCATGGTGTAGGCGAAGGTGATTCGGTGATCCAGGTCGTTGACCACCATGGCGCCGCCGTAGCCCGCCCACCAGCAGACCCGGCCGTCGGGGATGTGCGGGTAGGTCTGTGGGCGCGGCAGGCCGTAGCCGATGCCGAAGCGCAGTGGGGCGAGCAGCGCCAGGTCCAGGCCGTCGGACTGTTCGTGGAAGATCGAGTCGATCGTGGCGGGTGCGAGGAAACGCCTGCCGCCGAGCTCGCCGCCGCAGGAGACGACCGACTGCACCCGGGCGACCGAGCGCGCGTTGCCGTGGCCGTTGACCGCGCCGAGTTCGGCGGAACGCCAAGCGGGGGTGGCTGTTTCGGCGATGTCGAGCAGCGGGCTGGTCAGTGTTTTGACGAGGATGCTGTCGGGGTCGAGTGCGGACAGGTCGAATTCGCGTTGTGGTGGCGCGACGAGCGTGGCGATCCGGTCGGCGTGTTCGGGTCCGGTGCCGATGTGGAAATCCGCGCCGAGTGGGCCCGCCAGTTCGGCGGCGAAGAACGCACCGAGGGTGCGACCGGTGATGCGCCGCACCAATTCCCCGACCAGATGCCCGTAGTCGAGAGCGTGATACCCCGAGGCCGTGCCGGGCTCCCACCACGGTGGCTGAGCGGCGAGCCGGGCGGCGGCGGCTTCGGTGTCGTAGATGTCGGCGAGCGCGATGGGCCGTTCCCAGCCCGAGACGCCCGAGGTGTGCGACAGCACGTGCCGCACCTCGACGCGGTCCTTGCTCTCGGCGGCGAATTCGGGCCAGTACCTGGCCACGGGTGCGTCCAGTTGGAGATCGCCGCGATCCACGAGCAGCAGGGCGCACAGCGCGGTCATCGTCTTGGTCACCGAGAAGACGTTCACCAGGGTGTCGGCCTGCCAGGCCACGGTGCGGTCGGGGTCGGCGTGACCACCCCACAGGTCCAGGACCGGATCACCGTCGACCGTCACGCACAGCGACGCGCCGAGCTCGGCGCCCGCCGCGAGCTGCTCGTCGAATACCGCTCGCACCTGCGCGAAGTCGTCCCGGCAGAAGCCCGCTGCGCGTGTCATCGGCTGGCCTCGGCCTGGGCGCGGGCGGGTACCGGCAATGTATTACCCGCGGCCGCGGCACGTTTGGCCCCGCGCTCGAGCTCCTTGGTCAGCCCGCGGACATACGGCTCGAATTCGACCTGGATGGTGTGGCGCGGCGAATCGTAGTACCGCCCGGCGCGGGCATCGAGCCGCTCGGCGACCTCGGCGTCCATCTCGGCCCGCGAGGGCAGGTGATAGCGGCCGGTGAGGTAGGCGGCCACCAGCTTGGTCTGCTGTTCGGCGAAGTTGACCAGCGTCGGAGTCGGTTGTGCCAGACCGAGATAGAACAGATTGTCCACCGAGGGCTTCATCAGCATCTGGAACAGCGGGAACCGGTTGTCGCCATCCGGTGCCAGCGCCGGATCGGTGAAGAACGGGAAGCTGATGTGATAGCCGGTCGCGCACAACACCACATCGACCTGTTCGCTCGAGCCATCCGCGAAATGAACGGTGTCACCGTCGAGCCGGGTGATGGCGGGCTTGCACTCCACGTCCCCGCAGCCGGCGCGGTGCAGGAATTCCTCACTCGCCGACGGGTGCGCCTCGAACGGTTCGTGATCCGGGGCGGGCAGACCGTAGTTCTGCATCAGGCCGCGATTCTTGCGCACGAAGCGCTGCTTGAGTTTCAGCGCGACCTTCGGCGGCATCCACTTGGGCATCGACCGCCGGTCACCCACCTGGCCGCGCACGTATTTCGGCAGCACCCACACACCCCGCCGAGCCGACACGAACAGCCGTTCGGCCAGAAACCGCTGGGACAGCTCCGAGGCGATGTCGAGCCCGGAATTGCCCATGCCGACCACCACGATGCGCTTGCCACGCATGTCGATGGGATCGAAGGGGTCGTTGTAGGCGTGACTGTGCATGAGCACACCGTCGAAATCACCGGGGTAATCCGGCATCCGGGGGTCCCAGTGGTGGCCGTTGCAGACGATCAGCGCGTCGAAGACCTCGGTGTCACCGGCCGCCGTCACCAGCCAGCGGCCGTCGTCGGTCCGCTCGGCCGCGGTGACCAGCGCATCGAACCTGATCCGGTCGCGCAGGCCGAAATGGTCGACGTAGTCCTTGAAGTACTGGTGCAGTTGCGAATGGTGCGGAAAGTCCGGCCAGTCCGCGGGCGCGGGGAAGTCCTCGAACTGCAAGCGGTACTTGGACGTATCGATGTGCAGGCTCTGATAGCAGGCCGACATGCCGTTGGGATTGCGGTAATACCAATTGCCGCCGACCTCGTCGGACGCCTCGTAACAGACGAACGGAATGCCGTACTCGGCAAGGCGTTTGGCCGCCGTGATACCCGACGGGCCCGCCCCGATGACGCAAACCCTCGGCAGCTCCGGTGTGTTCATGCACGACTCCTCATCGACTCACGCTCGCCGACGTGACCCGCACCACACGATAGCGGCTCGCTGGACACAGCGTCCAGTGAATGAGCATGCCGTCTACGATGGGTCCTATGTCGCCGGAACCCACCGCTCAGCGGGGCTCGCTGCGCGAGGAACACAAGCGCCTGACCACGGCACGCATCGTCGACACCGCGCGCACACTGTTCGAGACCCGCGGCTACTCCTCGGTCCGGGTCGACGACATCGCCGCCGCCGCGGGCTGCAGCCGAGCCACCTTCTACCTGCACTTCACCGGTAAACCCGAGGTGCTGCGCGCCATCGCCAACCAGGGCACGCTCACCAGCGTCCGGATGGTCTACGCCGACCTCGACCGCGTGCTCACCACCGGATCGCGCGCGGCGTTCGCGGAGTGGATGGCCCGCGCCATCGACTGGTTCTTCGTGAACAAGGACATGCTGCCCGCCTGGGACGAGGCCACCGCGGTGGAACCGGAATTCCGCAGGCTGGCCCGCGAGGGCATCATGACGCTGGCCGACAGCATGCCGGACTACCTCGCCCGCTGGCCCGAGGACCGGCGCGAGGAAGCCCGATTGCGGATCGAACTGCTCGTCGCCCAGCTCGAGCGGTTCTTCACCCGCTGGGCCATGCAGGGCACCATCGACGTGACCGCCGAACAGGCCGCCGAAGTCCTCACCGACGTCTGGTTTCCCGCGCTGCGCGCCCCGTGAAACTCAGAGCAGGCCGACGCACCGCGCCTGCGCGATGGCCGCACCGCGTGCGTTCACACCGAGCTTCTGGTAGATGCCGCGCAGATGCGTCTTCACCGTGTTCACCGAGACACCCAGGTCGGCGGCGATGCTGGTGGCGGTCAGTCCCGACGGAAGACGGCGCAGCACAACGAGTTCGGTGTCGGTGAGCCGTGGCGCGTCGGCCATGGCGCCACGGTGGGCACGCACGTGGTCGACGAAGGCGTCGTAGCGACCGAAGTGCGAACCCAGCCGGTCGAGCAGTTCGGCGGCACCCGGCACGTCCAGGAACGGACGGATCAGGTGTTCCCCGCCGGCGTGGGCAAGGGCCTGCTCGAAGGCGTCCTCGACCTTGCGCGGACGATCGAGATGATCGGCGGCGACCGCGATGAGCAGCCACGCGGCCACGGCCTGCCCGTCGGTGACCTCGCCGACCAGCGGCGTCAGCAGCGGCAGGACGGCGGCCGGGCGCTGGGTATGCAGGGCCAGGGCGGCTTCGGCCAGCTGGGTGTCGACGGTCTTGCCGAGCACCCGCGTCGCGTGGTCGACGAGGGCGCGCGCCTCGACCTTGGCGTGCACCCGCAGCAGCAGCCACAGCACCTCGGTGACCAGGTTTCCGGCACCGAGCAGCGCCGGGGCGTCGTCGAGCAGGTGGTGCAGGCGTCTGCTCAGCGCGGTGGCCGCGGCGGCACGGTCGATGGTGTCGTCGAAGGTGAGGACGCCGATGACGATGCCGGCCTGTCGCAGCAGGGCAGGCGTGGTCGTGTCGTCGGCCGACAGGTCGGGCAGCGGCTTGCCGTAAGCGCAACCCTGCCGGTGCGCGCCGTAGGCGGCGGTCACGCGGGCCATCGCGGCCTCCGACGATCCGGTGAGCCCGTAGCGATCAGCGCACTCGAGGGCTTGGGCGGCCAGCACCCGCAGCTCACCGACCCGGCCCGTGATGCCCGATGCCGCCGCGACCGCCGTGCGGGCCCGTACCGCGACGCGACCGAGTCCCGCCTCCTCGGCGTAGACGACCGCATGTCGCAAAGCCGCTGTGCCACTGACGATCCGGCCGCCGAACACTTCGGCCGCACCGCAGTGCAGCGCCACATAGCAGTCGAGATCGGTGTGACCGGTGACCGGCGGCAACGGCCACCGCATGGACGCCGAATCACCGGCCAGCACCGCCACACCCGCACTCACCGCATGATCGAGCGCGGCGATCCACTCGGCCGGAACCAGCGCCGACCCCGGCCACGAACCCACATGGGCCGCCTCCAAATACACTTCCGCCGCGGCGATCTCACCGTCTTCCACCGCGACGGCGGCGCGCAACAACCCGACGAACGTGTCGTCCGACAGGCCGGGTACCTGATCGAGGGCGTGCAACAGCAGGTGTCCCCGGCCGTCGAGCACCATCCGTACGCCCCACTCCCACAGGAACGACGCCAGCCCCGGCGCACCCGGTTCGGCGAGCACATGGTCCAGGGCGAACCCGGGCAGGGCGGCGCCGGTGAACCACTCGGCGAGGTGACGGTGCAACCCGGGCAGGCGTTCGGCCCTGGTGTGCGCGGCCTCGGCCAGCAGGTAGGCGCGCAGCAGCGGGTGATAGGTGTACCAGAGCTGCCCGTCGGTGGCGACCGTGTGCAGCGGGAAGCTGGCACGCAGTAGTTCGTCGAGGACGCGCGGCGCGTCCAGGCCGAGCAGTTCCTCGGCCATCGGCAGGCAGAACCGGGTGGGAACGGCTGTGGTGAGCAGGAATTCGACGGTGCGCGGGGGCAGTGTCTCGATCAGTTCGGCGACGAGGAAGTCGGCGACCGCGTGGGTGGGTGCGGCCAGTGCGGTCAGCGCGGTGGTCCGGTCGTCGGCACCGAGCGAGATGGCGGCGATCCGGACCAGGGCGGCCCAGCCGCGGGTGAGTTCGTGCAGGGCGGCGAGGTCGGTGTCGTCGAGGTGACAGTCGTGCTGGGCGAGCAGCTGGGCGACGCGATCCGGTGGCATGGCCAGGTCGTTCGCGCCGAGCCGGGTGAGCCTGCCCGCCAGGTCGAGCACGTGCCAGCGCAGCGGCGGTTCGAAACGGCCACCGAGCAGCACGGTGATCTTCGGTGGCAAGCGGGTGAGCAGGTACTCCAGGCCGGCGAGTTGCAGCGGGTCGGTGAGCAGGTGGACATCGTCGATGACGAGGACCGTCTCCTCGGTGTCGGCGAGTGCGGCGACGAGATCGGCGGCGCGGTCGGCAGGCGTGCGCAGGACACCGTCGGGAACGGCCGCGGCCGTCGGGTCGAGCGCTCGGGCCACGGCGGCGAGCAGGTCGGCGCCGGGGCTGGTGCACACCGTCAGCCACGCCAGCCGTGGCGCGGGCCTGGCGGTGTTCACCCAGTCGACCATGGCCACGGTCTTGCCGCTGCCCGCCGGTCCGCACACCAGCACGACGTGCCCCGGCGCGGTGCGGGCGCTGTCGAAGGCGGCGGTCGCCGCGTCACAGCGGACGGGGGCGAAAGACAGTTCGGGAACGCGGTCCTCGGTCCCACGGCCGGCCACAGCTATCGCGGAGCGTGCCATCACGAGCCTCCTGAACTCGAGTTCTCACCTGCCCCCGACATCGTGTGCGAGTTCGACGGTAGGCCACGCGGGCGCCACGAGTTTGCTGGTGACGACATCTCGACGCGCTCGTTACCAGATCGACGCAGGCTCTTTGCGTCGCCGCCCCCTCGGCGGCTCAGTCGGGCAGGCGTGACATTTCCAGCAGGGTGAGGCCGAGGGTGTCGATGCGCGCGAGAATCCCCCGCACGGCGGTGCTGTCGGCGACCGTGCCGAACAGGGTGGTCGTCCCGGCTGCGGCATGGTCGCTGGGAACGAGTTCGGGAAATGCCGCGAGCACACGATCGGACAGTTCGCCCTCGAGGACGAATTGATAGCGCAGTGGCCCGGACATGCTGCCAGTCTCGCAGCTCCCGCCGGAGCCTCACCTCATCCGAGGCGGGTGAAATCGACGATGGCCGACTATTTGCTGGGCAGGGCCTCGGCGAAGGCGACGCCACGGGTCACCCAGTCCCGCAGGGCGGCATCGTCATCGACCACCTCGGCACCGACATGTAACCAGCCGCTGAGCTCACGGCCACCCATCACCATCGGCGACACCAGTGACCCGTCGAGCAGCGCGTCGCCCTCGGCCGGGTCGACGCGCACCAGCAATCCCCCTCGGCCGCTGGCGGCGACGGCCATGTTGCCGCCGATCAGGAACGCGAGTCCACCGAACATCTTCTTCTCGGCGAGATCGGCCCGAGGGTAGACGATCTCCCGGATCCGCTCGGCGAGTTCCTCGTCGTATGCCATGGGCCGAGTATGCGCCGGGGCACCGACAGATTCGCTCCACTTTCCCGGCCGTAAAATTTTAAACACCTCTTTTTCTGTTTCCGGGACCTCGGCCGAACCGACTGGCTAATCTCGCGCTCACCACAGCTCGACAGGAGAACACCATGCAGATCCACCAGGCACGGCGCACCGGCTTCGGCCTCACCGCGTTCACGGCGATCGCGGCGGCGGCCGTGCTGACGGCACCGCAGGCCTCGGCGCTCGTCCAGAGCATCGCGGTGAGCGGCACCACCCACTACGTGGGCACCCCCTACACCGTGACGGCCGACGTCACCGCCACCTCGTTCCTGTTCAAGGTGACCTTCTCCGACAACGGCACGCAGATCGGTGAGCCGGTGGCGGTCAAGGACGGCAAGGCGACGATCACCTGGACACCGTCCACACCCGGCGCCCACGAGATCAAGGCGGTACAGGAACTCATCAGCTCCAAGACCGTCACCGTGCAGGTCTCCGAGAAGCCGACCACCCCGCCCGACGGTGGCAGCACCGGCTCCGCCGACCTGGGCGGACTGCTCACCGGTTCGGCGAGCTAGCTCCGGACACGACGACGGCCGCCACGTGCTGCGTGGCGGCCGTCGTCGTGTGTGGTTCAGATGCCGAGGGCGGCGGCGAACATCGGCCAGGAGTCGTGCACGTCGTCCTGCCAGTACGGCCAGGCGTGCGTGCCCGCGGCCCGGAAGCGGACATCGGCGGGGATACCGAGCTGACCGAGGCGTCCGACGAGCGGTCCCGAGCAGCTGCCGACGACGGCTTCCATGGTGCCGCCGACGAGTACCCGATCGAGCAGCACGCCGACATTGCCCGCGATGCTCGGATCGTTGAGCGCCTCGTGCGGCCCGGGGGCACCGTTGCCCGAGGACAGGTACACCGAGGTGCCACGCAACCGATCC
Organism: Nocardia sp. NPDC050378; assembly: GCF_040655675.1. NCBI lineage: Bacteria > Bacillati > Actinomycetota > Actinomycetes > Mycobacteriales > Nocardiaceae > Nocardia > Nocardia sp. NPDC050378. The sequence goes on from NZ_JBFAKI010000004.1 coordinate 344,242, forward strand.
GCGTGCAGCACCGGATCGTTGGCCACCCACGCCGGGTCGCCCGGTCCGCCCCACATGTTGTCGGCGTTGGCGCCGAAGGTGGCGAGCTGGGAGCGGACGAGGGTCTGTGCCAGCGGATTCGCGGTCTGCGTGCACCCGCTGAAGGCGCCGACCGCGCGGTAGCGGCCCGGGGCGGCGATGGCCAGGTTCAGCGCCGAAGTGGCCGACATCGACAGTCCCGCGACGCCGTTGGCACCGGTCATGCCGAAGCGGTCGTCGAGCAGCGGGGGCAGTTCGCTGGTGAGGAAGGTGGTCCACTTGTTGCGGCCGAGGACCGGATCGTCACGTTGCCAGTCGGTATACATGCTGGCCCGGCCGCCGATCGGGACGATCACATTCACCGGCTTGTCGGCGAAGAAGTCGACCACATCGGTGCGCCGCATCCACGGCCCGCCGCTCTCCCCGCCGTCGACGGCATTGAGCAGATACAGCGCGGGCGCACCCGGACCGGGATGCGACATCCACAGGGTGATCGGCCGGTTCATCGCCGCCGAATGGACGACGACCTCGAACTGCCTGCCGCCGAGCGGCCGGACCTCGAGGATCGATGAATTCGCCGATGCCGCAGGTGAGACCACCACACCGCAGCCGAGCAGGACAAGCAGACAGCACAACAGCCGACGCATGCGCACGAGTGTGCCGCATCGGCCCATGGATACCGCGCATTGACGGCGAATGTGTCCGTGTCGTCCCGTATGGGTGGGCTAGGGCGTTTCGGCCGGTACCCGGACGGCCCGGACCACGTCGGCGAGGACATCGTCGACCTCCGACGCGGCGACACCGAAGGTCGTGCGCAGGGCCGTGTCGTCGACCAGGAAGTCGCGGCGTGACATGTGCGCGGTCTCGAGCAGTTCCGGCCAGAACGGGTCGTCGCGGCCGAGTGCGAGCACCTCCTCGTCGGTCATTTCGGTGAGCACGGGGGCGGGTGCGTTCGCGAGCTCGGCGAGGCGGGTCGCGAGTGCGCGGATGCTCGTCGTGATCACCGGGGCGTGCCAGGCCCGACCCCAGGCCCGGTCGTCACGCGCCACGGCGACCAGCGCCCGTGCGGCGTCGCCGATCGCGGAGAACGCGTGCGCGAGATCGAGGCCCTGCGGCACGCTCGCGGGTTCACCCGCCAGTACCGCGGGCTGCACGAGCAGAGAGAACAGGGAGGCGGCGCCGACTCCGACGAACTGGCCCGCGCGCACCTCGGTGACGCGGATCCGGCCCGCCCGGTGGGCGTCGAGCGCATCGATCCACACCTGGGCGCGGACCCGGCCCTTGGCGCCGGTGGCCGTGAGCGGTGCGGTTTCGTCCACCACGCCGTCGACAGGGCCGTAGCCGTAGTGGTTGCCGAGCAGCACCAGGTCGGCCCCGACGTTTTCGGCCGCCGCCCTGATCGAATCGAACAGGGGCGGAAGGGTTTCCGGCCAGGTGTGATAGGCGGGCATGGCGCAGTTGAAGACGGTCCGGGCGCCACGGGCGAGTTCGGTCAGGGCGGCGGTGTCGTTGGCGTCGAGCGCGACCAGCTCCACATTCGGGTGGGTGGGGCCGAGCCCGCCCCGGCTCACCACGCGCACCCGCTCCCCCGCTTCGGCGAGCAGCAGTGCGGTGGCTGTCGCGACGCCGCCACGACCGACGATCACATTCATGGACACGGTATTTCCTTTCCCAGCAGGATGTTTCACCCAACGATGCCGTGCGGGGCCGGGCTACACTAGTGGCTGGAATGCCAGCTATCCCAAGGATCGAGCCATGAAGACAATCGCGGTGGTCGCCGTCGCGCCGGTGAAGGCATTCGACCTGTCCATGCCGGAGACCCTGATGGGTTCGGTACTCGTCGGCGGTGCACCCGGGTACCGGGTGGTGGTGTGTACGGCCGAGCCGGGTGTCCTGCCTTCTACGCCAGGCGGTTTCGATGTGGTCGTCCGGCACGGGCTCGAGGTGCTCGACGAGGCCGACACCGTGATAGTGCCGAGCACCGGCAGTCGCACCGGCGCCGATCCGGTCACTCTCGCCGCGCTGCGAGCGGCCGTCGCGCGGGGTGTGCACGTCACCTCGATCTGCAGTGGCGCTTTCGTGCTCGCGCAGGCGGGGTTGCTCGACGGGCGCACCGCGACGACGCACTGGGGACTGGCCGACGAACTGGCCACAGCTCATCCACTGGTAACGGTGCGGACGGACGCGCTGTTCATCGAGGACGGGCCGGTCACCACGGCGGCGGGGGCCGCGGCCGGGATAGACCTGTGCCTGCACCTGATCCGCACCGACTACGGCGCCACCGTCGCCAACGCGGCCGCGCGCGCCGCCGTGGTGACGCCGGTACGGCCCGGTGGCCAAGCCCAATTCGTCGACACCGCACTGCCTCCCGACGAAGACCTCTCCCTGTCGGCTACTCGTGCCTGGGCCATGCAGCGGCTCGACACTCCCCTGTCGCTACGCGATCTCGCCGCACACGCCCGGACCAGTGTGCGCACGCTGACCAGGCGGTTCCACGAGGAAACCGGACTCAGCCCACAGAAGTGGTTGCTGCATCAGCGCATTCATCGTGCGCGCGAACTGCTCGAATCGACGACGCTGTCGGTCGAGTCGGTCGCCCGGCACAGCGGAATGGGGACGGCGGAGTCGTTGCGCCAGCACATGATCCGTCAGCTCGGTGTGCCGCCGAGCACCTACCGTGCCAATTTCGCCACGGCCCGCTGAAGGGCATGCGGACTCCCGGCGAGGCCGACCACGAACCGGATGCGGCGGGTCGAAACGGTGCGTCAGCTCAGAAGCGCGGTGACGATCCGGTTCGCGTCGCGCAGGCGGGAGGCGGCGTTCGGGGTGCGCTCGAGGACCCAGACGCCCTGGAGGAAGACCAGCAGGAAGCGGGCCAGGGCGCGGGGATCGCTGGCGGGAGCGAGTTCGGCCTGGGCACGGGCTCGGGTGAGAGCGCCGGTCAGCGCGGTTTCGGTCCGCGCCCAACTGGATTCGACCGCCCGGGCGACCTCCTGGTCGCGGGCGGCCAGTTCCACCGCCGACGTGGTGACCAGGCAGCCGAGGAAGCGGTCCTCGCTGCACGACTCGCGCACGAACTGGTCGATCAGCGCACGCACGGCGGGCAGCGCCGGGCCGGGTACGGACAGCTGCGTGGTGACCCGTTCGTCGACGACCTCCAGGTGCCGCTGCAGTGCCCGCATGAACAGGTCGTGCTTGTTGCCGAAGGTGGCGTAGATGGAACCCCTGGCTATGCCGAGATGCTCGGTCAGATCGGCCATCGAGGTCGACTCGTACCCGCGCTCCCAGAACAGATCGAGTGCGCGGCCCAGTACCACATCGGGGTCGAATTCCTTGGTGCGCGCCACTGTTCGAGCCTAACAGCGCCGCTGGTCAGCGGGGTCCCGCGAGCGGGTACTGCGGGTAGGCCGGGCGGGCGGGCGCGAAGAAGGGCGCCGACTTCGGATTCCAGAGCAGCACGACGGCTCCGAGCCCGATGGCGAAACCCGCGAGGTTGAACGCCAGCGCTCCCGCGGTGACGCCCAGGTCCGCCACCACCCCGAGTACCGCGTAGAGCGTCGAGAGGACATTGAAGCCGAAGAATATGGTCGAGGTGATCCGCGCCCAGTTCTTCCCGGCCCGGCACGCGAACGCCATCCAGATCCACAGGCCCACAGTGATCAATGCCCCGACCACCGTCGCCCCGACCGTCGCGTATACGAGGACATCGAGACTCGAGCCGCGGAACATCCCATCCGAGGAGTCGAGAAGGGTCGTGCGAACGGTGTCGATATCGGTGAGCGAATACGCCCCGCCGAGAAACGCCACCGCCGCCCCGACCAGCATCACGATGAACGCCATCCGGATGTTCTCCGGAACCGCCCGCGGCTCGGTCTCCGCCGGCTCGGGCGCATACGCGGGATACGGCGCAGGGGGAAACACCGGCCCACCCGGCTGCCCACCGGCATAAGGCTGTCCTGGAGAAGCGCCGGGCGGGAACTGCGCACCGATCGCCTGCCCGGACGGATAGGTCTGCCCGCCCGGCTGCTGCCCGGAAACATTGGGCTGCCCCGGAGCAGCGCCAGGCGCGAACTGCCCGCCGATCGGCTGCCCGGGCACAGGCTGACCTACAGCGGGCGTCGGTGTCTGCGGCTGACCCGGCACATACGGGTGCTGACCCGACGCGAACGGAGCGGTAGCCGGGGCAGGCGGCTGCGGGACGGCCACCTCGTCGGCGGGATACGACGTCAGTTCGTTCGGCTCCTGCGCGTACTGCTTGTCGTCCGAACCGGACATGACCGGGTACCCCCTTCGATGGAAATCACACCACCCTATCGCGACCGGCACCCCACTGCCGCCTACGAAGCGGTGCCCACCGCACCTGCGCCCAGCTACCAGGCGACGGTTCCCTGATCGTCGAAGAAGCCGCCTCGAGGACCGTCGTCGGGGAGGGTGGCCAGGCGCAAGGCGATCGCGGCACCCTGCTCGGGCGTGCGTTCTCCGGCGAACCCGGTGAAGTCGGTGGCGACGTAGCCGGGGCAGGCCAGGTTCACGATGATGTTCGTGTCGGCGAACCTGCGAGCGTACTGCGCCGTGACGCTGTTGAGCATCGACTTGGAAGGTGCGTAGGCGGCCATGACTGGCCCGGTCCGCAGGGTCAGCGAACCCATATTGCTGGACATGTTGACGATCCGGGGCGCGGTGGCACGACTGAGCAGCGGGAGCATCGCGTTCGTCACCCGAATCACCCCGAGCACGTTCGTTTCCAGGACCGTGCGCAGGACATCGAGGTCCAGAGTCGTGGGGTCCTGCGCGCCGTCGTCGAACCGGCCGGCTATCCCGGCGTTGTTGACGAGCACGTCGAGTCGCCCGGCTCGTTTCTCGATGCTCGCGGCCGCGGCGGTGACACTCTCGTCGGAGGTGACGTCCAGGGCGACGCCGAACGCGTCTAGGCCGCCCGCACGCAACCGCGCCACGGCCTCCCCACGTCGGGCCTCGTCGCGTGCTCCCACCGCGACCGCGAAGCCGAGGGATCCGAGACCTTCGGCGATGGCGAAGCCGATGCCCTTGTTCGCGCCGGTGACCAGCGCTGTCTTGGTTTTGTTCACACACTCCATGCTCGGCGCGCGATATCCGTTGCGTCCAATATTGATCGGGTACCGCGAGATACCCGGCGGGTATCACCGGGTGGATACAGTGGGCGCGTGGACGACCTGGAGACTCGTGAGCTGCGGTACTTCGTGGCGGTGGCCGAGGAGCTGCACTTCGGGCGTGCTGCCCAGCGGCTCGGGATCGCGCAGCCGCCGCTCTCGCGGGCGATCCGGCAGCTGGAACGTCGGCTCGGCGTCCAGCTTCTCGACCGGGACCGGCGGGGCGTGGCGTTGACCGGCGCGGGCGATGTGCTGCTGCACGAAGCCCGCCTCGCCCTCGACGCGGTCGCGTCTGCTGCTCGACGGACCCGGCGGGCGGTGGATCGGCAACGACCCCTTGTGTTGGTGACGAAAGCCGGTGCGTCGCACGAGCTGCTACAACGGCTTCTCGCCGCGTCGGCTGCCCGCACCGATACGGCACCGGTGGAAGTTCTCTTGTGCGAGGTCGGTGAGCAGGCACGATTCCTGCGCAACGGGCGCGCGGACGTGGCCCTGATGCACCGGCCGGTCGATGACCTCGCCGGGTTCGACACCGAAGACATCTGCACCGAGGGCCAGGTCGCCCTCCTCCCGGCGGGGCATCCGCTCGCCGCACGTCCGCAGCTGACTCTCGCGGACGTGGCCGACGTGCCCGGCCTCCCCATCGCGCGATGGCCCCGGCTCGACGGCTCCTACCCCGACGGGCCCGGGCCCGAAGTGCGCACCCAGTCACAACTCGCGCAGCTCGTGGCACTCGGCAAGACCCTGCTCGTCATCCCGGCCTCGAGCCGTGCCTGGCAGTGGCCCGACCATGTCGCGGTGCCCGTCGTCGATGCCCCGGAGATCACCACCGTCCTCGCCTGGCCTGCCGACAACCGCGCACCGGCCCTCGCCGCACTGGCCCGAGCCGCGGCCGAGGTTCGAACCATGCCACCAGCTGCGGCCCAGAAAGCGGCAAGGTAACGGACGACCGCCGGTACAAGATGCCTAGCGGACGGCTGCGGGTACGGAACCGCCGGCAGACGACAGCGGGCACAGCACAGTGGCGGACGATCGCGCGTGTGTTCGCGACGTGTCCGAAAGCGCAAGTCCTAGTGGACGTTCGCGCGGGCGAGTTCGTGAGCGGCGGTGCGGTAGCGGTCGGCGATGAGACGGACGACCGCGGGGTGGACGCCGATCGGTTCGGCGACACCATCGGCGCCCGCGTCGTGCAGACGCTGGTGGAACAGGCCGTGGGCCAGCAGGTACGACGCGATGAACACCCGCTGTGCGCCCGATTCGCGCAGGGCGGCGACGACTTCCGGGACGCGCGGGGCACCGGTGGCCACATAGGCGATCCGCACCGGTGCGGCGAGCTGCTCGGCGAGCATTCCCGCCGCGCGCCGGACATCTTGGCGCGCACGGGAATCCGACGAACCGGCGGCCGCGAAGACCACCGCGTCACCGGGCTGCCAGCCGGCCGCGCGCAGGCGCATCGCCATGATCCTGGTCAGTGCGGGATCAGGACCCATGGCGGGGGTCACCGCGACGGCGACGTGTCCGCTCTCGGCCACCTCACGCGGAACATCTTGGTACACGTGGTAACCCGACGCCAGGAACGCCGGCACCACCACGGCCGGTCCGTCGAGGTCACGCAGCACCTCCGACGGCGACGGGCCGAGCACATCGACGAACGCGGTGCGCAGCAACGGGTTCGGGCCGGAGGTGTCCATGCCGCAGCCCAGCTCGGCGCCGACCGCGTCGGCGAGGGCCGCGATCATCTCCACCCCGCGCGCGCTACGGGTGCCGTGCGCGACGAGCACGAGGGCCGGCTCACCCGGCCGCGCCGCGCTCACCACACCCCGATCGTCTGGGTCCGCGCCGACCGCGCGGGAGTGCCGATGCCTGCGGCGTGCGGCGGCTGCACCGGCGGACGCGACGGCGCGTCGGAGCAGTCGGCCGCGTCGAGAGCCAGGCGGTAACCACGCTTCACCACGGTCTGAATGGCTTTCGGTGTGCCGAGTCCCGCGCGCAGGCGGGCGATCGCGGTTTCCACCGCATGGGTGTCGTCGCCACCGCCGGGCAGCGCCGACAGCAGATCCTCGCGCGAGACCACCCGACCGGGCTGACGCGCCAGCGACCGCATCAACGCCATCGGCGCCGGTGCGAGCTGACGCACCTCACCGTCGACGACGACGCAGCCACCGCGCACGCTGATGAGGTGCCCGGCCGCGTAGATCCGGTTGGCCCGGCGCGGCAGTTCCTCGGCCACGTGGCGGGCGAGCGCACCGAGCCGTGCCCGGCCGGGCATGGTCGTCGGCACACCGAGTTCTTCCAGCGGGGCGGCGGTGATCGGGCCGACACAGGCGGCGAGCACCCGTCCGCGCAGGGCGTGCAGCACCGACTCGAGCAGCCCGGTTTCCTTGGCGCGCATGAGAAGTGAGGCCACGGCGGGGGCGCTGGTGAAGGTGACGCAGTCGAGGCTGCCGGAGATGATCGCGTCGATCATCGAGTCCATCGGGCCGCGATCGGCGGGCGGTTCCCACCGGTACACGGGCACCGGAACCACGTCGGCGCCCGCACAGCGCAGCACCTCGCAGAAGTCGGGCACCGGCTCCCACTCGGTGGTCGCGCCGTGCAACTGCACGGCGATGCGCACGCCCTCGACGCCCTCGGCGAGCAGGTGGTCGAGCACCTCGGCCGACGACTCGGACGCGGGCGACCACTCTTCGCGCAGCTCAGCGGCCCGGATGGCGCCCTTGGCCTTGGGGCCGCGGGCGAGCATGCGGGTGGCGGCGAGGGTGTCACGCAGCGTCTCGGCCAACCCCCAGCCCTCGGCGGCCTCCATCCAGCCACGGAAACCGATGCCGGTGGTGGCCACGGTGATCGCGGGCGGGTCGGCGATGAGCTGTTCGGTGACCCGCTCGAGTTCGGTGTCGTCGGCGAGCGGGATGATGCGGATGGCGGGCGCACTCACCACGGTGGCGCCACGGCGGGTGAGCAGGGTGCCGAATTCCTCGGCGCGACGAGCAGCGGTGATACCGATGGTGAAACCGGCGAGACAGGGTCCCGCTTCGGGCACAGAATTCATGAAGTCACCGGTTCGTTCGACACCGAGACGATGCCTGCGTCGAGTCGCACGGCATACACCGGCAGCGACTGGGTCTCGTCGTCGAGGCAGCGGCCGTCGATCAGCGAGAAGGCCTGCTTGAGCAGGGGCGACGCGACCACGGGTACCCCGCCCCGGTCGCCGACGATGCCGCGCGACATGACCGCGGCCCGGCCGAACGGATCGACATTGCCGACGGCGGCCAGCGTGCCGTCGGGTAGCAGGAACAGGGCGGCCTGCTTGCCGCCGTCGAGCAGGACCGCAACGCCGCGTCCCGGAATAAGGAAATCGAGTCGGCACGCCTGGGTCCAGGTCGTGGTCTCGGTGGTGATGGTGGGTGTGTCGATAACGGTCATCGGTTCCTCCTCCGAACGCCTTACCTATTGGTACAGGCGCCCTGTTTCCACAGGGTTAAGCGCTTATTTCCCGGCTGCTGCTGTGTCGGAGCCAACACCGACCGGCATCCCGGGCAGACCCAACAGCACAGGTACCTTGCGTTCGCCGCTCTCGTCGAAGGCGATCGTCGGATCGGCCTCGTCAGGGGCATTGACGAAGGAGACGAAACGCGACAGCTTGTTCTCGTCCTCGAGCACGGCGGCCCACTCGTCCTTGTAACCGTCGACATGCTTGGCCATGGCGGCCTCGAGGTCGGCGGCGATGCCGAGGCTGTCGTCGCACACGACGGCCTTGAGGTAGTCCATGCCGCCTTCGAGGGCCTCCTGCCAGGGCGCGGTGCGCTGCAGGCGGTCGGCGGTGCGGATGTAGAACATCAGGTAGCGGTCGATGTAGCGGATCAGGGTCTCGTCGTCCAGGTCGCCCGCTAGCAGCACGGCGTGCTTGGGGGTGAGACCGCCGTTGCCGCCGACATAGAGGTTCCAGCCGTTCTCGGTGGCGATCACGCCGACATCCTTGCCACGGGCTTCGGCGCATTCGCGCGCGCAGCCCGATACGGCCAGCTTCAGCTTGTGCGGCGAACGCAGACCCCGGTAGCGCTTCTCGAGCAGCACAGCCATGCCGACCGAGTCCTGCTGGCCGTAGCGGCACCAGGTGGAACCGACGCAGCTCTTCACGGTGCGCAGCGACTTGCCGTAGGCGTGCCCGGACTCCATGCCCGCGTCGACCAGGCGCTTCCAGATCAGCGGCAGCTGCTCGACGCGCGCGCCGAACAGGTCGATGCGCTGACCGCCGGTGACCTTCACGTACAGGTCGAATTCCTTGGCGACCTCGCCGATCACGATCAGCTGTTCGGCGGTCACCTCACCACCGGGCATGCGCGGCACCACCGAGTAGGTGCCGTTCTTCTGCAGGTTGGCCAGGAAGTGGTCGTTGGTGTCCTGCAGCGCCGCCTGCTCGCCCTCGAGGATGTGGTCGCTCGAGGTGGAGGCGAGGATCGAGGCGACGGTCGGCTTGCAGATATCGCAGCCCGAGCCCTTGCCGTGCTTGGCGATCAGCTCCGAGAAGGTGCGGATACCGGTGACATTGACGATGTCGAACAGTTCGGCACGCGACTGCTCGAAGTGCTCACACAGCGCCTTCGACAGCGCGACACCGGACTGCTCCAGCAGCTTCTTGATCATCGGCACACAACCACCGCAGGAGGTGCCCGCGTTGGTGCAGCCCTTCACGGCCGGGATGTCACAGGCGCCCTCGGCGATGGCGCCGCAGATGGCGCCCTTGCTCACGTTGTTGCAGGAGCAGATCTGCGCGTCGTCGGGCAGCGCGTCGGCACCGAGCTCGGCACCGGCCGGGGAGATGAGCGAGGCCGGGTCGGCGGGCAGCGGACGCCCGACCAGCGGGCGCAGCGCGGCGTAGGCCGACGCGTCGCCGACCAGGATGCCGCCGAGCAGGATCTCGGCGTCGTCGGAGACGACGAGCTTGGCGTAGGTGCCCTTGGCGGCGTCGTGCAGCACCACCGACAGCGCGCCCTCGGTGGTGGCGTGCGCGTCGCCGAAGGAGGCCACGTCGACGCCCATCAGCTTCAGCTTGGTCGACATGTCGGCACCGGGGAACTCACCAGCACCGCCCAGCAGGCGGTCGGCGACGATCTCGGCGGTGGTGTAACCGGGCGCGACCAGGCCGTAGCAGACACCCTCGACGGCGGCGCACTCACCGATCGCGTAGATGTCGGGGTCCGAGGACCGCAGGCCGAGGTCGGTGAGAATGCCTCCGCGCGGGCCGATTTCGAGCCCGGCGTCCTTGGCGACGGAGTCGTGCGGGCGGATACCGGCGGAGAACACCACCAGCGAGGCGTGGATCTCGGACTCGTCGGACAGGTGCAGCTTGACCCCGCCGGTCTCCTCCTCGATCGACTCGATCTTGGCGGTGCCCACCCCGGTGTGCACGTTCAGGCCGATGTCGGAGACCAGCTTCTCCAGGATCGCGCCACCACCGGCGTCGACCTGGGCGGGCATCAGGCGGTCGTTGTACTCGATGACGTGCGGGGTCATGCCCATCAGGCGCAGCGCGTTGGCCGCCTCCAGGCCGAGCAGGCCACCGCCGATCACGACACCGTGCGCACCGGGGCCGGCCTTCTCGGCCGCGGCGCGGATGCCGTCGAGGTCATCGATGGTGCGGTAGACGAAGCACTCGGGCAGGTCGTGGCCCGGCACCGGCGGCACGAAGGCGTAGGAACCGGTGGCCATCACCAGCGCGTCGTAGGCGATGACGTCGCCGGTGGAGGTGGTGACGGTCTTGGCCGCGCGGTCGATGGCCTCGCCGCGCTGGCCGAGGCGCAGCTCCACCAGCTCGTCGCCGTCGTACATGTTGCCCGGCAGGGCCAGGTCGTCGGGGTTCCAGTTGCCGACGTAGTAGGACAGGCCGACGCGGTCGTAGGCGGGCAGCTTCTCCTCGGAGAGCACGACCACGCGCCACTGTCCGGCGTCGTCGCGCGAGCGAAGGGCCTCGACGAAGCGGTGTCCGACCATGCCGTGGCCGACCACGACCACTGTCTTGCGAATGCTGTTCATGAGAGTGACCTCCTGGATTGTGGTCGGTTGTCAGCGAGCCGACGAAGTGGTTTCGGCCTCGAGGACCAGGGATTCGGCCTCGGCCACGACATCGGAGTCGACGGCGGCCCGGGGGCGGCGCAGGAACACCGTCCAGGTGACCGCGGCGCAGACCACGTAGAAGGCGAGGAACACCCAGAACGCGGTGGTCGCCGAGGCGGTGCTTGCGTAGGAGGAGCGGAGCACCATGTTGATGCCGACGCCGCCGAGTGCACCGATGGCACCGACGAAACCGATCAGGGCGCCGGAGGTGTTCTGCGACCACGCGGCCTGTTCGGCGCGCGGCAGCGGCAGGCTCTTGGACTTGGCCTCGAACACCGACGGGATGATCTTGGTGACGGCGCCGTTGCCGAAACCCGACAGGATGAACAGCGCGATGAATCCGGCGACCAGGATCGTCATGGTCGATCCGGTGGCGATGCCGTTGTTGCGGTCGGCCAGCGTCGACGCGAAGATCACGACAAGAGCGGCGGCCATCATGGCGCAAAAGGTGGCGATGGTGACCTTGCTGCCACCGATGCGGTCGGCCATCTTGCCGCCGTAGGGGCGGGCGAGCGAACCGAGCAGCGGGCCGATGAACGCGATCGAGGCGGCGTGGATGGCGGCCTGGGTCGCGGTGTCACCACCGGCCTTGAAGCTGATCTGCAGGATCTGGCCGAAGGCGAAGCTGTAGCCGATGAACGAACCGAAGGTGCCGATGTAGAGGAAGGCGATGGCCCAGGACTGCGGCACGCGCAGGGCCTTGAGCATGTAGGACATGTCGGCCTTCTGGTTGGTCAGGTTGTCCATGTACAGCGCGGCACCGACCGCGGTGACACCGACCAGAACCAGGTAGACCGCGCAGATCACGTAGGCGTAGTCGCCACCGAGGGTGACCAGCACGAGCAGGCCGAGCAGCTGGATCACCGGCACGCCGATGTTGCCGCCACCGGCGTTCATGCCGAGCGCCCAGCCCTTGAGCCGCTGCGGGTAGAAGGCGTTGATGTTGGTCATCGAGGAGGCGAAGTTGCCGCCACCGAAGCCGGCGAACGCGGCGACGATCAGGAACGTGGTGTAGGAGGTGCCCGGCTGGTTGACGAAGTACAGCGTCAGCAACAGCGGGATCACCAGCATGAACGCGCTGAAGATGGTCCAGTTGCGACCACCGAAGCGGGCCGTGGCCACCGTGTACGGAATGCGCAGGAACGCGCCGACGAGGGTGGGCATGGCGACGAGGAAGAACTTGCCCGCCGGATCGATGCCGAACTTGTCGGTGGGCATGAACAGCACCATCACCGACCAGATGGACCACACCGAGAAACCGATGTGCTCGGCGAACACCGACCAGATCAGGTTGCGCTTGGCAATGTCCTTGCCGCCGGCCTCCCAGGCCGCGACATCTTCGGCATCCCAGTGCTCGATGTCGTGGTTACGCTTCAGCGTGCTCAAGTTGGGCCTCCCAAAAGTGCGATGGCCCAACGGTAGGAAATGGGTATTGCCGAAATGCTGCGGGAAATTGCGCTTGAATCAACGGTTTCTCACGCCGCCCCGGTCACAGGGGTGAGATCAGCCCTTTTGTTTCGGGCATGTGACACAACGATTTCCGCACGTAAGAAGGCGGCCAGAAATCATTCGAAACGCCCGTGAGGGTGTGATCTAGGTAGCATCGACCCGAACGCACCATTACGCAACTCGAACGGTGAGTTTTCTTCGGCTCAATTCCAGGTGTCTTCGAGCATGCGCGGTTTGCAGGCCTGCCAGGCGCCGGTGAGCAGCACAGCGAGCGCGACGAGCAGCAGACCGAACGGGGCCAGCCAGCCGCCGGTGGCGGTGTGCAGGATGCCGAACAGCAGCGGACCCACACAGGCGACGACGTAACCGACGCCCTGGGTGAATCCGGACAGCGCCGCCGAGCCCTGCGGTGTGCGGGTGCGCAGGTTGATGAGGGTGAGCGCCATCGGGAAGGTGCTCGGGCCGAGGCCGAGCAGCACCACCCACAGCAGCGGCGCCCCCATCGGCGCGATCAGCAGCCCCACGAAGGCGATGACGAACAGCACCATGCAGGCCACGACGACCGGGAACGGGTTGCGCATGCGCGAGACGACGGTCGGCGCACCGAGCGCGGGGATCAAGCCGATCAGCGCGAACAGCGCGACCATGTTGCCGCCGAAGGCGGCGCTCGCGCCCGCGTCGGCCAGGATGGTCGGCAGCCAGGTGAACATGGCGTAGGTGGTGAGCGAGGTCATGCCGAACATGCCCGCCATGCCCCAGGCCACCGGAGAACGCCACACTTTGCCTGTGGCCGTTGGGGTTTCGGGCGGCAGCGCGGTGGTGTCGGCCTTGTCGCGGCCACGCCGGTCGCGCAGGACGACCAGCCACGGCACCGCCGCGGCGAAACCGACGAGCGCCCACACACCCATCGAGATGCGCCACCCGTGCGCCTCGGCCAGCGGCACCGCGACGAACGCGGGAAGGACCGTGCTGAGCTGCACCATCACGATGTAGAGCGAACTGATCGACGCCAACCGATCGGCGAAATACCGCTTGACCAGCGGCGGGATCACCACATTGCCGACACCCATGCCGAGCAGCGCGACCCCGGACAGGGCGAGCAGCTCCCCCGTTCCGGCGGAGAACACGCGCGCCAACGACCCGAACCCGGCCAGCAGCATCGCCAGCAACACCGTGCGCTCGAGCCCGAACCGCCGCACCGCGAACGGCGTGACCAGCCCGGCGACACCGAACATCGCGGTCGGCAACATGCCGAACACACCGACGATCGCGGTGCCGTACCCGATGTCGTCACCGATCTGTTCGGCCAGCGGGCTGAACGCGGTGACGGCGGCACGCAGGGTGAGCGCCGACATGATGATGGCCGCCAACACCAGCAGCCGACCCTCGATCAACGACCGCCGGGTGAGCTGCTCGGACTCCGCCGGATCGACCTCGGCGGGCGGATTCGGGAGGGCACTCCCACCATCGACCGCATCCCATCGACCATCGACCTGCCCATCCACAGGGGTGAGCCGGGTCAAGGTTTCGGAGGAGGGCGGAGGAGTCACAGACGAAATCATAGGATGACCCGATGATCGACGCCAGCAAATGTGAGCGACAAGTCAGGCTCGAGTACCGGCCTGCCGCTTTGCCTTACGCTGGCTCACGTGCAACCCGTCCGGCGCTCCAGCCTCATCGCCCAGGTGACCGAACAACTGCGCGCCGAAATCCGGTCGGGCCGTTGGCCGGTCGGCGGCCGTATCCCCACCGAACCCGAGCTCACCGAACTCACCGGCACCGGCCGCAACACCGTGCGTGAAGCCGTGCAGGCCCTGGTCCACGCGGGCATGCTCGAGCGCCGCCAGGGCTCGGGCACCTATGTGATCGCCACCTCCGAGGTGGGCGGCACGCTCGGCAAGTACTTCGCCGACGCCGAGGAACGCGACATCCTCGAATTGCGCCAGGCGCTCGACACCACCGCCGCGGGCTTGGCCGCGCGTCGCCGCGACGACACCGATATCGCCAACCTGCGCCGCCTGCTCGCCGAGCGCAACGACCGCGACTGGACCAAACCCGACCCGGTGGCCATCGCCGCCGATGTGGAATTGCACCGCGCGATCGTCGTCGCCAGCCACAACGCCGTGTATCTGGAGTTCTACGACTCGCTGCTGCCGGTGATCGAGCAGGTGATCCACGCGCGCACCGCCAAATCCGACGACGCCTACGACAGCGAGCACATCGAACTGGTGCAGGCCGTCATCGACGGCGACGCCGACCGTGCGATGCAGGCCGCGCGCTGCTTCCTCGGCTCGCTCATCGCCGAGTACCCCGACCGCTGAGTTTCGCCGGGTAACCGAGCTGTCACCCCGGCGAAGAAGCCTCGGTGAGCCCGAGTTGGCTCGAATGTCACCTGAGGCCATTGTCACGCAACAACCGGCTCCTACCGTTTCTCTCGACACCGCATCACGCGCCCGATCGAGAGGAAGCCGATGACCGCGATCGCCGCCACCGGCCAGACGACAGACACCGCGTCGTTCGAGTACGAGAAGAAGGGCCGCTGGCTGACCCAGTGGGAGCCCGACAATCCGAGATTCTGGGAATCGGGCGGTGAGCAGACCGCCAAGAAGAACCTGTGGTTCTCGGTGTTCGCCGAGAACCTCGGCTTCAGCGTCTGGGTACTTTTCGGTTCCATCGTCACCGCGATGGGCGCCGCGGGCTTCACGTTCCTGGAGGGCCTCGGCAAGGGCAACCCGACCGCCGTCGCCAACGCCCTGCTGCTGACCTCGGTGCCGACGCTGGTCGGCGCCACCCTGCGCATCCCCTACACCTTCGCCGTCCCCAAGTTCGGCGGTCGGGCCTTCACCACCTTCAGCGCCGCCATGCTGCTGTTCCCGACGCTGGGCCTGGCGTACTTCGTCAACCAGCCGGGCACCCCGATGTGGGTGTTCCTGCTGCTGGCCGCGCTCGCCGGTGTCGGCGGTGGCAACTTCTCGTCCTCGATGGCCAACATCTCGTTCTTCTTCCCCGAAGGCAAGAAGGGCGCGGCGCTCGGCATCAATGCCGCGGGCGGCAATCTCGGTGTGGCACAGACACAATTGGCCGCGCCGCTGCTGATCACCCTCGGCACGCACCTACTGGCCAAGGATGCCGCGGGCTACCGGTTCGGCCTCACCCTCGCCATCCTGGTCTGGGTGCCGTTCATCCTGGTCGCCGCGTTCGGCGCGCTGCGGTACATGGACTCGATCGCCTCGGCCAAGGCCGACGGCAAGTCCTACAAGCTGGCGCTGACCAATCCACACACCTGGATCATGTCGTTCCTCTACATCGGCACATTCGGTTCGTTCATCGGCTTCTCGTTCGCCTTCCCGACCCTGATCAAGGCCAACTTCCCGCACCTGGCACAGATCGGCTGGATCAGCACGGTCGGTAACCTCGCCTTCCTCGGCGCCCTCGTCGGGTCGTTCAGCCGCCCGGTCGGCGGGTGGATTTCCGACAAGGTCGGCGGCGCACGGATCACGGTGATCGTCTTCACCGGGATGGCCGTCGCGGTCGCGTTGATCATGACCGCCCTGACGATGAAGAGCTTCCCGCTCTACCTCGCCGCGTTCCTGCTGCTGTTCGTGCTCACCGGTGTCGGCAACGGCTCGACCTACCGGATGATCCCGTCGATCTTCGGCGCCACCGCCAAGAAGTACGCCGCCGAACACGGCATGCAGCTCACCGAGGCACAGGCATCGGCTCGCCGTCAGGCCGGCGCCGCGATCGGCGTGATCGGCGCCGTCGGAGCCTTCGGCGGATTCATCCTGCAGCAGGCACTTCGCTTGTCCAACATCAACTTCGGGTCCATGGCCCCCGCCTTCTGGGCCTACGCCGTCGCCTTTGTCGTCATGGCGGGCGTCACCTGGTGGTGCTACCTGCGCACCTCCTTCGCCACCGACAAGGTCCCGTCCCTGGCCTACGCCAACGTCTGACCCCACGAAAGCCGCGCCCGGAATCCCCGACCGGGCGCGGCTTTCGGCATTTTTCCTACAGAACCAGGCGAACCATATCGGCGGTACGGGCCAGGCCCGGAAAGGCTTCCGGGGTGGAGCGTGGGTGCAGGGCGTGCACGGCGAGGCGGAAGATCAAGGCGCGCAACAGCATCTGTGGCCATTCGGGCAGGCTGGACCAGCGTTCCAGGAGGCCGTCGTCACCGCCGCCCCAGGCCAGAGCGTCGACGACGACCACACCCGCCGCCCAGGAGGCGGGGCGCCAGTACGGGGTGATGTCGGTCAGGCCGGGGGCGTGGGTGCCGGAGAACAGGACCGTGCCGAACAGGTCGCCGTGGACTAGCTGGTCGGGGCTGCGCACCGGTTTGCGCAAAGTGGCCAGCTGGCCGATCAATTCGAGGCTGCGCTGACCGTCGGGGGTCGCGGTGAGCGGCACACCGCCGGCGCGCAGGGTGCGCAACGGCACCGACTCCCAAGCGGCGCGGTCGGCGGCGACGAACACATCCACATCCACCCACGGCGCGACGGGCGGCTGCACCAGGAAACGCGGGCGTTCCAGCTGTGCTGTCGCCTTGTGTAATCGCAGCGACACCGACACCACCTCGTCGTGGCGGGGTTCGGGGGCGCCGTCGATGAAGGTGTCGGCACGCCAGCCCGACACCACGTAGCGGCCGTCGGTGGCACGCACCGGACGCGCGACGCGCACACCGTCGACGGCGAGGGTTTCGCGCACCTTGGCCGACCACGCCGCGCGGGCGTGATCGGCCACCGGGCTCAGCACCACATCGCCGAGCCGCCAGCCACCGTCCCAGTCACCGAGGGAGACCGGCGTCACTTCGCGAAGACCGAATGTGGCCCGCACATGCTCGGGTGGTTCGACTGAAGTCACTGACGTCACGGCCGTACCGTAACCCTGAGGACGCGTCAACAGCCCGAAGGCACGCTGGCACGCGACCCCATTGCGACCTCCCCGCAATCAACGGCGGATCGGTACGGATCAGTACACGGGCAGCGACGGATCGACCTGCTTGGCCCACGCGACCACGCCGCCCTGCAGGTGCGTGGCATCGGCGAAACCGGCGCGTTTGAGCGCCGCAAGCGCCTCGGCGGAGCGGATACCGGTCTTGCAGTGCAACACGATCGGCTTGTTCTGTGGCAGCTCCGAGAGCGCCTCACCGGAGAGGATGCGGTCCTTGGGGATCAACGTCGCACCGTCGATGTGCACGATGTCCCACTCCACCGGCTCGCGCACGTCGATGAGTTCGACCTTGTCGGCGTCGAGCAGGTCCTTCAGCTCGGCGGCGGTGACGGTCGACCCGGCAGCGGCGGCCTGGCCCTCCTCCGACACCACACCGCAGAAGGCCTCGTAGTCGATCAGTTCGGTGATCGGCTGACGTTCCGGATCGCGGCGCAGCTTGATGGTGCGGTAGTTCATGTCCAGTGCGTCGTAGACCATCAGACGGCCCAGCAGCGTCTCACCGATGCCGGTGATGAGCTTGATCGCCTCGGTCACCATCACCGAACCGATCGACGCGCACAGCACGCCGAGCACGCCGCCTTCGGCGCACGACGGGACCATGCCCGGCGGCGGCGCCTCCGGGTACAGGTCGCGGTAGTTGATGCCGCGGCCGTCGGGTGCGTCCTCCCAGAACACCGACACCTGGCCCTCGAAGCGGTAGATCGAGCCCCACACGTAGGGCTTGCCCGCGAGGACGGCGGCGTCGTTGACCAGGTAGCGGGTGGCGAAGTTGTCGGTGCCGTCGACGATCAGGTCGTACTCGCCGAACAGCTCGACCGCGTTGTCGGGTTCGAGGCGGATCTTGTGTAGCCGCACGTCGATTCCCGAATTGATCTCGAGGATCGAATCGCGGGCGCTGTCGGCCTTGGACCGGCCGATGTCGGATTCCCCGTGGATGACCTGGCGCTGCAGGTTCGACATGTCGACCTCGTCGAACTCGACGATGCCCAGCGTGCCGACGCCCGCGGCGGCCAGATACAGCAGGGCGGGCGAACCCAGACCGCCCGCGCCGATCACGAGCACCTTGGCGTTCTTCAACCGCTTCTGACCGTCGACACCGAGATCGGGGATGATCAGGTGGCGGCTGTACCGCGCGACCTCATCCTTGGTCAGTTCCGCCGCAGGCTCGACGAGCGGCGGTAGGGACCCGTTGAAAGACACGTTGGAACTCCGTTTCTTCGGCGGCTGGCGCCGCGGGTTTGCGGCCTGCTCCCTCGATCTTCCCTCCCGCCGGGCACTCCTTCGTCGCACCCTCTGGTCGGTCCGGATCAAGGCGGCCGCAAACCGATGGCCGTGTGTATCTACAACACTGGCCGCCGTACTGTTCTTCCCGCCTATGGTCTCGCACCGGCGGAGCTGTCAGCCGCGCGGGTACGGCCAGGGGTTGAAGCGGCAGGTCTTGCCGTCGGGCGGGACCACCCCGTGCGGATCGAGTTGGGCGATGTCGTTGTTCTTGGTGCCGAAGGTCTGCTGCATCATGATCGGCGCCAGGCCGCCCTCGGTCTCGCACGGCTGGTGGCCGTGGTAGCCGATGGCGTGGCCGACCTCGTGGTTGACGAGGTACTGCCGGTAGGAACCGATGTCGCCGTCGAAGGCGAGCGCACCGCGCACCCAGCGGGCCTCCGACAGCACCACCCGGTCGATGCTCGCGTTGTAACACGACGAGTCGATGGGGATCTCGAATCCACAAGCGGCGCGGGTGCTTTCGCGGGAGGTGAGCGAGAGCCGGAAGTCGGGTTCGCCGACGTCGATGCGCTGGAACCCGAACTTGGGATCCTTGGTCCAGCTCTTGGGGTTGGCCAGCGTGGTCTCCACCATCTTGGCCACGGCCACGTCACCACCGTAGGCCGAGGTGTCGATGCCGTCCTCCACCTCGACGGTGTAGCGGAACACCCGCTCGGTGCCCGCCCCGACCTGTGGTCCCGCGCCCGGCACCACATGCCAGGTGCCCGCACCGCGCTCGACGAACGCCCCGCCCTCGGGGAGCGCGCCGAGCGGCAGATCGGCGGGGAACTTCCCGTCGCCGGGCGGTGCGCCGATGATGCCGGACTGGGCGACGTTCGGGCTCAACGCCCCGAACCCCGGGTCGACCGGTGCGGGCGCGGGCCCGGTGCGCAGGGCGTCGACGATCACGAACACCGTCACCGCCAGCAACACCGGCAACGCGTAGGCGCGCCACCCGTAGGTGGAGACGAAGCGGCCCATCGCGCTCTGCTTCTTGGCGTCACGTTGCGGGCTACGCGGCCTGCCCGTATCGGACTCGGTGGGATCCCAGCGTGCGCGGAGGGGCTGACGCGATCGGTCGGCCGGTTGGTACAGCCCGAGGGGGTCGTAGACCTGCAGTTCCCGCCCTTCTGACTCCGAAGTCACTGAACCGGACTCGGTGGTTTGCGTGGGGCGAGCGACATCGCGCCCGCCGCCGGATGGTCGTTCCGGGCGGTCGGTCACCACACCAGATTCTCACAGTGGCCAAATCGGTGACGCGGGTGGCCGGGGAAGATCCGCCGGTTACGGCCCGGCGAACGTCCCCGCCTGGTACTACATTTCCAGGGCGAAACTCTGGGGGAACACTGTGCGAGTATCGTTCGTGGGACATCGGGCGCACCTTCGCCTGCCTGGTGTAGTCGACAAAGAGAGCCGAGATGACTGACCTCGTGGACCGCATGACCTCGCGCCGATCGGTGCCGGAGACGGTCCCGGCAAAGCGCGGCACCCGCCTGCCTCGTGATGAGCGGCGTCAGCAACTGCTGCTCGCGGCGAGCGAGGTATTCGTCCAGCGTGGTTACCACGCCGCGGGCATGGACGAGATCTCGCAGGTGGCCGGTGTCAGCAAGCCGGTGCTCTACCAGCACTTCGCGAGCAAGCTGGAACTGTATCTGGCGGTTCTGCAGAACTATGTGGACATCCTGGTGTCGAGCGTGCGTCAGGCGCTGCGCTCCACCACCGACAACAAGCAGCGTGTGCGCGCCGCCGTCGCCGCCTACTTCGATTTCGTCGACAACGAGATGCAGGGCTTCCGCCTCGTCTTCGAATCCGACCTCACCAGCGAACCGCAGGTGCAGCGCCGGGTGGAACAGGCCACCGAGGCCTGCGTCGACGCGGTGTTCGACCTGGTCGCCCACGACTCCGGTCTCGACCCCTACCGGGCGCGCATCCTGGCCGTCGGCCTGGTCGGCGCGAGCCAGTTCTCCGCGCGCTACTGGCTCGAGGCCGACCGCCCGGTTCCCAAGGACGAGGCCGTCGACACCACCGTGGCCCTGGCCTGGGGTGGCCTGAAGCACGTGCCTTTCCGCCTCTCCGGGTCTTGAGGCCAGACTCGGGGCGTGGGGAGTTCTGGAGGCGGCGAGCTTTGTGGGAGTAGCCGGGTCAGCCCGTGCCCGGTGAGTTACCCCTGTGCTTGCGAAATCAGTCGTTTCTGTCCGTGACGTGAAAGTGCCCGCCTTCGTGTGAAGGCGGGCACTTTTTGTTTTCGCGGGCTACACCGTGGCGAAGCCGACGCGGCCGACGGCCGGGGAACCGATCTCCACGTAGGCGACCTTCGCGGCCTGGATCAGGAACTTGCGGTTCTTGTCGTCGGTGAGCTTGACGACGCCACCGGAGCCGCTGAGGGCATCGGTCACCAGCGCCTCGATCTCGTCAGGGCTCTGCGAGCTGTTGATGACGAGCTCCCGAGGGCTATCCGAAATACCGATCTTGACCTCCACGGCCAACCTCCGAACGTAAGAGTCCTGTGTTGTCCTCTTCAGGCTAATGCAGCCACTCGACCCCGGTGACACACCCGCCTGCGCTGTGAGCGAACGAGCGGGTGATCAGGGCTCGACGAGCTCGATCTCGAGTTCGATCTTGACCGTGTCCGACAGCATGCCCGGCATGGGTCCGCCGACGCCGAAATCGGTGCGCTTGATGGCGCCGGTCGCGGAGAAGCCCGCGTGCCGCGAGCCGTCCGGGAAGTCGCCGACGCCGCCCCACTCCACCTCGAGGGTGAGCGGCTTGGTGACGGTGCCGAGGGTGGCCTCACCGGTGACGGTGAAGGTCTCGGCGATCCGGACCGGTTCGGTGGCGCGGAAGCTCAGGGTCGGACGATTGGCGACGTCGAGGAAGTCGGCATTGCGCACATGGGCGTCGCGGTCGGCGTTGCCGGTGTCGAAGGAGTCCAGGTCGATGGTCGCCCCGATGGTGGCGGCACCGGATTCGTCGACGACGAACTCGGTCTCGAACCGGGTGAAGCCGCCGCGCACCTTGGCGATGCCGAGGTGGCGAACGGTGAACGAGACCGAGGAATGGCTGCGGTCCAGCGCCCAGGATCCGGCCTTCAGCTGCTGTGTCTGTGTCGAAGAAGTCATGCGCCCAGCCTGACCGGACCGTGGTCCGCTAACCAGACCGCCGTTATCCTGGACCTGTCAGGGCCAGGCTGTCAGAGCCAGGACCAGGGAGGATGGAGCAATGCCCGACCAGCTTGGAGCCCGCTCGACCTTCGCCGAACTGCTCATCGCGCGCCGCGCGGAACTGCGCCCCGACGACGTGGGCCTGCCCGGTGGCGGTCGCCGGCGCACACCGGGACTGCGCCGCGAGGAGGTCGCGGTGCTGGCAGGCGTGAGCGCGGACTACCTGGCCCGGCTCGAGCAGGGCCGCGACAGCAATCCCTCCCCGGCCGTCGTCGACGCGCTGGCCACCGCCTTGCGCTTCAACGACACCGAACGCGCGCACTTCGGCTGGCTGGCACTGACCACCAGCAAGGAAGCGCGGTGCCCCAGTACGGCTTTCGACCCGAAGCTCGATCAGGTGCCGCCCGCGCTGACCGCCGTGCTCGACGCCCTCACCCCCACCCCGGCCTTCGCCCTCGGCCCGCGCGCGAATGTGCTCGCATGGAACGACTCCTGGGAAGACCTCGTCGCCCCGCTCGGCCTGCTCGAAGATCCCGAGCAGGTGAACCTGGCGGTCTGGACGTTCCGACATCCACTGGCGCGCACCACCATCACCGACTGGCCCCAATACGCCGACCTGCTCGCCGATCAACTGGCCCGCACGAGACTGCGCCGCCCAGAGGACGAGGCCATCGCCGCGACCATCCGATTGCTCAGCGCCGAACCAGAATTCGCCCGCCGCTGGCAACCACACCGGCTCGCCGAAAACCTGCCGAGCCTGCTCGGCATCGAACACCCGAGCCGGGGCACCCTCACCTTCACCGTGCAGACGCTCGCCGCCGAGAACGATCAGCAGATCGTCATCTGGCTCCCCCGCGAAACCGCCGCTCGCGCACCGGAACTACGCCTGATCCACCCCCAGGCAGCCAACGGCTGACCGCTCACGCAAGAACATGGGTAACTCACCGGGCACGAGCTGACCCAGCCACCTCCAGAGAGCTTGCCGCCTCCACAACTCCCCACGTACCTGAGTCCGGCCAGAAGTCCCGGGGAGGCGGAACAGCTAGAGCCCTAGTTGGGCCATGCGGGCGGCGTGGCGCTCCTGCATGCGGTCGAACAGGGAGACGATGCCGTTGAGGTCGCCCGTGGCGGCCAGCACCAGTTCGGCGAGTTCGTCGCGCTGAGCCATCACGTACTGCGCCTGGGTGATCGCCTCACCGAGCAGCCTGCGACCCCACAGGGTGAGCCGATCGCGCTCGGACCGGCTTGCGGTGACCGCGTTGCGGACCTCCTCGACCACGAACTGCGAGTGCCCGGTCTCGGCGAGCACGTCGCGCACCACATCGGCGACCTCGGCGGGGAGCGCGCCGGCGATCTCGGTGTAGAAGTCGGCGGCCAGGCCGTCACCCACGTAGAACTTCACCATCGACTCGAGCCACGTGGACGGGTCGGTGGAGGCGTGGTAGGAGTCCAGCGCGCCCTGGTACTGGTCCATCGCCCGCTCGGCGTCCACTCCGCGCGCGCCGAGCGCCGCCTCGAGTGCCTCGAAGTGCGCCAGTTCCGCGGCCGCCATCTTGGCCACCGCCACCCGCCCGCGCACCGACGGCGCGAGCTTGGCTTCCTCGGCGAGCCGGTAGAACGCGGACAGCTCGCCGTAGGCGAGGACCGCGAACAGCTCGGTCACCCCCGGGTGATCGGCGGACAGCGGTGCGGTCGAGAAAACTTCCGGCGCGGCTGAGGTCTGGGCTCCCATGACCGCCAATCGTAGTCGCGATCGCGGATCAGTCGCGATCGGCCAGGAATTTGTCCAGATGCGTCCAGGTGGTGTCGCGTGCCTGTGGTCCGGCGAGAATGCCGAGGTGGCTGCCGGGAACGACCTCGTAGGTCACCGAAGGCGACCCGGTGAGCGTGCGCAAACCCGCCTCGACAGCGGCCTTGGGCGTGATGACGTCGGCGGTGCCGCCGAACAGCAGCACCGGCACCCGCACATCGGCGAGGTCGATGGTGAGGCCGCGCAGGTGCACTTTGCCCTTGCCGATGTCGTTGGCCAGGATGAACCGGCCCCACAGCTGCCCGTAGAAGCGGCCGGGGTAGCCGGGCATGGCGGCCTGGAACCGGTCGATGGATTCCATTCTGGCCAGCGTCTCGGTGCGCGCGATATTGCCTGCGATGAACATCGGCCGCGCCAGTTCGCGGTCGAACGCCGCGACGCGGTAGGCGAATTTGGTCAGCGGCGCGGGGATGCCGCCGACGGCCCGCACCACGTTGGTGACCGCTTTGCCGCCGGTGATCCGGGCGACCGCGCGCACCTGCGGCATGCCGAGCATCTTGTCGTAATCGAGCGGCGGTCCGACTCCGGTGACCGAACGGATCGGCAGATCGGCGTTGGCGGCGGTGGTGAGCAGGGCGAAGATGCCACCGATGGACCAACCGACGAGGTCGACGGGCGCGCCACCGCGATCGGCGCTGACCCGGCGGATCGCCTCGGGCAGGATGTCAGCTACCCAGTCCTCGAAGCCCATGCGGCGGTCGGCGAAACCGATCTCGCCGTAGTCGATGAGGTAGGTGGGGCGACCGGTGGACACCAGATGGCGGGCCAGGCTCTGGTCGGGGCGCAGGTCGTAGCAGGTGGCGGGCGCCGCCAGCGGTGGAATCAGCAGCACCGCGGAATCGGTTGTGGCCGAGTCGTTTTCGGTGTCGTATCGACGCAACAAGCGGTGCGGTTCGTCCCACAGCACGGTCGAGGGCGCGGGGGCGGGTGCCTCGATGCCCGCGCCGAAGCTCAGCGCCCAGGCGTTGCGCGCGGCGGTGGTGACGGTGTCGGTGATGCTCACGACAAGAAATGTCTCACATCCCGGTACCGCCGGTTACAGTGACCTCTATTACATCCGCGACACGCGCGAAATCCGGAAACGGTGAATTGCGCTGCGTCGCATCGAGTATGCGGGCGTGACCGGCGACGATCGCGATTTTCACGCGACACCTCGACGGCGTGAAATTCGGATTGCGCAGAATATCACGCTACAATCACTGTGGACAACGCTAGTTTCGTAGCCCCGGCACACTTCGCGGGCGCGTCACACCCCGGCGCACAGCGCCACCCGGCAGCGTTGACCAGGAAAATGTGCGCGCACCGAATCCGTATCACCGATGTGCCGCGCCGATGACGCAGAAGCGATCGGCGCTGGCCCGGCGAGTATCACAGGCGGATATGTGGTCGTCGCGGGCCGACCGGCCCGCCCCACCTCGTGCGTGCGAGATGCAATGACGAGGAAGGCACGAACCCTGAGCAAGATCACTGTCGAACAGGAACCCGGTGTGGCCGACACCCTGCTGACGGCCGAACTGGACGACACCCACACGCCGCCGAGTTTCGCCGAATTGGGGGTGCGCTCCGAAATTGTGCGCGCGCTCGGCGAGATCGGTATCGAACGCACCTTCGCGATTCAGGAACTCACCCTGCCGCTGGCACTGGCCGGCGAGGATCTCATCGGCCAGGCCCGCACCGGCATGGGTAAAACTTTCGGTTTCGGTGTGCCGCTGCTGCACCGCGTCGCGACCGCCGACACCGGGACCACCCCGCTGGACGGCACGCCGCGCGCGCTGGTCATCGTGCCCACGCGCGAGCTGTGCATCCAGGTGACCAAGGACCTGGAGAACGCGAGCAAGTACCTGATCAACCACCAGGGCCCGCTGAAGGTCGCCGCCATCTACGGTGGCCGCCCCTACGACTCCCAGATCGCCGATCTGAAGAAGGGCGTCGACGTGGTCGTCGGCACCCCGGGTCGACTATTGGACCTGGCGAACCAGAATCATCTGATCCTCGGCAAGATCGGCGTGCTCGTCCTCGACGAGGCCGACGAGATGCTCGACCTGGGCTTCCTGCCCGATATCGAGCGCATCCTCACGATGGTGCCCGACAAGCGTCAGACGATGCTGTTCTCGGCGACCATGCCCGGGCCGATCATCACTCTCGCCCGCACCTTCCTGACCAAGCCGACGCATATCCGCGCCGAGCTGGCCAACGATTCCGCGGTGCACGACCGCACCAAGCAGTTCGTCTACCGCGCACACGCGATGGACAAGGCCGAGCTGGTCGCCCGCGTGCTGCAGGCCGAGTCCCGCGGCGCGACGATGATCTTCACCCGCACCAAGCGCACCGCGCAGAAGGTGGCCGACGATCTGGCCGAGCGCGGGTTCGCTGTCGGCGCCGTGCACGGCGACCTGAACCAGGTCGCGCGGGAGAAGGCGCTCAACAAGTTCCGCAACGGCACCATCGACGTGCTGGTCGCCACCGATGTCGCCGCGCGCGGTATCGACATCGACGACGTCACCCACGTCATCAACTACCAGTGCCCTGAGGACGAGAAGACCTACGTCCACCGCATCGGGCGCACCGGTCGTGCGGGCCGCACCGGCGTGGCGATCACCCTGATCGACTGGGACGAGCTGCATCGCTGGGAGTCGATCAACAAGGCGCTCGGCCTGAACATGGCCGATCCCGCCGAGACGTACTCGCGTTCGCCGCACCTGTACTCCGACCTCGGCATCCCCGAGGGTGTCACCGGTGTGGTCCGCAAGCCGAAGCCGGAGCGCGACGAGGACGCGGTCGTCGTGGAGCGCACCGAGCGCCCCAAGACCACGCGCAGCCGCCGCCGCACCCGCGGCGGCAAGGCCGAGTCCACCGAGACGACCTCTTCGGAAACCACCACCGAGGAATCGTCGGACGCGAGCGACACCGCCGACGGCGACAAGCCCGCCCGTCGCCGTCGCCGCCGCCGCAAGCCCGCCGAGGGCACCGACGCGACCACCGAGTCGGCTGCCACTGATCCAGCGAACTCCGAGTCGGCACCGACCGATTCGGCTACCACGGAGTCGGCTCCGGCCGATTCGGCCCCCGCCGACGCGACCGATTCCGGTGACGAGCCCAAGCCCGCTCGCCGCCGCCGTCGCCGCAAGCCCGCGGACACCACCGCCGACGCCCAGGTAACCGTCGACGCCTGACCGCACCCAGCACCACCCGAAACGGCCCGCCATCACCAGATGGCGGGCCGTTCGCCTACTCACCCGGCACAAACCACTTCTTCACCTTGCCGCAGGCAAAGGCCTCACAATTCCGTCCCGGAGCAGCAGTCCAGCACATGGGTAACTCACCGGGTACGGGCTACCGCGACCACCGAATTCGTCTGGCCGCCGACGCAAAGTTCACCGCACCTGAGCCTGGCCCAAATCCCCGGGGAGGCGGATGAGCTAGGGTCGCTGGCGTGGTTGTTCCGGAGCGGCGTACCCGTGCCGATGTCATCGCCGCCGTAACGATCGCCGTTGTCTGCCTGGTCGCGGCGGCTGTCGTGTGGGCGCGTGCGGACGCCACCGGCACCGATTCCGTCACCGCCGACTCCCCCGCGCCGACCGTTGTCGCCGCGACCCAGTTGCCCGGCACGCTGCGCGAGCGGTGGCATGCGGCGGATTCGGCCGGTTCGCGGGCGCTGGTCGCCGGGAATGTGGTCGTCACCGGCGACGAAGGCACGGTGAGCGGGCGCGATCCGGTGACCGGTGAGCAGCGCTGGTGGTACCGGCGCGACATGCCGCTGTGCGGGGTGGAGGCGCAGTGGGGTTCGGTGATCGCGACCTACCGCGATCAGCGTGGATGCAGCCAGACCACCATGCTCGACGCGGACACCGGTGCGCGCAGCATCGCCCGCAGCAGTTACATGGACGACGAGATCCGGCTTTCCGGCGACGGCACCTATCTGCTCGCCCTCGGTGCCGACCGGCTGGAGATGTGGCGTTCGGATCTGGTCCGCACGCTCGAGTACGGCTTCGTGGACGCGCCGGTGAACCCGAATACCCAGCCGCGCAACGGATGTGAGCTCCGGTCTGCGGCGTCGAGTTCGTCGCGGCTGGCGGTGATCGAACGGTGCCCGGACGATCCGGGCGCCCGGCTGACGGTGCTCGCCCCGTCGCCGAAGGAAGCCACCGCACCCGAGGAACACGGCTCGCGCCTGCTCACCGCACCCGGTGCCGACTCCGCCGAGGTGCGGGTGGTCGCGGTGTCGGATGCCAAGATCGCCGTCTACTATCCGCCGACTCCGGCCACCGCGACGGGTCTCGCGCAACCGGCCCGCCTCGCCGTGCACGACGGCACCGGCAACGAGGTGTCCTCGGCCGCGCTGGCCGAGCCGTGGACCGACCGCACCACTGTGACCCGGCTCGGCTCGGCGATCTATGTGTTCACCGGGAAGACTTTGATCGCCTTGAGCGCCGCCACATTACAGCCCACCTGGACGGTGCGCGACGCGCTCGGTACCCCGGCGTCGATGGCGGGCAAACTGCTGGTCCCCGTCGCCGACGGCATGCTCGCGGTGGATTTCGCCACCGGGACCACCGTTGCCCGGATCGCGGTGCAGCGCAGCGATTACAGCGGCGACCCGATCAGCACGGCGGTGCTCGGCGACACCGTCTTCGAACGACGCGGTGGCAGGCTCTACGCACTCGGCTGAGCCCGCCGGGCTGTCATGATGGAGCCATGTCCGCATCCGACGCCCGTTTGGTCCTGCTCCGCCACGGCGAAACCACGTGGTCCGCGCAACGGAAGCACACCAGCCACACCGATCTGCCGTTGACCGAGCTCGGCGAGGCGCAGGCCCGCGCGGCCGGGCTGGTCGTGAAGTCCCTCGACCTGCGTGATCCGCTCGTCTTCACCAGCCCGCGCCGACGTGCGCGCCACACCGCCGAACTGGCCGGGCTCGCCGATATCCATGTCGACGACGAACTGGTCGAATGGGATTACGGCGACTACGAGGGCCTCACCACCGCCGAGATCCGCGAGACCGTCCCCGGCTGGACCGTGTGGACCCACCCGGTACCCGGCGGCGAGACGGCCGAGCAGGTGGGCGCCCGCGCCGACCACGTCCTCGACCGGGCCGAGCCGGCCCTGGCCGATCGCGATGTGGTGCTCGTGGGACACGGGCACTTCTCCCGCGTGCTGATCGCCCGCTGGGGCGAGTTCGCGGTGCGCGAGGGGCGACGGTTCGCGATGTCGACCGGCGCGGTGAGCGTTCTCGGTTACGACCATGGGGCACACACGATCTGGGCCCACAACCTGACTCACCGCACCGAAGGAGCCCTCCGTTGACCGTGCGACGCGCCCTCGCGACCGACGTGCCCGCGATGGTCGGGCTCGTGCACGATCTCGCCGAGTACGAGAAGGCTCCGCAGGCGTGCACACTCACCGAGGCGCAGTTGAGCGCGGCGCTGTTCGGGCCGTCGCCCGCCGTGTTCGCCCACGTCGCCGAGCACGAGGGCGAGGTGGTCGGGTGCGCGATCTGGTTCCTGAACTACTCCACCTGGGACGGCGTGCACGGCATCTACCTCGAGGACCTCTACGTGCGCCCCGAAGCGCGCGGCACGGGGCTCGGTCGCGCCCTGGTCGCGGCCTTGGCCGCCGAGGCGGTCACGCACGGCTACAGCCGGGTGTCGTGGTCGGTGCTCACCTGGAACACACCGTCGATCGAGTTCTACCGAGCCCTCGGTGCCACAGCGCAAGACGAATGGATCGGGTATCGGCTCGCGGGAAAGGAACTGTCCGCGCTCGCCGCGTCGGCGCGGTGATATCCGATGCGCATAGCTCTACCGCACGATTGGCCTGCCACACCCGAGGACGCCGTCGCACTGCAAGATCGGCTACGCCCGCTGGTTCGCGCCGAAAACCCTGTGCCACCGCAATTCTCGACAGTGGCCGGGATCGATTCCGCCTACGCCGAGGACGGCACTGTTGCCACGGCGGCGGTAATTCTCGACGCGCATACCTTGGAAACCGTGGAAACGGCGGTGGCGTACGGTGTTTCGACATTTCCCTACGTGCCGGGCCTGCTCGCTTTCCGGGAACTTCCCGCCACCGTCGCCGCCCTCGAAAAACTCACGCGCACACCGGATCTGCTCGTGTGTGACGCGCAGGGCCGGGCGCATCCGCGCCGATTCGGCCTCGCCTGTCATGTCGGATTGCTGACGGGAATTCCGACTATCGGTGTCGCCAAATCGGTGTGGGGCGAATACGGCGAACCCGGGCCGCGACGCGGTGACACCAGTGCGGTGACGATCGACGGCGAGATCGTCGGCCGCGCGGTGCGCACCAGGGACGGCGTGAAACCACTGTTCGTCTCGGTGGGTCATCTCGTCGACCTCGACACCGCCTGCGCCCAGGTGCTCGCGCTCACGAAGAACTTCCGGCAACCGGAGACGACGCGCGCCGCCGACCACCTGTGCCGACAGGCGCTGCGCGCGAAGACCGGCTAACGCTCCTCGGGCAGCTCGCCGTAGTCCTGCGCCATCCACCGGCTCGACGCGGGGGCGAACAGGGCGGCCAGGCCGCCGAGCGCGACGATGGCGAGCAGGGTGCCGTACACCGGCTGATGCGAGTCGGTCAGCAACGACCAGGCGACCGGCAGCAACAGGATCTGCGCGATGACCGCGATGGCCCGGCCCCAGCGCTTGCCGCGCAGCAGTGCGATCCCGGCCGCGAGCACGCCGCCGAACAGCGCGATGAACCACATGGCCGTGCCGACCCCGCTGGCCACCGACTGATCGTGGCCGGTCAGCGCCCGCACGATCAGCACGACCGCGGTGCCGACACCGGCCAGCCCCTCGAGGGTGACGATCGCACCGGCCACCCGCACCGTCGTCGGAATGCCCGAGTCTGCCCGTCCGCCGTGGTCGTGCTCGTCACCCTTGGTCATGTCGCGCTCCGTCACGGCGCCCAGCGTACGACCCCGGCCCCGCACCCCCGACCCCTAGGGAGGGGCGTCCACGGCCCGGGCCCTCCAGGGGCCGCGAACCCGTCGGGCCGCAGGCGCGGCAAGATGGATACAGTGCGGACGCTGCTCATCGTTAATCCCAATGCCACCTCGACCACGCCGGCGACCAGGGACCTGCTCGCGCATGCCCTGGAGAGCCGGACGCAGCTGACCGTTGCGCACACCCAGCACCGCGGTCACGCGGCCGAACTGGCGCAGTGGGCATCGACCCAGGAGATGGACCTGATCGTCGTGCACGGCGGCGATGGGACGGTCAACGAGACCATCAACGGTTTCCTGCCGCTGCCCCAGGTGGAAGACGATCAGGTGTGGCGGCCCCGCCTCGGGGTGATCCCCGGCGGCTCGGCCAATGTGTTCGCCCGCGCCCTCGGCATCTCCCCCGATCCGGTGACAGCTACCAACCAGCTCATCGATCTGCTCGGCCGCGACGCGGACCGCCGGATCGGGCTCGGTCTGGCCGATGACCGGTGGTTCACATTCAGCGCCGGAGTCGGCCTCGACGCGGACGTGTGCGAGGCGATCGACGCGGCCCGCGCCAAAGGTCGCAAGGCCACTCCGGCGCGCTATCTGCGGACGACGGTTCGGCAGTTCTTCCGCGCGCGCAGGCATGAACCGAGCGTCACCGTTACCGTTCCGGGACATGATCCGGTGGAGTCGGTGTATTACGCCTTCGTCACGAATTCGAGCCCGTGGACCTATCTGGAGGATCGTCCGGTTCGTACGAATCCCGGTACGACCTTCGAAACGGGTCTCGGGGTGTTCGCGATGGGGTCGATGAGTGTGACGCGCACCCTGTTGCTCGCCCGGCAGTTGCTGAGCGATAATGGAAACCCTAAGGCGGACGCACTGTTTCGGATCGACGATGTCGATTCGGTTCGCATCGATTCTCCCGGTGAGATCGGCCTGCAAATCGATGGCGACTTCATCGGAAAACGCAAGATGGTGCATTTCACATCGGTGCCGAGCGTGCTCGATGTGGTGGCACCGAAGCCCGTCTGAGCAAGGAACTCTCGAAAAAATCTCCGGGTTGCGCTGCGAAAACCCGGAGACGCGAGTACAAAGGACCGGGCAGGTGCCCCATGTGGGCAGCCTAGAGCGTGATCTCCCCCACGGTGCGCCGCAGACCTATTGACATCTACGGTGATCGTGAAAGCATTCACAAGCAACCGTGCGGAAACATTCGAGTCGCACAAGTGAACGATCCACTAACCAGAGGTGCCCTTTGTGGCGCCCGCGCAAAGGAGCAGAGGAATGGACTGGCGCCACAAGGCCATCTGTCGCGATGAGGACCCCGAGCTGTTCTTCCCGGTGGGTAACAGCGGTCCTGCGCTCGCGCAGATTGCCGATGCCAAGCTGGTCTGCGCCCGCTGCCCCGTCACCGCCGATTGCCTGTCGTGGGCCCTGAAGTCGGGCCAGGACGCCGGCGTGTGGGGCGGAATGAGCGAAGACGAGCGTCGCGCGCTCAAGCGGCGCAACGCGCGCACCCGTACGCGTACCTCCGTCTAGGTAGACAAGACGGGCGTTACCGGGCCAGCAGCCCCGGTCCGGTAACGCATGTGAGAACCCGGCACCCATGGGTGCCGGGTTTATTGTTGCCCGGCAACAGTTTTCGAAGTTTTATCGGGCGGAACGGCGACCGAGCGGAACCCGCAGCACCGCGTCGGTGCCGACATCGGCACCGGGGTGCAACCCGATGGAACCGCCCAGTTCCGAGGTCACCAGAGTCCGCACGATCTGCAGGCCGAGGCGGTCGGAACTCTCCAGGCTGAAACCGGTGGGCAGGCCACGTCCGTCGTCGCTGATGATCACGTCGAGCCAGCGCGCCGAACGCTCCGAACGAATCGTCACGGTACCGTTCTGCCCCGCGTCGAAGGCGTGCTCGATGGCGTTCTGCACCAGTTCGGTCAGCACCATCACCAGCGGGGTAGCCCGCTCGGCCGAGAAGACCCCGAGCGAACCCGCGCGGCGCACCTTGATGCGTGCGGTGTGCACCGTGGCCACGTCGGCCATGATCGGCAACAGCCGGTCGACGACCTCGTCGAGGTCGACTTCCTCGTCCACCGACATCGACAGCATCTCGTGCACCGACGCGATCGAGGTGACCCGGCGTACCGATTCCGTCAGTGCCACTTGGGCTTCCGGGTTCTCGGTGCGACGCGCCTGCAACCGCAGCAGCGCCGCGACGGTCTGCAGATTGTTCTTCACCCGGTGGTGGATCTCACGGATGGTCGCGTCCTTGCTGAGCAGGGCGCGGTCGCGGCGCTTCACCTCGGTGACATCGCGCACCAGCACCGCGGGCCCGGCCAGCTGCCCACCCGGGCGCATCACCAGGGTGCGCAGCAACACCGTGGCACCCCGCGCCTCGACCTCCATCCGGCGACCCGTGCGGCCCGCGAGCGCGGCCTGGATATCGGCGACCACCTCTTGCGCGTCGAAGGGGTCGGTGATGAGTGAGCGCGTCGTCACCGCCAGATCCTGGCCGACCAGGTCGGCCTGCAATCCCATCCGGTGATAAGCCGACAGCGCGTTCGGGCTGGCGTAGACCACCTGCCCCTGGGTATCGAGCCGGATGAAGCCGTCACCCGCGCGCGGACTGGAATGGGTGGCCGCCCGGTCCTCGGGGGTGGGGAAGCTGCCGTCGGCGATCATCTGGCACAGGTCGTCGGCGGCCGACACGTAGGCCGTCTCCAGGGTGGAACGCACCCGGGAGCGCTGCAGGTCGCCGTCGCGGCTCAGCACGGCGATCACGTCCTCTCCGCAGCGCACCGGAATGGCCTCGCGCACCGCGTGCACCGGGCTCGCGTCCGCGGCGCCGCTCACCCGCACCTCG
The DNA here is from genome assembly GCF_040655675.1 of Nocardia sp. NPDC050378. NCBI lineage: Bacteria > Bacillati > Actinomycetota > Actinomycetes > Mycobacteriales > Nocardiaceae > Nocardia > Nocardia sp. NPDC050378. The sequence continues at coordinate 377,948 of NZ_JBFAKI010000004.1, forward strand.
GTGTCGGTGCGTACGGCGGCCCCGGTGAGCAACGCGTCGAAGACCTGCGGGAAGTCGGTACGCGACGCGGTGGTGCCAACCTTGTCGTCGAGGTGCACTGTCGGTGCGGTGGTCGGCCGGATCTGGGCCACGCACACCACGTCGGCGCCGTCGACGACCGGGCCGGCGCCCACCCACAGCAGCAGATCCGAGAACGACAGATCGGCGAGCAACTGCCAATCGCCGACCACTCGTTGCAGATGGTCCACGGCGGTGCCGGGAAGGTCGGTGTGTTCGGCCAGGAGCTCGCTCAGTGTTGCCACGCTGGATCTACCGCTTCGTTTCTCGTGCGACTTACGCGATGGTGGCGATCAGGTCGCCCGCCTGTAGAACCTGGCCCGGGGTGACGTCGACGGAGGTGACCTCGCCGTCCACCTCGGTGAGCACCGGGATCTCCATCTTCATGGACTCGAGCAGCACAAGGGTCTGATCGACGTGCACGTGATCACCCACCGCGACCTCGACAGCGAGCACGGTGGAGACCATCTCCGCGCGCACTTCTTCCACCATGACACCCCGTTCTTAGTCGTGTCGGCCACCGCGCTCGCGGCCGTGGCCGTATCCGCCGAAGCTACAGCCAACCACACGTGAAACAATGGCTCTCGATCAGATTGTGCTCCGCGCTGCGGCGGGGAGGACCCAGAGAAGGGAGCTACCTATGGGTAAGCGCGGACGTAAGAAGCGCAGCCGTAAGGGCAACGCAGCCAACCACGGCAAGCGGCCCAACGCCTGAGCCAGGCTCGGACACGAAAAAGGGGCACCCGTCGGGTGCCCCTTTTTTGCTGCCGTCAGCCTTCGGTCGACTCGACCCGGGTGACGGTGATGCAGCGGTGGATCTCCACCTTCAACCGTTCACGCAGACCCTCGGGTGCGTGCTCACCACCGCACTTGCGGTTGAGCAGGCCCTTGATCTTCTCCTCGATGCCGTAGGCCTCGATGCAGGGGCTGCAGTGGTCCATGTGTTCCTGCAGCCGCGCGCGCGTGGCCTCGTCGCATTCGCCGTCGAGCATGAGCCACACATCCGCGAGTACGGCGGTGCAGTCCATCTCCATATCGGGGTCGCTCACTTCGAAACCTCCTGGCGTTCCCCACGGTCGAATCCACGGTCGCGCGCCACCCCGGCGAGCAGACCCTTGAGTTGCTTGCGGCCGCGGTGCAGCCGCGACATCACGGTACCGATCGGGGTGCCCATGATGTCGGCGATTTCCTTGTACGGGAAGCCCTCGACGTCGGCGTAGTACACCGCCATCCGGAACTCCTCCGGCAACTCCTGCAGCGCGGCCTTGATCTCGTCGTCGGGCAGGGCGTCGAGGGCCTCGACCTCGGCCGAACGCAGACCGGTCGAGCTGTGCTCGGCGGTGGCGGCCAGCTGCCAGTCGGTGATCTCGTCGGTCGGGTACTGCGCGGGCTGACGCTGCTTCTTGCGGTAGGAGTTGATGTAGGTGTTGGTCAGGATCCGGTACAGCCAGGCACGCAGATTGGTGCCCTCCTTGAAGGACTTGAATCCCTGGAACGCCTTGACGTACGTCTCCTGCACCAGGTCTTCGGCGTCGGCCGGATTCCTGGTCATCCGCAGGGCGGCGCCGTAGAGCTGGTCGAGCATCGGGAGCGCGTCGCGCTCGAACCGGGCCGCCAGCTCGGCTTCGTCGACTTGCGCGCCGGACGCCTCGGTAGGCACCACGTCATCGTCGCTCGTCACACCAATCCCTTCGATCGCCGTAGCCACCGAATCTACCGGCAGCACGGTGTCGATGGGCAATCGCACGTCCCCCGACGCGAGGGGACGCTCCTCGAGCAGCAGTGTCACTATCTCTCCTCACGTTGTCTCGGGGGGTGTCACTGCTGTGCAACAGGCACTCCCCCGGCTGTGTTCCCGATCGGCCGGTTTTAGGGTGTGCTCATGGCTGCCGCGTCGACGCCCGCGATCAAGGTGCTCACCGCTGCGAAAATCGCGCACCAGGTCCACTCCTACGCCCACGACCCGCGCGCGGACTCCTACGGCGCGGAAGCTGTCGACGCGCTCGGCGACGCACTGGGTGTGGTGGCAGCACAGGTCTTCAAGACCTTGGTGATCGAGCTCTCCACCGGCGCGCTCGCCGTGGCGGTGCTTCCGGTGCCCGCCAAGCTGTCGCTCAAAGCCGCCGCGGCCGCGCTCGGTGCGCCGAAGGCGAGCATGGCCGACAAGACCAAGGCCGAACGAACCACCGGATACGTACTCGGCGGGGTCTCCCCGCTGGGGCAGCGCAAAAAGCTGGCAACCGTCGTCGACGCCTCGGCACTGGAGTGGGACCGGGTGCTGTGCAGCGCGGGTAAACGGGGCCTGGAGATCGAACTCGCTCCCGCCGATCTGGTGCGCGCGGCGGGCGCGGTGACGGCGCCGATCACGGCGTAGCAATCCGATCACAGTCTCGTTCCGAATCCACTACCGACGCATTCCGCGCCCGGTACGACCGATTCGACCCGAGGATGTGATGCGAAAAATGTCCACTCGCTCGACGATCGCCACCCTGTCCCTGGCCCTGATACTCGGCTTCGGCGCGGCGGAGGCCGCCGTTCCCGCCGCGGCGATTCCACCGGTGGCGCCGTCCGCACCGACCGACCCCGGCGACTATCCGCTCAACGGCCAGGGCACCAGCCCGAAGAACGCGCCGGGAGCCGAGAACAACGAGCAGGCCGAGAAGACCGAGAACCTCGGCGGCGGACTGGCCACCGAGATCATCGACCTGGTCACCGGCGCCATCAAATGCGGTCTGAACATCGCCACCGATTCGGTGCCCTGCCCGCTCTGATATTTCCGGCGGCCGGGCACGATCACAGCAGTGTGGTCTGCCCGGCCGCTTCGTCGGGCACCAGCAGTTCGGGACCGTTGTTGCGCACGTTGTTCACCAGGGTGGACACCGGTCGCGCGACGATATTCGCCACCTCGTCCGCGGCAGGGCCGCCGAGCAATTCGGCAGGCGCCGGATGGTCCGGATCCAGCCAGGCGTGCCAGTGCTCACGCGGCATCGGTAAGGGCATGCGGTCGTGGATGCGGGCGAGCTCGCCCACGGCGTCGGTGGTGAGGATGGTGCACGACATCAGCGGTTGCGCGTCCGGTCGGCTCCGGTCGCGCCACACCGACCACAGACCGGCCATGTAGATCCGCGAACCGTCGGCGTGGGACATGAAGAACGGCTTCTTGACCGCCTTGCCCTTGCCGGTCGCAGCGGGTTCGACGAGCCACTCGTACCAGCCGTCCATGGGGACGAGGCACCGCTTGGACTTGGCCGAGTCACGGAACGACGGTGCCGAGACGATCTTGTCGGCCCGGGCGTTGAACAGCGGTTTGCCCTTGACCGGCACACCCGGTTCGGCGGCCATGGTCCAGTGCGGGATCAGCCCCCAGCGCATCCGGCGGATCCGCAGGCGCGGATCGTCGTCGGGGTGGTCGTGCTCGTGGCGTTCGACCACGGTGAGCACCTGGCTGGTCGGGGCCACGTTGTAGCTCACCGTCTCGTCGGGATTGTCGAGATCGGTTTCGTCGACCGCGTCGAGCTCGGCCGCCAAGCGACCGGGGTTGGTCGTAGTCGCATATCGTCCGCACATAGCAACCATGGTGGCACCGACGTCCGACAAGTTCGGCCGACGCGGCGACGCGAGTTCGCGCACCACCGGTGTGTTCGGTCCGCACATGAGGGAGGATGGGCAGGTGAGTTTCTGGCCAGCGCCCCACATCGAGGTCCCCGTCCACGCGACCGTCACCCTGCCCGGATCGAAATCCATCACCAATCGCGCGCTCATCCTCGCCGCACTTGCCGATGGGCCGTCCACCCTCACCGGTGCTCTGCGCAGCCGCGACACCGACCTGATGATCGCCGCCCTGCGCGCCCTCGGCACCGAGATCGCCGGCGACGCCGAAACCCTCGAGGTCACCCCCGCACCACTGCACAGTGCCGCCGTGGACTGCGGCCTCGCGGGAACCATCATGCGGTTCCTGCCGCCCGCCGCCGCCCTGGCCACCGGTGATGTCGCCTTCTTCGGCGACGAGCAGGCCAGGCACCGGCCGCTGTCGACCATCCTCGACGCGCTGCGCAGCCTCGGTCTCGACATCGAGGGCGACGCGCTGCCGTTCGTGGTGCACGGCACCGGGACGCTGCGCGGCGGTGAGGTCACCATCGACGCCTCCGGGTCCTCGCAGTTCGTGTCGGGCCTGTTGCTCTCGGCCGCCCGTTTCGAGCAGGGCATCACCGTCAACCACAGCGGCGGTGTGCTGCCGTCGATGCCGCACATCGAGATGACGGTGGAGATGCTGCGCCGCGCCGATGTCGCCGTCACCACCCCGAGCGACGTGCGCGGCGCGCAGACCTGGACGGTGGCGCCCGGCCCGATCCGCGCCGTCGACTGGGAGATCGAACCCGACCTGTCCAACGCGACGCCGTTCCTGGCGGCGGCCGCGGTCACCGGCGGTGAGGTGAGCGTGCCGATGTGGCCGCGCGGCACCACCCAGCCCGGTGACGTGATCCGCGAGATCCTGGTCCGCATGGGCGCCGAGGCCCGCGTCTTCGACGGGATCCTCACCGTGCGCGGGCCGGAACGGCTGGCGGGCATCGATATCGACCTGCACGATGTCGGCGAGCTCACCCCCACCGTCGCCGCGCTCGCCGCCCTGGCCGATTCACCGTCGGTGCTGCGTGGCATCGCGCACCTGCGCGGGCACGAAACCGACCGTCTCGCAGCGCTTTCCGCCGAGATCAACCGGCTCGGCGGCAAGGTCACCGAGACCGCCGACGGGCTCGAGATCGTGCCGGCCCCGCTGCACGGCGGGCAGTGGCATTCCTACGCCGATCACCGGATGGCCACCGCCGGAGCGATTCTCGGCCTGCGGGTGCCCGGTATCGAGATCGAGGACATCGGCACCACCGCCAAGACCCTGCCGACCTTCGTCACGCTGTGGGAGCAGATGCTCGCGCCTGCGTTATCGGGTGAAGGAGTGGCGCGCTGAGTCGCCGAGGACGCAGCGCGGCCAGCTACGACGAATCCGATGTGCGGGTTCGTCCCGGCAAGGCCTCTTCCCGCCCGCGCACCAAGACCCGGCCGCAGCACAACGACGCCGAGGACGCCATGGTCGTCGCGGTCGACCGGGGCCGGTGGGGGTGTGTCCTCGACGGTGACCCCGACCGGCGCATCGTCGCCATGCGGGCCCGTGAGCTCGGCCGCACCCCGATCGTCGTCGGCGACCGGGTGGGCGTCGTCGGTGATCTCACCGGCAAGCCCGACAGTCTTGCCCGGATCGTCCGGGTCGCCGATCGGCGAACGGTGTTGCGGCGCACCGCCGACGACACCGATCCGTTCGAGCGGATCGTCGTCGCCAATGCCGAGCAGTTGTTCATCGTCGTCGCCCTGGCCGATCCGCCACCGCGCACGGGTTTCGTGGAACGGACCATGGTCGCCGCGTATGCCGGTGGGCTGGAACCGATCTTGGTGCTCACCAAGCGTGACCTGGTGGCCGAGTCCGAATTCGCCTCGGCCTTCGAGGGTTTGGACCTGAAGATCCTGTACGCGGGGATCGACGACCCCATCGAACCCGTGGTCGAGATCTTGCGCGACCGGCTCACCGCGCTCATCGGGCATTCCGGGGTCGGCAAGTCGACGATGGTGAATCGCCTTGTCCCCGACGCCTATCGGGCGGTCGGCGAGGTGTCCGGCGTGGGTAAGGGCAAGCACACCTCCACCCAGTCGGTGGCGCTGCCGCTGCCCGGTGGTGGCTGGGTGATCGACACACCGGGTGTGCGTTCGTTCGGTCTGGCCCACATCACGCCCGACGACGTGATCGCCTCGTTCACCGATCTCGCCGACGCCATCGAGGACTGCCCGCGCGGCTGCACCCATCTCGGGCCGCCCGCCGACCCCGAATGCGCCCTCGATCAGCTGCCCGGTGTCGAGCGACGGGTCGCCGCGATCCGTCAGTTGCTCACCGCGCTGATCTCCAATGAGGCGTGGTAGCACTCGATCAGCGCGCGAATGGGTCTCGGTCGGATTGCGAATTCGACTCGCGTTCGCTCGCGTTCACGACTGCGACACTCCGCGCCGGTACGGTCATGCCCATGAAGCCACCGGCGATCGGATATCTGCGCCGCGACATCTCGGGTGTCGCCCAGTCCTGGGACGAAACGCAGATCCGATCCCTAGCCGAACGCCTCGGCTACCGCTTCACCAAGACCGTGGCCTTCAGCGACCGCACCACCGACCCGATCGGCCGCCTGCTCGAGGTGGTCACCGCCACCTCCGCCGCGGCCGTCGTCATGCCGAGCCTCGCCCACCTCGGCGACCACTTCCCCCACACCCTCCTCGCCGCCTGCGACATCGTCACCGTCGCCCCCGAGGTGACCCACACCCGCACCGCCCCCGCCTTACCCGCCTAAGGGGACGGGCCGTCGCCGTCCGGCATCGCCGCGCGACACCACCGTCGTGCGTGGACTGGAGCCTTCGCGGATCAGGTGAGCGGACGGTAGCGGCCGTCGGGGTCGGTGGTGAGCCTGCCGCGACGGGTCGCGAGGGTGAGGGCGGCTTCGATGCGGTCTTCGGCGATGCCGGTGCGTTCGTGGGCGAACTGGGTGAGGGTGGACCAGACGAGGTCGTCGAAGGTGGGGCGGTTGTGCTGGGCGACATGGGTTATCGCGTTCGCGATCTCCTCGCCGCAGATCGTCTCGATGGGGCGGGTGGTGCCGGGTGGGGTGAAGCGGAAGCCGCGCCAGGTGCCGGGGTCCACGCTCGACGGCCAGACGAAGACACCGAGCGGGGTCGCGCGCACCAGTTCCTCGGGGACCTGACCGAGCACGCAAATCTGTTGTTTCTCGGAGGGTTTCGGCACGCCGAAGCGTTGGGCGATCAGTGTCACCAGGCGGCCGCGTTCGATCGGGCCCTCGATGGCGATGAGCTCGCGGACCGCGGCACGCACCCGGACGGGGATGGTCGCGGCACTGTCGCGGTCGAGGTCGACGGGCGAACCGAGCACGCTCGTCGGTGCGCTCGCGTAGGGGATTCCGGTGGGCAGCCAGTGGTGGGTGCTTCGGGTGCTCGTGACCCACTCGGGCGTCTGGGCGACGGTCGCGGCGATCGGCGCCGAAGGCGGGGTGTAGGCCGCGTACGGGATGTCCGCAGGCGGGGTGTGCCAGGTTTGCCGAGGGTAGCCGCGCCTTTTATGACGGTCGCCGACGACGAGCTGCCAGATCGATACTCCCGCCAGCGCGCACCCCGAGCCGAAGAACACCACGGCCAGGGTGATCTCGAACGGACTGCCGTTGCCGATTCCGGTGAAGTACCCGACGCTGCCGAGCAGCACCCCGAATGCCCCGGCCAGCAGCCCGACGACCCACCCGATTCTGCCGACCCACTGCACGGCACGATCTCCACTTCCGACGGCCGACACCGTCCCCTGTCAGCGATGCGAGCAGCTTACTCCGCCGGGAATGCCCCGGACGCACCTCAGCAGCGGAGTTCGGCCGCCAGCGCTTCGATCTTCCAGCGCATCGGGTCGTCGGGTGGCCGTAGCACCGCGAGGTCGTCCCGTAACCGGGCGACGAACCTCGCGGCCCGCGCGTGATCGCCCGCGGCGGGCAGGTGCTCGGCGAGCGCGAGCCGGACCAGCAGCGCGTCGTCACCGAATTCGTTGTCTGCCGAACGTATTTCACCGAGCATCCGGTACAGCTCGTCGACCGCGGCCGCGGCGGTGAGCTCGCCGAGCGCGGCGCGGCAACCGATCGCGGCTACCCGCGCCCGCCTACCCCTGGTGCCGGTCGGCTCCGCGATCGCTTCGACCCGCTGCCACTGCGCCAGCGCCCGGCGTTGGTCACCGGAGTGCTCGAGCGCGGTCGCGATATCGCCGTGCAAGTCGCCCAGCTGCGGGCTCTCGGGCCCGAAGCGCTGTTCGGCCTGGTCGACGACGCCGAGCAGCACGTCGGCCGCTTGCGCTGCCCGGCCGAGGGCGAACAGTTCGCGATACCGCGCGGCGGCCTCGGACAGACCGGCGGCGGGCAGCTCATGGGAAGGCTTGGGCGGCAGCGGTTCCATCACGATGTCGGCCGGCGGATTGGGTCGGCGGAAGAGGCGCGTCGGGTCGGGATGGGTCCGCGAGGCGGGGTCCGGCGGCGCACCCGGCGTGGGCAGGAACGGCAGGAGCCGCTCGTAGACGAGTTGCGCGCTCGACGGTCGCTGCGCCGGATCCTTGGCCAGCAGCTCGAGGACGAGCTGTTCGATCGGGGCGGGCACGTCCCGGCGCAGCGCCCGCAGCGGTGTCGGCGGGTCGGACAGGTGCCGGTTGTGGGTGTCGAACTGCGATCGGGCTTCGAAAACCCTTCGTCCGCTGAACATCTCGTGCATCACGCAGCCGAGGGCGTACAGGTCGGCGCGTGGCCCCGCCTCCTGCCCGTTCACCAGCTCGGGCGGCATGTAGGCGGCGGTGCCGAGAACCGATCCGGTCCGGGTGATCCGCCCGGTGCTCCCGTCGAGCAGTGCCGCGATCCCGAAGTCGATCACCTTCACCGTGCCATCGTGTGCGACAACGATATTGGCCGGTTTCAGGTCCCGGTGCACCACCGGCAGTACATGGGCATACGACAGCACCGTCGCGACCTGCGCGGCGATCGCGACAGCCCAGCCGACCGGCAGTTCACCGATCTCGGCCAGGTAGTCCCGCAGCGTCACGCCGTCGATGTGCTCCATCACCAGATACACGCTGTCGGCCTGCGCGTCGAGCACGGCGTCGAACACCTGGGGAACGCCGTGATGCCTGATCCGGGCCGTCACCCTGGCCTCACGGCGGAACCGGGCGACGAACTCGTCGACCAGATCGGCACGGGACGCGAACTGGCGCACCGCGATTCGCTTCACAGCGACGGGCCGGTCGAGCACCGTGTCGTAGCCGGCCAGCACCTCCCCCATCCCACCGGCACCGAGCACTCCGGTGATCTCGTACCGCCCGTCGACGATCTCGCCCACCACTACCCCCAGCTCGATACCGGTACCGGACGCCAGCACGATACTGCCCGGCACCGATCGGCACCGCCTCGACTACGCCGTCGGGACCGGTAGCGAGGTCGTCGGCGGCTCCTCGACTACTTCGCCGGTGGCTCGAGTGCGGCCGCAGTGAGGCCGGTGGCGATGAGGTCCGCGGCGGCGCGCGCGGCCTCGGCAGTCGTGCGGGCGCTCACCCTGAGTTGGTGCAGCCGGCGGAATGCCGCGCCGTAGCGTTGCTGTGCGGCGATCGGCAGCAGCGGGATGCGCAGGCGCGCGGGATCGAGGCGGATAGTAGTGGTGCCAAACATGGCGGCCGCGTTGTCGGGGCTGCCGATGAAGCCTGCGAAGAACCAAGGATCCACGCGGGCGGGATCGGTGCGGAAGACGAGCACGCCCGGGCCGGGAACAGCACCGATATCGGCGCCCTCGGCGACGCGGGCGCCCTGGGCGGCACCGTGGTCGTCGCGCAGCCGCGACACCAGGACATCGCCTTCTTCGATCGGCTCCCCCACCGGCGCCCCGGGGGTCGTGATGCCCGACGGGTTGCGGCTGCCGAGCAGGTCGTGGCCCATGAGCACCGGACGCGCGTCGTCAACGGGGGCCGGGTCGGTGGTCGCGGTGACGATCCGCACCGCCTTACCGGCGATCAGGTTGCCGACCGCCACGTAACGCCAGTCCGCGCCGGGGGCCGAATCCCATTCGCGCACAGTCTCGGCCACCGCCCGCAGCTCGCCGAGACGGTCACCGAGCGCACCGATAGCGGTGTGCGCGGCGGCCGAGGCGTTCCCCGGGTCGACCGCCGCACGGACCTGACGGGCGGGCGTCAGATCCACATCGTCGTCTAGGACATCCATAACCCGAACCACGGCGGTGACATCGGGGACCGTCGCGGCCCGCGCTTCACCGGCGTCGAACGCACGCCAGGACTCGAGCACCGTGGTCGACAGGTGCTGCCAGTCCGGTTGGTCCCCACGATTAGGCAGGCGGGTGGTGTCGGCGAACAACAACGTGTCACCGGGACTACCGACACCGGGGCGGCGCAGCACCCACAGTTGCAGCCCGACTTGACGCGGTGTCGACACGCCTGGAGGCAGCGCGATCACCGCGCGCAGCGCACCGGCGCGCAACAGTTCCATGCGGATCCGCCGACCCGACGATCGTGCCGCGACGGCAGGCGGCAGGAGAAGCACCGCGGTCGCGCCCGGGCGCAGGTGGGCGAGGGCATGCTGCGCCCAGGCGAGTTCGGATTCACCGCGCGGGGGCACCGAATACACCCAGCGCGCGTCGAGCGCGAGCTCGTCGGCCCCCCAATCGCGTTGCGAATAGGGCGGGTTGGAGATAACCGCATCGAACTCGGTCTCGGGGAAGGCGTCGGCGAGCAGGGCGTCGCCGGCGCGGATGTCGGACTTCGCCTGCGGGACGAGAATGCCGAGCGCCGCCGCGGTGCGGCCGGCTTGCACCGGGAGGATGTCCTGCCCGTTCAGCTTGGTCGCGCCGATACGCGCGGCTTCGAGCAGGAGGGTGCCACCACCGCAGGAGGGATCGAGGACCGAGCTCGGAGTGGGTGAGGTCGCGGCGGCGAGTAGATCGGCCATGAGAGCCGCCACAGGCTGGTCGGTCGGATAGACGCCGGTACTCGGCCCGTCGAGGCCACGTTCGGACAGTACCGCGAGCGTCTGGGTGACGCCGACTTCATCGATCGCCTCGCGGATGGCCTCACGCACGGGATCGGCGGCTTTCGCACGCTTGTCGGCGACGAATGCCATGAGCGCGACGACCTCGTCGGGGGCGACCTCCGAGCGTAAGAGGGTGCGCAGCCGTTGCACCGGGGAATCGGCGGCGGTGACGCCATGGCCGCGCAGCCACTGCTGCACCTCGGCGAGGTCGAACAGCGGCCGTTTCTCCGAGCCTCCCGGGACGGGCGCGGGAAAGTCGGCGTGGCGGCGCCGCCAATTGCTGACGGTCGCACGGGTGACGCCTGCCAACCGCGAGATCTCGGCGGCGGCCACGGTGGGCGTCGAGTCTGGCATGGGTCTCCTCTCGGCCCCCGGCCCTACCGGCCAGGTAGTCAAGGTCAAACCTTACATGGGTCGGTTACTTATCCGTTCCGTCGTACACATACAAAAGTAGTAAAGCTTGAAAACATTGTTCTCCTGTTGCCAATGGCGTATGTTCGGTGTAGCGTCCTCCTCAACGGAGCGACAACCGGCCAGAAGCCGCTTCCGCAGCGCAAATCTGTTGCGCGCCAACACTTTCACGCTGCGTCAACCAGCCGGGCAACCCCACCCCCAGCACGCCGGACGGTCCGTCCCGGCGCGACCACACCCGACCTTTCCAGACGAGGAGCCAGTCATGTCCCATCCCCAGCACACCAATCCCGGTGCTCCGCAGCAGCCCTATTACCCGCAGCCGCCGAAGAAGCGCAAGGTCTGGCCGTGGGTACTCGGCGGCTTCCTCCTCGCGGTTCTCGCCCTCTTCGGCGGCTGCGTGGCCCTCATCGGCGGGGCAGCCAACGAGGTCGCCAAGAGCGAGCAGGCCCGGTCGGTGGCCGCACCGGCGGGAACCGAGGTCCGCGACGGGAAATTCGCTTTCACGGTGACGCAGGTCGACCCGCCGGTCCGCACGGTCGGCGACAACCCGTACCTGCAGAAGACCGCCCAGGGCGAATTCGTGCTCGTACACATCGAGGTGACGAATGTCGGCGATGTCGCCCAGCAGTACTTCGGGGCGAATCAGAAATTGATCGACGCCCAGGGTCGCGAGTTCGCCAACGACACCTCGGCGGAGATCAATGTCAACGACGAGCTCGTCACCGAGATCAATCCGGGCAACAAGATCTCGATGGTCCTGGTGTTCGACGTGCCGACCGGCACCGACCCGGCGGCGGTCGAATTCCACGACTCGGCCTTTTCCAACGGTGCGCGGGTAGCGCTGAAGTAAGCGATCACCCGGCTCGGTGCCCGGCGGTATCCGCCGGGCACCGAGCCGTGCGCGTACGGGAAAATGCGGGGTATGACCACTGACGACGGGCGACCCGGACCGCCGATTATGAGCCCGAGCATCCTGGTGATCACCCTGTGCCGACGGGTGGAGGCGGCGCTGGGAGCGGGGCTGGCGCCGTTGGACCTGACGGTGGCCCGGTTGGGGCTGCTCGGGCATATCAACGGTGTGCCGGGGGCCTCGTTCAGCGAGCTGGCACGGATGTCGGGGACCAGCGTGCAGAGTGTGCACACCTCGGTGAAGGCGCTGGTCGGGGCGGGGCTGGTACGGGACCGGACCGCGCGGGCGGGGTCGGCGTCGACCATCGAACTCACCGAAGACGGGGTTCGCCTGCTGGCGGCGGCACGAGAAGTGGTGTCGCAGGTCGATATTCAGCTCTTCGGCCCCGAGGCGGATCCGATCCAGCGACAGGTGGGCGCGGCGATTCTCGAGGCGTTCTCGGGCGCCTCGCCCTAGCACTTTCAACAACTATGAAGGTTGCGCTACGCTTCAAGCATGTTGAAGGCTGGAGGTCGGTAGTGGAACATTTCTTGCTGTCGGTGCATGTGCTCGCGGGCATCGTTTTCGTCGGTGGCTCGGCGGTGGCCACCAGTCTTTTCCCCCGCTACGCGCCGATCGCCGCGCCCGAACCCGATTCGGTGCGCAGCCGGTCGGTGGCCGTCGCGATGCACCGCATCACCGGCAACTACGCGAAACTGGCGATCATCGTGCCGGTGGTCGGGATCATTTTGGCCACCATTCAGGGCCGGATGAACGAAATCTGGATCACCTCGGCCATGATCACCACGGCCATCGCGGGCGGCCTGCTCGCGGTGCAGATCCATCCGATGCAACGCGAGGCACTCGACGAGCCCGACGACGGCAAACGCCTGCGAATGCTGTCGATGCTCGCGGGGATCTACAACCTGCTGTGGACGGCGGTCGTCGTCCTCATGATCGTGCGCCCGGGCGGCTGAGCGCGTCGAGGAACACGGCGACGAGGTCGGGGGTCGAGGCGGGGTTCTGGCCGGTGTGCAGGCAGCGATCCGATTCCACATGCGGGGCGAAGGGTTCGGCGCGGCGGTAGTCGACACCGAGTTCGGTGAGCCGGTCCTGCAGGAGCCAACGGGCCCGATCGGCCAGCCCGTTGAGTTCTTCCTCGGCATTGCTGAAGGCGGTCATGCGGTAGCCCGCGAAGTCGGCGCCGGTGGCGAGCAGGGCTGCGGGGCCGTGGCTGATCAGCGCTGTCGGCTTGTCCGCGCGCAGGGCATCGACGAGCAGCGCGGCGGAATCGGCGTTGCCGGCGAGGTCTTCCATCGGCCCGTAACCGCCGGGGTAGTAGAGGGCGTCGATGTCGGCGGCGGAGATCTCGCCGAGGGCGACGGGCTTTTCGAGAACCGTCGCGCCCTTGATCGTTTCGGCCACTTCCTGCGCTTTGTCGTTGCCGCCGTTGGCGTTCGGCGCGAGGCTGCCCAGGTCGACGGGCGGCACCACCCCGCCGGGCGTCGCCACCAGCACCTCGTGTCCCGCCTCGCGGAAGGCCAGGTAGGCGGTGGTGAATTCGGCGGCCCAGTAGCCGGTGTAGTGCTTGGCGCCGGTGGTGAGACTCCAGCGGTCGGCACCGGTCATCACGAACAGGATCTTCGCCATCATCGCCTCCCGAGCAGGGCCGATCGACGTCAGGTGTGTTTGGCGCCGATGGTGTGCAGAATCTCGTGGATGATCGGGTCGGCGAGTCGGTTGGTGACCGACCGCCCTTCCCGGCTCGATACGACGCACCCCTCGTGCCGCAGCACGCGCAGCGCCTGGGAGATCGCGTTCTCGGTGCGCCCGATCGCGGCAGCGAGCTCACCCACGCTGATGCCGGGGGTGCGGTGCAGGCAGAGCAGGATCTCCAGCCGGTTGGGGTCCGAGAGCAGGTCGAATCGCTGCGCCCAGGCGCGGATCTCGACATCACCGATCGCGCGCCTGCCGAGCTCGACCGGCGACCCGTCCAGTGTGCGTGGCTCTCCCATAACGCCCTCAGCTTAGTCGCCGGATTCGGCACCGGACTATCATCTGTCCATCTGTTCAGATAAACAGCTAGGAACATCATGATGCGAATTCGGACCGTCGCGGGGGCCGCGTTCGCGCTGGTACTCACCGCCTGCGGTGCGCCGACCGCCACGACCACCGATTCGCTGGTCCTCGCGGATGCCGCCGAGCTGGGCGGATACAACCCGATCGCCGGGTACGGCGCGGCAGGCGAGGCGAAGATCTACGACGGTCTGCTTCGGCTCACCGGCGGTCCGGGGATGCCCGGTTTCGCACCCGCGCTGGCCACCGAGTTGCCGAGAGCCGAGCCCGGTGCTGCCGTGTGGACGGTGCCGCTGCGCACGGGCGTGCGGTTCAGCGACGAAACCACGTTCGACGCGGCCGATGTGGTGGCCACGTATCGAGCGATCCTCGACCCTGCCTCGGCTTCGGAGGTCCGTTCGTCGTTCTCGATGATCGAGCGGGTCGAGGCGATCGATCCCGCCACCGTGCGATTCACGCTGCGGCACCCGTATGCCGCGTTCCCGACCAAGCTGCTCATCGGGATCGTGCCGTCGGAAGCGGTGGCCGAACCGGGACCCGCCACCGAGTCGGCGCTCAACACGAAGCCGGTCGGCACGGGGCCCTACCGGCTGACAACACTCGAACCGACCCGAGCCGTCTTCGTGGCGAACGAGAACTATTGGGGCGGTGCGCCTGTCGTCAAGCGGCTCGCGGTGCTCCACGTCCCCGACGACAACACCCGCGCGCAGCGGATGGCGAGCGGCGAGCTGGACGGAACCTCGCTGCCACCGCTGCTGGCCGCCACCTTCGCCGATCGCGCGCCGATGTCGGTGCACGCCAACACCTCTGCCGATTGGCGCGGTGTCTCCCTGCCCGCCGGTGATCCGGTGGCCGGTGATCCCGCGGTCCGGCTCGCGCTGAATTTCGCCGTGGATCGGCAGGCCATGATCGACAACATCCTCGGCGGATACGGGCGGCCCGCTTACACCCCCGTTCCCGAGGTATACGGCGAATCCCACAACCCCGCAGTGTCTTTCGCGTTCGATCGGGCGCGTGCCGAGCAGATTCTCGACGCGGCGGGCTGGCCGCGCGGTGCGGACGGCGTGCGCGCGAAGCAGGGTGTGCGGGCCCGGTTCACGGTGATGTACAACTCCACCGATACCTTGCGCCGTGACCTCGCCATGGCTTTCGCCTCGGATGCTCGCCGGGTCGGTGTGGAGGTCGACCTCGAAGCGTTGTCCTGGGATCGGATCGAACCCCGGATCGAACGGGCGGGCATCCTGCTCGGCGGCGGCAGCGAGCCCTTCGATACCGATACGCAGGCCTACAACACCCTGCACACCGTCGATCCGGGTGCCGGCAGTCCGTACGACAACGCGAGCCGCCACTCCGATCCCACGATCGATGCCCTTCTCGAAAAGGCCAGGCGCACCCTCGACCCGGCTGACCGGGCCGCCGCCTACCGGGCGGTGCAGACCCGCTACGCCGAGGACCCGAGCCACGTTTTCCTCGTCCACCTGGATCACACCTATGTGGTGAAGGATTCGGGGTGGACGATGTCGGGTCCGGTGCTCGAACCACACGCGCACGGCGTGACATGGGGGCCGTGGTGGTCATTACAGACCTGGACGCGCGGCTCGTGAGGGGGCGTGGCATCGCGCGGATGACGCGGCGGCGGGTGCTGACGATGATTCCGGTGCTGGTCGTGGTGTCGGCGGCGCTGTTCGCGGCGGCGGCGGTGTCACCGTTCGACCCGCTCGTCGGGTACCTCGGGGACCGCTACGTGACCACGGGCACCGCCGATCGCGCGGTGCTCGCCGGGCAGTTGGGGCTCGACGTGCCCTGGTACCGGCTCTACGCGCGGTGGGCCGCCGATCTGTGCACCGGCGACCTCGGGGTGTCGCGTAGCTTCGCCCAGCCGGTGGGTGAGCTTCTCGCCCAGCGCGTTCCGTGGACGATGCTGCTGGTCGCGGTCGCCATGACGGTGGCGGTCGCGGTGTCGCTCGTGGCCGGGGTGGTCGCGGGGATGCGCCGCGGTGGCCTGCTCGACCGGGTGGTGAGTGCCGCCTGCGTGGCCCTGCAGGGGCTGCCGCCGTTCGTGGTGTCGCTGGCCGTGATCGGGGTGTTCGCGGTGGGGCTCGGCTGGTTGCCGCCTGCGGGGCTCACCGATGCGGGCGCCGAGGTCGATGCGGCGCAGGTCGCCCGGCACCTGGTGTTGCCCGCCGCCGCCCTGGCGGTCTCGCAGCTGCCGTGGTTGTTGCTCGCGGTGCGGGAAACGGTGGCCGCCAATCGCGGTGAGGACTTCGTGGTGGGCGCGGTGACGCGCGGCATCGACACCGCGACCGTCACCCGCCGCCACATCCTGCCTTCCTCGCTGGCTCCGTTCGTCACGATCCTCGGTGCGCGACTGCCCGAAGTGGTGGTCGGCGCGGTGCTGGTCGAGGAGATCTTCTCCTGGCCAGGGGTGGCCGGTGCCTTCGTGCAATCGGCGAAAGACCTGGATATGGCGTTGCTGGCCACGCTGACTGTCGTCACGACGGGTGCGGTGCTGCTCGGTTCGCTGCTCGCCGACATCGCGGTGGTACTGCTGGATCCGCGGGTGCGGGCCGATGGCTGAGCGTGCTCGGCGACGGCTGGTCGTCGCGGTCGCGGTGCTGGTCGCCGTGTTGATCTACACGCTCGTCGTGCCGTGGCTCGGTGGTGTCGAGGACCGGCTCACCGATTTCGCCCAGGCCCGGCAGGCGCCGTCGGCGCAGTGGTGGTTCGGTACCGATGCGGCGGGCCGGTCGCTGTTCGTGCGGATCGCGGCGGCGCTGCGCACTTCGCTGGTGGTCGCGGTGTGCGCGGCGGCGGTGTCGACGGTGCTCGGTGTGCTGGTCGGTGCGGTATCGGCGCTGGCAGGCGGACGGGTCGACCGGGTGCTGATGCGGTTCGCCGACACCGCCAACGCCCTGCCGCATCTGCTGCTTGGCATCGTGATCGTCGCGCTGTTCCGGGGCAATGCCGTAGCGGTGGTGTTGTCCATCGGGCTCACGCATTGGGTGCAGGTGGCGCGGATCGTGCGGGCGGAGAGTCTGAGCCTGCGCGAACGCGAATATGTGGCTGCCGCAGTGCTGGCCGGGGCCGGACGCACCCACCTGTTCACCCGGCACCTGTTGCCCGCCGTGACACCACAGGCGTTGATAGCGGTGGTTCTGCTTCTGCCGCATGCGATCTGGCATGAGTCGACGCTGTCGTTCCTCGGGTTCGGCTTGCCGCCGCACGAACCGAGTCTTGGCACCCTGCTGGAGGAGGCGCGGAGTTCGCTGTTGCTCGGCGGGTGGTGGACATTGGTGTTCCCGGCGGGATTCCTGGTGGTGACGACCATTGCGGTCGCTGTGGCCGGGTCGTCGCTCCGGGGGATTCTGTTGCCGCCCAAGCCTTCCCGGATTCCGCGATGAGCGGGGTGGGCGCAAGTCCCCGGACGGAGCTTCCGGAGGGGCTGCGGATCGATGGGCTGACGGTGCGGATCCCCGTGCGACGTGGCGCTGTCGTGCATGCGGTGAGTGAGGTGTCGCTCGAGGTTGCGGCAGGCACGGTCACGGCGCTCGTCGGGGAATCCGGTTGTGGGAAGTCGATTGTCGCGAGCGCGGTGATGGGGGTATTGCCGCGGGCGGCGGTGGTGAGTGGGTCTGTTCGACTCGATCTTCGTGCTCGAAGCGTGCACATCGTGGGTGATCGCGGCGGATCGTGCTCGCCGGCGAACGCCGGGACTGATCCTCGCCCTCCACAATCCCGATGGTCGGCGCGTCGTCGCCAGGCCGAGCCGTACCGTGGTCGTCATATCGCGTTGGTTCCTCAGTCCGCGAGCACACATTTCACGCCGGTTCGTACGATCGGCTCGCAACTTGCGGAAACCGTTGCAGCGCTGGAAGCCTCGCACACACCGGCAGACCTGCTGCGCCGAGCCGGCCTCGAACCCGCAGCACTGAACCTCTATCCACACCAGCTGTCCGGTGGAATGGCGCAGCGGGCGGCGGTCGCTGCGGCGCTCGCCGGTGATCCCGCGGTGATCGTCGCCGACGAACCGACGGCCGGGCTGGACCGCGGTCACACCGATCGGATCGGCGCCCTGCTGCGTGAGTGCGCCGACGCGGGTGCGGCCGTCCTGCTCATCACCCATGATCTGAGTCATTTGTTGCGGGCGGGGATCGCCGACACGGTGGCGATCATGTACGCCTCGCGGTTGATGGAGGTGGGGCCCGCGGCCGAGGTGTTCGCGGATCCGTGGCACGACTACACGCGCGATCTGCTCGCCGCGCTACCGGAGCACGGCCTGCACCCACTCCCCCATCCACCACGGGAGCTGACGAATCTGTCCGACATCTGCCCCTACGCGGGTGGACCTACTGTGCTGGTTCCACAGCGGCAACGCAGGATTCGGAAAGGTATCGACGGTGCTCATCGCTGATTCGATCACTGTCGGCTACGGCAGCCCCGTACTCGAGGACGTGACGCTGACGATCTCGCCCGGTGAGATCGTCGGACTCGGCGGCGAATCCGGTTCGGGAAAAACAACTCTCGCCGCCACCTTGGCGGGACTGCGCACGCCCGATGCGGGGCTGGTCACGGTCGACGGCGTACCACCCCGACGCGCACGCGGCACCACAGCCATGGTCTTCCAGTCCCCGCGCGCCGCGGCCAATCCCCACTTCACCGTGGCACAGATCATCGCCGAGCCCGCCCGAATCCATCGCCGCCCCATCGATATCCCCGCCTTGGCTACCTCGGTCGGCCTCACCCCCGACCTCCTCGACCGCCGCCCCCACACCCTCAGCGAAGGCCAGCTCCAACGCGCCTGCCTGGCCCGCGCCCTCGCCCAGAATCCGCGCTACCTACTCCTCGACGAACCGACCGCCATGCTCGACGCGGCGACGACCGCCGCCGTCATCCGCCTGGTCATCGAGCACGCCACCACCCTCGGCGTCCTCCTCATCAGCCACGACCCCGCCCTCCTCGAGGTGGCTTGCACCCGTGTGCACACCCTGCACAAGGGCACACTTTCTCCACAACTGTCTCAGCCGGGGCTCAGCGAGCCGGTTTAGCGTGGCCGGGTGACATCGACGCTGGGGACATGCACCGGAACGCGACGGCGTTTGAGCGGGTGGGGACGCACCGCGCCGACCGTCGCCGAGGTCTTGCGCACGCCCGATCTGGAACTGATCGCCGAACGGGTGCGCACCGCGGGCGCGCGCGGGGTGATCGCGCGCGGGCTCGGCCGCAGCTACGGAGACCCCGCCCAGAACGGCGGCGGCCTGGTGGTCGACATGACCGCCCTGGACCGGATCCACCGCATCGACCCCGACAGCGGGATCGTCGACGTGGACGCGGGCGTGAGCCTGGACGCGCTCATGCGCACGGCCCTGCCCCACGGCCTGTGGGTGCCGGTGCTGCCCGGCACGCGCCAGGTGACCGTCGGCGGAGCGATCGCGGCGGATATCCATGGGAAGAACCATCATTCGCAGGGCAGCTTCGGCAACCACGTGCCATGGAATTGCTCACGGGTGGGTCCGACGACGGCTACGACTATTCGATGGCGGTGCCCGACACCATTTCCACCGGGGCGAAGCTCGGCCGCGCGGGTTTCAGTCGTGGGTCGCTGGCCACGCTCGATCAGCTACCTGCGAAATTGCGCGCCGAGCCGCTGGCTTTCGATGCGCCACAACTGTTCACGGTGCCCGACATCTTCCCCAACGGCATGGTCAACGCCGTCACCACGCGCATCGCCGGGGAGGCGGCGCACCGGATGTTTCCCCGCCGGGCACGCGGCCGCATCCAGAATCTGACGCAGTTCTATCACCCGCTCGACCTGCTCGGGGAATGGAATCGCGCCTACGGCAAACGGGGTTTCCTGCAATACCAGTTCTCGATGCCCTTCGGCGCCGAACAACACCTGGCCGAGGCCGTTCGCGCCATCGCCGAATCGGGCAATCACTCATTCCTCAACGTGTTCAAACGCATGGGCGCGAGCAACCCGGCACCCTTGTCCTGGCCGCACCCCGGTTACATGCTCAGCCTTGATTTCGCCTGCACCGACGGCCTCGGCCGGTTCTGCGCCGAACTCGACGAGCGCGTCCTCGCCGCGGGCGGGCGCCTCTACTTCGCCAAGGACTCCCGCACCACCCCGCACATGATCGAAGCGATGTACCCCCGCCTCGACGAATGGCGGCGCATCCGGAACCGAATCGACCCGGAGGGTGTTTTCGCCTCCGACCTCGCCCGCCGCCTGCGTCTCCTCGGCTGAGTCAGGCGAGCCGGATCCGCAGGGATTCGTACGTGGGGATGAAGACTTTCCGGCGGTAGCGGCGGTGCACGATTTCCCACGGACGGCCCGCGGCGGTGAGGGATTCGAGCAGGGCGGTCAGTTCGGAGTGGACCAACTGGGCACCGAGGCACAGGTGGCGGCCACCGCCGAACCAGAGCTGGCGGGTTTCGGGGTTGTAGTCGCGGTGGATGTCGAAATCGCCCGCGGCATTGTTGATGGTCCAGGTGAGGATCTTGACGTGATCGCCTGCTTTGAGGTCGCGGTCGGCGACGCGGACGTCGGCGGTGACGGAGCGGCCGACGAGGTAGGCGGGACTCGTGACGCGCAGGGTTTCGCGGACCGCGTCGGGAAGGCGGTGGGGGGCGGCGAGCAGGGCGCGGTGCTGGTCGCTGTCGTGCATGATCGCGACCATCCTGGTCATGGCGCTGGCCAGGGTGTCGGTGCCCGCGACCGCCATGAGGATCGCCAGCCCGGCCGCGTGTTCGACCGCGAGACCGAGTTCGCGGCAGCGGCCGAGGGTGGTGTCGGGGTCGGCGCGCTCGTAGGCGGCGGGAACGTTCACGGCGAGCCGGGTGGCCAGTTCCCTGGCCCGCGCCACCGCGACCGGGTCGAGGGTGGTGGAGGTCATGGTGCCGAAACCCAGGTTGACCAGCTCCTCCACATGATGGAACAGGCGAAGGAACAGCGCGTCCTGGTCGGCGTCGGGATCGCCACCGATGGCCGCGGCGATGTCCTCGGGCCGCATGCCGACCAGGTCGGAGACGCTGCGGCCGACGAGGATCTGCGCGCGGGCGGCCATGTCGACCGTCTCACCCGCCGCCAGCCGCTCCCGCAGATCGCGCAGATCGGGGCCGATGACCCGCCGGACGAGGGCATCGGTGTGGGTGAGGGTGAACAGGTCGCGCACCTTGGTGCGCAACTCGGTGTGCCCCGGACCTTCGAACAGGTCCTGCACCCAGTCACCGATCACCTGCGACCACCAGTGCCCGGCCGCACCCTCGGAGACGATGCTGAAGTGAGTGCTGTCGTTGTAGATCTGGCGGGCGATCACGGGATCGGCGACGAACCAGCCGAGTGCGGGCACTTTGCGCACCGGCCGCGCGACCCGTCCCAACAGCAATAAGCCCGGTAACCAGGGCTGACCTGCGGCTAGTAGGGTGAGTTCACGGCGACGAGCAGTACTCCACACCCCGGCAGAATCTAGCTGACCAGGCCCGATTAGTGAAGGTCTGTGACTAGGATCGGCGAGACGCACGGTGGCGGAGTCGGCCTTCGCGCGATAGCTGGAAGTGACACACATGGTGAGATCGACAATCGAAGCGATCGGCGCGTATCTGCCGTCCCGCGAGCTGACCACGACGGAACTGATGAGCAGGCTGGCCGTCGAGGCGCCGCTGGATCTGGAGAAGGTCAGCGGGGTCAGGGCCCGCCGGGTGCGCGGTGACGACGAGGACTCGTTCACCATCGCCCTCGCCGCGGCCCGCACCGCACTGGACAACTCGCGCTACGAAGCCGCCGACCTCGATGTGGTGATCTCGTGTTCGATCACCCGCACCCGCGGCACCGATTTCTGCCTGGAACCGTCGTTCGCGCTGATGCTGCGCAACACCCTCGGCGCCACCCGCGCGATACATTTCGACGTCTCCAATGCCTGCGCGGGCATGCTGACCGGAGTTCTGGTGCTGGACAGGATGATTCGCTCCGGCGCGGTGAAACGCGGCCTCGTGGTCTCCGGTGAGTGCATCACGCCGATCTCCGACACCGCGGTCCGCGAGATCTCCGAGAAGTACGACCCGCAGTTCGCCTCGCTCACCGTCGGCGACGCGGGCGCGGCCGTGCTGCTCGAGGCCACGGACGGACCCGGCCTGGACTATGTGGAACTCAATACCAGCGCCGCCTACGCGAAGTTGTGTCTCGGAATGCCGAGCGACCGCAGCGCGGGCGTGGCGCTCTACACCGACAACCGGGCGATGCACAACGAATCGCGGTATCTGCTGTGGACCTCGCGTCAGCAGCGGTTCCTCACCGAGCGCGACTCGAGTTTCGCCGCCGAGGGCTACGACTACCTGATCCACCACCAATTCAGCGGCCCCGCAGTGGAATTGATCGACAAGATCGCCGAGCGCGAGTTCGACTCGGTGATGCCACCCAAGCTCGCCGTTCTCGACAAGTACGGAAACACCGCGTCGACTTCGCATTTCGTCGTTCTGCACGACGCGCTGCGGGACGGCCGGATCGCACCGGGGTCGAAGGTATTGCTCGTGCCCGCCGCCTCCGGGGTGGTCGCGGGATTTTTGTCGGTGACACTGGGCGATCTTCGGGTATAGGACAGTATGGGAATTATCATTTCGGCGGCGATCACACGCACCGGCGGCGTCAGCTCGGTGGGTCAGGCGGCCGAGGCCGCCCGCGCCGCGCTCGACGCGGCGGGCTGTCCGCACGAGCAGGTCGACGCGCTCATCAATGTCGGGGTGTACCGCGACGCCAACCTGGTGGAACCGGCGGTGGCGGCGCTCATCCAGCAGGCCGCCGGTGTGGGCCTCGAGTACCGGCCCGGTGACGTGCCGTGCCTGTCGTTCGACCTGATGAACGGCGCCTGCGGGTCGGTGAACGCCATCGGCGTGGCCGCCTCGCTGCTGGCCGACCTGCCCAACGGGCACGTGGTGATCGTCTCCGGTGACGCGCATCCGTCGATGAGCGCGGACGCGCACTTCCCGTTCCAGCCCGTCGGTGCGGCATTCGTCCTCGAGAACCGGGCCGACGTAGCCGGTTTCGGTGACGTCCATGTGAGCGCCGGTGACACCCTGCCCGATGCGCAGGGGTACGTGGCACTCGCCGAGATGGGCGCCGAGGGACGCTCCGCGCTGACCGTCGAACTCGTTACCGGCACAGCCGAACTCGTCGAGCACGCGGTGATCGCCGCCCGCGACGCACTGACCACCGACGGTCTCGACGCGGCCGATACAGTACTGGTGTGCGGCAAGCCGACGCCGGACTTCGCCACCGAACTGGCGCGCGAACTCGGCGTCGCGGCGGTGGTGACCGACGACTTCGCCGGTGACGCCCATACCTCCGCCCTCACCGGCGCCTATGTCGCCGCGCGAGCGGCGGGACACGACAATCGTGCGCTGCTGTTCGTCGCCGCCGACGGCGGGCCGACGG
Source organism: Nocardia sp. NPDC050378 (assembly GCF_040655675.1). Taxonomy (NCBI): domain Bacteria; kingdom Bacillati; phylum Actinomycetota; class Actinomycetes; order Mycobacteriales; family Nocardiaceae; genus Nocardia; species Nocardia sp. NPDC050378. Next base: position 401,463 of record NZ_JBFAKI010000004.1, read on the forward strand.
CGGCGGCGGTGACCTACCGAGGACAAGGAGTGCGGTGAGCAGTCGTCCGTTGCATGCGGTCTCTACGGAGGGTGAGTTCTGGCAGGTGAGTGTGCCCCAACCGGGCCGTCACCGGGCCGAACCCCCGCGTGCCCCGAGCCGCGAGGCGGTGCTCGCGCTGCGGGCGATCCCGGTTTTCGGATGGTTGTTCCTGATTCTCGGTGTGGTCCGACCGTTCCGCACCAAGCTGCTGCGGGCGGCGTTCTGGATCGATGTGGTGCTCAGTGTCGGCGTGCATGCCGCGCAGATCCCGGCCGCGCGGCGGGTGGCCGCCGAACGCGGTATCCCGACCGGCCGGGCCGCGCTGATGACGATGCTGCTCGGCGCCACCTGGTGGAAGACCCTGGGCGAGCCATGACCAACCGGCGCCCGTGAAAAAGCCGCTGTGGGTGGTGATCCCCGCGTTCGACGAGGAACGCGGGATCGAGGCGACGCTGAAAGCCCTTGCCGCTCAACGCGACACCGATTTCACGGTGGTCGTCGTCGACAACAATTCGACCGATCGCACCGTCGAGGTGGTGCGTAAATTCGCCGTGGCGAACCCCGTTCCGGTGATCGAGGTGATCGGCGAGGCGCAGAAGGGCACCGGCGCGGCGGCCGACACCGGTATGCGGTACGCCATCGCCCAGGGCGCGCAACTGCTGGCCCGCACCGACGCCGACTGTCTGCCCGCGCCGGACTGGACACAGCGGATCCGCGCCGGCTTCGACTCCGGTCTGCGCCTGGTGAGCGGGCAGCTGATTCCCCGGACCGACGAGGGGGTTTCATGGCGGGACCGCACGATCATCCGCGTCGCGCTCGAGGTGGCGTCGCTGTTCGGGAAGGTGCGCTCGGGCAATCGTGACCCGAGATATCTCGGGCCGTATGTGATGACACCGGGGTGCAATATGGCCATCACCGCCGAACTCTATTCGGCCGCAGGCGGATTCCCGCGTACCGCCATCGAGGACCTGCACGAGGACCGTGCCCTCGTGAACGCGGTGCGCACCATCACCACCGATTACGGGCTGCGCCGTGACGTGCGGGTGTACGGGTCGAACCGGCGGGTGCGCGCGTGGGGTATTCGCAAGACGCTGGCCTGGTACGCCGATCACCGCTACCGGCCCGAGGTGGTCGACATCCGGTGAGCTCGCTGTTTCCCGATTTCCTCGACCGTCTCGCCACCCATGCCACCCGCATTCCGGATGCCTCCGCGCTCGGAACCGTCGGCAAGCGGGCACTCACCTATCGCGAACTGGTCGACACGATCGGCCGGGTGGCACACAATCTGCGGGTCGCCGGGTTGCGGCCGGGTGATCGGATGCTGTTCTCGATCCGGCCGTCGGTGAGTTCGGTCGGCTTGATCTTCGGCACCATCGCCGCGGGCGGGACCATTGTGTTCGTGGATCCCGGTGTGGGGCCGGAGTTGTTCGCCAAGCGCATCGCTCTGGTCGAACCGCGCTGGGCGGCAACGGAATCGCTGCTCTACGCACTGAGTGGGCCGCTCGCCGGATTCGGGCGCAAGCGTGGGTTGACGCTGCCCCGGTTCAGCGAGCTCGAGGTTCGGCACCTGCACAGCGGGGTGTGGTTGCCCGGCACACCCCTGCCATCCCTCCCGCTGCGCCGCGTATTCGGTGACGCGCCGGATTCGGCTCTGCCCCAGGGTGATCCGGAATCGGAAGCCTTGATCGTCTTCACCTCGGGCACCACCGACGAGCCGAAAGCCGTTGTGCATACCCGTGCTTCGCTCAGTGCCGGGCTGGCGGCGATGGGCGGGCGGACCAGCCTCGCGCCCGGTGCGTTCCTGCACACCGAACAGCTCATGATGGGTCTGCCCGCGCTGATGTCGGGTGCGCGCTGGGCCATGCCGAGGTATCCCCGCTTCGGCACCCACATCGATCCGGTGCGGTTCACCCGCGACCTGCGCAGCGCCACCCACGCCTTCTACACCCCCGCCGACCTGGCCGTGGCCCTCGATGCGCTGGAGGCGGGGCGGATCACCGCGCCGCAGTACCTTCGTCAGGTCGCCCTCGGTGGTGCGCCGGTGACGGCCGCGCTGCTGCGTCGGGCCAAGAAGTCGTTGCCCGACACCGAGTTTCTCGCCGTCTACGGCATGACCGAGATCCTGCCCGTCGCCGTTGCCACCGGTGCGGACAAGCTCGCGCACGACGGTGACCTGCTCGGCACGCCTGTTCGCGGCGTCCAGGCACGTATCGCCGACGACGGCGAACTCGTCCTGAGCGGCCCCAACCTGTGCCGCGGCTACCTCGGTTCCGCACCGCTGACCGAGATCGCGACCGGTGACCTCGCCCGCTTCGACGGCACCCGGTTGGTCCTCACCGGACGCAAGAAGGACATGATGATCCGGGGCAAGACCAACATCTACCCCGGACTCTACGAACCGGCGATCGCCGGCGTCGACGGGGTGCGCGAGGCCGTACTCGCCGGGCTACCCGACGAGATCGGCGACGAACGCATCGTCCTCGCGATCGTCGCCGAGCCCGGCGCGGGCGATGTGGTCGACCGCCTCCGCACCGTCTTACCGCAGCTCATCGACACCTCCGCCCTGCCGGACGACATCGTGGTCGTCGACCGCATCCCTGTCACAGGCCGGACAAGCAAGCCCGATCGGACCGCGCTGCGCGAAATGGTGCGGGCTCTCCTGCCATAACCGCATCCGTAGCATTCTGTACACGCCGTAGCAGCAGAGTACACTCGGCTTTATGAGGCAGATCCAGCAACGCGACCTACGCAACGACAGCGGGAAAGTTCTAGCCGCCGTCGAAGCCGGCGAAAGCTTCATCATCACGCGGAACGGCAATCCGGTGGCCAAACTCGAGCCATTGGTTCGCCGGACATTCGTGCCGGTGTCCGAGCTCGCGCGCACCAGCGCGACCTTGCCTGCTGTCGGATACGAACAGTGGCGTGCCGACCTCGATGCGATGATCGATCCGGAAGTCCCCGGCCGTGAGTGAGGCTGCCGAACCTCTCAATATCCTGCTGGACACTTCGGTCCTCATCGATTACGCCGAGATCCACACCGAGCTTCCCAGTCAGGCCGAAGCCGCGATCAGCGCAGTCAGCCTCGCCGAACTCGCGGCCGGAGTCCACGCGGCGAAGGACCCGGTACGCCGAGCCCAGCGCCAACTCCAGTTCCACTGGGTGGTGCGGACATTCGACCCCTTGGTCTTCGACGCCGAGACGGCGCATGTTTACGGATCATTGGCTTTACTGGTCGAACAGCTCGGCCGCAAACCCCGCAGTCGCACAGCAGACCTGCAGATCGCTGCGACCGCTGTCCAACATGCGCTGCCGCTCTACACACGGAACCCGGACGATTTCAAGGGCTTAGGTCCTCTGCTCAACGTTGTCCCGGTCTGAGTAATCGGCCGTGGCGATCATGGTGTCGGCCAGGGCTTCGATGGTTTCCCTCGGGAGCATGGTGTCGACGTAGCAGAAGGTGATCGACATGGTGTTGTCGAAGGTGGCTACGCCTACCGTGAGGGCGCTGGCACAGGAGTTGGTTCCTGCCACCGTGACGTCGGTGATGTGCAGGGGCTCAGGGGTTTCCGGTGGGGTGACCAGGCCGAGGTTGCTGAGCGTGATGTTCCAGGGGGCGCGGCGGTCGATGAGTTCGATGGTGCGCCTGCCTGATTCGAGGGTGCGGGGGCAGCCGTAGCGGATGGCCGCCAACGAGCGGAGATCGGTATGGCGGGCGATTCCCCTGTCCAGCTGCGCTTTGGCCGATCGCGCGGCGTCGGGTAGATCGGCACCGAAGGGGACGAAGGTGGGGACTACGGCGGTGAACATGCCCGGTTCGTCTTCGGCGGGAGGGGGATTCAGGCGGGTCCGGACGTCGACAGGAATGCCGATGCCCACCGTAGCGGCTGCTTTCGGGACACAGCCGCCGATCGCCTCGGCCAGGGCTGCTGCCAACAGCGCGTTGACGGTGACACCTTCGCGTTGGCAGCGGGCGCGCAGCGCAGTGAGCCTCTGCCCCGCGATCGTGCGTACGACCGTGCGGGTGCGGCGAATCGCCAGCGGTGGCGGGCAGCCGGGCAAGCTCGCCGCGCGTCGGGCGAAGGCGGTGAGCTGGGCGGACACATTCGTCCACAGGCAGCGCGACATCCGCGTCTGCGCGGGCGGAATCAGATCGTCGGGAGCCGGGATCGCCGGGCGAGCAGTCGGCGCCGGTTCGGCGCCGAAGGCGTAGGCGAGCAACCGCCAGACGAGCGCGACCATCGAACGCCCGTCGAGATAGACGTGGGAGAACACCACGATCAGGTCGTGATGTTCGTTGTCGGTCCCCGGCCTAAAGGCCAGATCCACGATCCGGCCCGGCGCGGTCGCCACATCGACCGGCGTCGCGAGCTGGGTGTCGAACACGGTGCGCCAATCGTCGGGATCGGCGACGATGCGATGCAGCACCGGCAGATGCGGATCCGCCGACGCGGCGAAACTCGGCCCCTCCCCGACCACCGACCGCAACAGCGGAAACTCCGCGACCAGCGCCTCAGCGGCGAATTCCAGCCGATACGCACCGATCGGCCCACGCACCCGAATCCGCACCACACAATTCGCGGGCGACAACTGGTCCACCAGCCAGAACCAGCGTTCCGACGCCGACAACGGTCGCTTCACCGCCTCCGTGCGCACCGCCGCACCTTTCCCTCGGTCGGAAATCGGGTCACGGCGAGCCTAACGAACCGCGGCCGGTTCGATACACAGCTCTTTCACAGTCGGTTACTACGTGCGTATTATGGACTTATGGGTTTCGAGTGGCCTGATTGGGCGATCGCTCACCTGATCGGCATCGAACCCAGCGAGGTTCGGCAGGTCCTCGCAGCGTCACGACGGTGGCCGCGCCCGGCCTTCGACGGCCAGGTGACCGTCTTGACGGTGTGGGGGCGCACCACGGCCGGGCGTCCGTTGATCGTGGTCACACGGCAGCGCGACGACTGGACGTGGGTGATCATCGGCGCACGGACGATGCGTGCCGAGGAGCTGGCGCGATTCGAGCAGTGGGAAAGTGGGAATCCATCATGAGCGATCAGGACTTTCCGTCCAGCCGAGAGGAACTCGCCGATTTCATGGACCGGCTGAGTTTCTCCGACGAGCCTGCCGACGCGCCGCCCCGACTGCCGGCCAACGAGGACATCATGGTGACCACCTCGATTCGGTTACCGCTCGGCCTGCATTCCCGCCTCAAGGATCTGGCCGACGAACGGCGCGTCGGAGTATCGACACTACTGCGCGAATGGGCCGAGGCCGCCGTCGCCGAAATCGACGACGAAGACCACATGATCTCCCTGGCCGAAGCCAAACGCGCCCTCTCCCGAGTCCACCCCATCCACCGAGCCAGCTGAGCGCCCCGACCGCCGATCAGTACTGAGAAGTTCGTTGTGCTGAGCAATCGAAACCACGCCCGAACGCGGGTTTCGTTGCCGACGGAACCCGCTGCGGGAGAGCAGTTCCCAGGCGCATTCTGACGCTGTGCGGACAGTGTTCACAGTGATACTCGCGATGTTCGTCGGGTTCGGTGCGGTGGCGTGTGACCACGAGAAGGCGACCGAGACGACACAGGATGTCGTGTGCGAGATGGTGATTCCGGTCGTCGAGGTCATCGCGCTGAAACTGCGCGCGGGGGTGACGGTGACGGCGGCGCTGGTCACGGCGGCCACCGGGATCGCGCTGAGCGCGGCCTGTGAGTACGTGATCGACCGGCTCGGCGCGGCACCCGACGAAGAACACACCGTCGAGCTCGAAAGCGGAAACGGCAGCGAGACAACGACAGTCAGCGCCAAGACATTCACCAGCGTCACCGAGGACTGGTGCGACAAGACCGGCGGCTGCACCGGCTTCGAGCGCTGCCCCACCTCGTATGTGTGCGTGTTCACCGGACACGACGGCGCGGGCAAGATGTCGCTGTTCAAGATCGGCTCCCCCGACCTGAGCGGCCAGCACATCGATGCCGCCGCCGTCTCGGTGTTCAACCGCACCGGCAAGACGGTCACCCTGTTCGACACCGCAGGACACGAAGGCGACAGCTACACCATCGCGGTGTCGACCAAGGGAAATCTGCCCGAGGCTTGGCAGGGTCGGGCCCGGTCGCTGACGGTGGGACCGGTGCCGACCACCACCTCGAAGAAGACCACCACGACAACCGCACCGATCCCGACGAGTACAACCCGCAAGCCGACGACCACCACGTCGACGGTAACCACGGCCGCCCCACCCTCCTGAAAGAATGATCAGGAATACAACGCAGGCCCCCACGGAAAACCATGAGGGCCTGCGTTATTCGAAAAACCGATCAGCGACGCCGCTTGCCCTTGGTTTCGGTGCGGGCGGCCTCGCGACGTTCGCGGCGGGTGCCGGTGGTGGGGCGACCGCCGTATTCCTGGGCGTCGGAGTGGGATTCGGCGCGGCCGTCCTCGGCGGGGCCCGAGTAGTTCAGGCCGCGCGGGGTGGACTCGTCGATTCCCTTGGCGCGCAGGGCAGGCGGGGCCTGGGTCTGCGGGGCGGCATCCTGGGGGCGGGGGGCGCCCACCGGGGAACGCAGGCCCTTGTCGATGGAGACGCCTTCGGGCTGCGGCTGCTGGACCTCGACCTGCAGGTTGAACAGGAAGCCGACCGACTCCTCCTTCAGGCCTTCCAGCATGGCCGCGAACATGTCGAAGCCCTCGCGCTGGTACTCGACCAGCGGGTCACGCTGGGCCATCGCGCGCAGGCCGATGCCCTCCTTGAGGTAGTCCATCTCGTAGAGGTGCTCACGCCACTTGCGGTCGAGGACCGAGAGCAGGACCTGGCGTTCCAGGTTGCGCATGGCGCCCTCGCCCGCGAGGCCGTCGATTTCCTGTTCGCGCTTCTCGTAGGCGTTGTGCGCGTCCTCGAGCAGAGCTTCACGCAGTTCGTCGCGGGTCAGTTCGCCCGCCTCGCCGGTGGCGGTCTCGCCCGCCAGCTCCTTGTGGTCCAGGCTCACCGGGTACAGCGACTTCAACGCGGTCCACAGCTTCTCCAGGTCCCAGTCCTCGACGTAGCCTTCGGCGGTCGCGCCGTCGACGTAGGCGGTGATCACGTCGGTGATCATGTTCTGGACCTGACCCTCCATGTCCTCGCCACGCAGGATCCGGTTGCGCTCGCCGTAGATGACGGTGCGCTGCTGGTTCATGACCTCGTCGTACTTCAGAACGTTCTTGCGGATCTCGAAGTTCTGCTGCTCGACCTGGGTCTGGGCGCTCTTGATGGCCTTGGAGACCATCTTCGCCTCGATCGGCACGTCGTCGGGCAGGTTCAGGCGGTTCATGATCGCCTCGAGCGCGGCACCGTTGAAGCGGCGCATCAGCTCGTCACCCAGCGACAGGTAGAACCGCGACTCGCCCGGATCGCCCTGACGACCGGAACGACCACGCAGCTGATTGTCGATACGACGCGACTCGTGACGCTCGGTGCCGAGCACGTAGAGACCACCGGCCTCGCGCACCGTCTCAGCGTCTTCCTCGGTCTGCTTCTTCACCTGCTCGAGCGCCGAATGCCAGGCGGCCTCGTACTCCTCGGGGGTGGTGACCGGGTCGAGGCCCTGCTTGCGCAGCAGGATGTCGGCGATGATGTCGGCGTTGCCGCCGAGCACGATGTCGGTACCACGACCGGCCATATTGGTCGCCACGGTGACCGCGCCGGGCCGACCGGCCTCGGCGATGATCTGGGCTTCCTGCTCGTGGAACTTCGCGTTCAGAACGCTGTGGGCCACACCGCGTTTGGTGAACTGCTTGGACAGGTACTCCGAGCGCTCCACGCTGGTGGTGCCGATCAGGACCGGCTGGCCCTTCTCGTGCCGCTCCACCACGTCGTCGACGACCGCGTTGAACTTGGCCTCTTCCGACTTGTAGATCAGGTCGGCCTGGTCCTTACGGACCATCGGCTTGTTCGTCGGGATCGGCACCACGCCCAGGCCGTAGATCGAGTGCAACTCGGCGGCCTCGGTCTCGGCGGTACCGGTCATACCGGACAGCTTGTTGTAGAGGCGGAAGTAGTTCTGCAGGGTGATCGTGGCCAGGGTCTGGTTCTCCGGCTGGATCTCGACCTTCTCCTTGGCCTCGATCGCCTGGTGCATGCCCTCGTTGTAGCGGCGCCCGACCAGGATGCGGCCGGTGAACTCGTCGACGATGATGACCTCACCGTCGCGCACGATGTAGTCCTTGTCGCGCTGGTAGAGCTCCTTGGCCTTGATGGCGTTGTTCAGGTAGCTCACCAGCGGCGAGTTCGCGGCCTCGTAGAGGTTGTCGATGCCGAGCTGGTCCTCGACGAACTCCACGCCCGCCTCGTGCACGCCGATGGTGCGCTTCTTGATGTCCACCTCGTAGTGGACGTCCTTCTTCAGCAGCGGCGCGATGCGCGCGAACTCGGCGTACCACTTGGAGGAGGCGTCAGCCGGACCCGAGATGATGAGCGGGGTACGTGCCTCGTCGATGAGGATGGAGTCGACCTCGTCGACCACGGCGAAGTTGTGCCCGCGCTGGACCAGATCGTCCAGCGAGTGGGTCATGTTGTCGCGCAGGTAGTCGAAGCCGAACTCGTTGTTCGTGCCGTAGGTGATGTCGGCGGCGTAGGCCACGCGGCGCTCGGCCGGGGTCATGCCGCCGAGGATCACGCCGACCTCGAGACCGAGGAAGCGGTGCACACGGCCCATCCACTCGGCGTCGCGCTTGGCGAGGTAGTCGTTGACCGTGACCACGTGCACGCCGTCGCCGGAGATCGCGTTCAGGTAGGCGGGCAGCACACAGGTCAGGGTCTTGCCCTCACCGGTCTTCATCTCCGAGATGTTGCCCAGGTGCAGCGACGCGCCACCCATGATCTGCACCTTGTAGTGCTTCTGGTTCAGCACGCGCCACGACGCCTCGCGGGCCACCGCGAACGCCTCGAGCAGCAGGTCGTCGAGGGTCTCACCAGCGGCGTAGCGCTCGCGGAATTCCTCGGTCTTGGCGCGCAGCTCCTCGTCGGTCAACGCCTCGATCTCGTCGCCGTACGCGATGACCTCATCGGCGAGGTTCGACAGCCGCTTGACCATGCGGCCTTCACCAATCCGTAGCAACCTCGTCAGTGTCAGCGCAGGCACGGGTCTCGTCAGTCCTCTGGTCGGAGTCGGGTTCGGGCTAGTGAGCCACAGTGTTGTGGGCAATGGTAGTCCGCAGACCACCGTACCCGGCCGCACGTACCGATGCCCGGTGTACCGGGTGCTCACATCCGCCCAGGTCACGGCATTCGGTGAGGCGCCTTGCCCGGCATCACGATTCACCTACTGTGCCGTAGGATGTAGCCGGTGCCCGATCTGCGCCGGGAAGGCGCGCGTAGCGTGCAACGGAAGGAGCATCGGAGCGCGTGATCACGAGATTGACGCCGCAGGACGCGGCGTTCTACCGGCTCGAGTCGAGCAGTAATCCGATTCATATCGGCTCTCTCGCGATCCTCCAGAACTCCTCCGGTGACGGCTCCGGCCAGGTCCTCGACTACGAACAGCTCATCGAGCTGGTCGAATCCCGGCTGCCGCTGGTTCCCCGCTACCGCCGCAAAGTCCGCGAGATCCCGCTCGCGCTCGGCCGTCCGGTGTGGGTGGAAGACAGCCGGTTCGACATCAGCTATCACATCCGCCGCTCCGCGCTGCCCGCCCCCGGCACCGACGAACAGCTCTACGATTTGGTCGCCCGGCTCGCCTCCCGGCCGCTGGACCAGGGCAGGCCGCTGTGGGAGATGTACCTCATCGAAGGGCTGTCCGACGGGCGAAGCGCGGTGTTCACCAAATCGCATTCGGCGCTCGTCGACGGTGACACCGCCCTCGAGATCGGGCACGTGATCCTCGACAACAGTCCCCTGCCACGCGAACTGGCCGACGACGCCTGGCGCGCACCACGCGAACCCACCGATGTGGAACTGCTCGCAGGCGCGCTGTCGCAACTGGCCGCGCAACCACGCGAGGCCTACTCGGCGGTGCGCGACGCGGGCTCGAGCGCGTTCGGGGTGGTACGCGGCGCCCGGATGGCGGTGCACGCCGCGGCCAATGCCGTCCGCGCGGCGACCTCGGGCGCACCCGACAGCCCGCTCAACGCCCGCACCTCGCGCAGCCGCCGCTTCGACGTGGTGCGCACAGACCTCCAGGACTATCGCAAGATCCGCAGGCATTTCGACTGCTCGATCAACGACACCGTGCTCGCGGTCGTCACCGGCGCCCTGCGCAATTGGCTGCTCTCGCGCAACGAGGCTCTCGTCGAATCGACGAATCTGCGTGCGGTGGTGCCGATGTCGGTGTACGTCGACGGCGACAATCAGCTGACACCGGCCAGCGAGGTGTCCTCGTTCCTCATCGATCTGCCGGTGGGCGAACCGAATCCGACGATGCGGCTCTCGCATATCTCGCACGCCACCGAGGCCGCGGGCAGGCAGCGCCGCGGCGTGCGGGCGCGCACCCTCGTGCACCTGGCCGGTTTCGCACCGGCCAGCCTGCACGCGATGAGTGTGCGGGCGGCCAGCACCTTCGCCGACAACACCTTCAACCTGGTGATCACCAACGCGCCGGGGCCCCAGACCGCGATGTTCATCGGTGGTGCGCGCATGCTGGAGATGTATCCGGTGTCGCCGCTGCTGCGCAATCAGACCCTGAGCTTCGGGCTCACCTCGTACGACGGTCAGGTCTTCTACGGACTCAACGCCGACCGCGACGCCATGGCCGATCTCGACGTCCTCGCGGCGTCGGTGCACGAATCGATGGAGGAGTTGCTCGGTGCCTGTCCCTGAGAACGCCAAGATGCGCGTCTACATCCCGGCGACGATCCCGATGCTGCGGCAACTGGTCGACGAGCGCGAACTGTTCCCGCTCGGCGCGACCGCGTTCGCGGTGACGCCCGCGCTGCGCGAGGCCTACGCCGCGGGCGACGACGACGAACTCGCCGAGGTGGCGATGTCGGAGGCCGCGCGCGCCTCGCTGCGGCTGATCGCCGCCGAACGCGACGGGCTCGACGACGCCGACGACGACACCACCTCCCTGGACGAGGTCGCCGACCCGGGCAGTCCGATCTACCGGCGCTGCGTGATCGCCGCCGACGTCACCGGCGCGAAACTGCGCCCCGACCTCGACGACGCGGTGGTGAAACTGGCCGGGCCGATCACCTACGACCAGGTGGCCTCGGTGCACGTCGACCTGGCCGAAGCCGAACCCCAGGTGGCCAAGGCCGTCGACGTGATCGACGTCGCCGACATGGGCGACCCCGACGCCGAGTTCGTCCTCGGCGACGCCGAAGACCACCAGCTGGCCTGGTACGCCACCCAGGAACTGCCTTTTCTCCTGGATCTGCTGTGACATCGGCGGCTGGCGCCGCGGTTCTCGGCGCTGAGCCCCGTCCTTCGGCTGGCGCCAAACCTACGATGCCGTAACCTTGCGGGCAGTGAGCCACACGGGTGGCTGAGGTGCGCGACAGGGAGTAACGGCGAAGCGATGGTCCTGAACAAGTTCCGGGAATGGCTCGAGGCACCGGCGGCGCAGGTCGCCGATCGCGGCGGCAAGCTGAACGTGCTACGCGGCGCGGTCGCCCGGGTGACCACACCCCTGCTGCCCGACGACTACCTGCACCTGGCCAATCCGCTGTGGTCGGCAAGGGAACTGCGCGGACGCATCGTCGACGTGAAGAAGGAGACCGCCGACTCGGCGACGCTGGTCATCAAGCCGGGCTGGGGGTTCGACTTCAAGTATCAGCCGGGTCAGTACATCGGCATCGGCATTCTCATCGACGGCCGCTGGAACTGGCGTTCCTACTCGCTGACCTGCCCGCCGGACTGGACCGGTGAGGGCGGCAAGCGGCTCATCTCCATCGCGGTGAAGGCCATGCCCGAGGGCAAGCTGTCCAGCCACCTCGTCAACGGCGTCGCGGCGGGCACCATCGTCCGGCTCGCCGCACCCCAGGGCGGGTTCGTGCTGCCACAGCCGGTACCCGAGAAGGTGCTCTTCCTCACCGCGGGCAGTGGCATCACCCCGGTGATGTCGATGCTGCGCACCATGGACCGCCGCGACGGTGTGCACGACGTGGTGCACGTGCACTCGGCGCCGACCGACGCCGACGTGATGTTCGGCGCCGAACTGCGCGCCCTGCACGACAAGCACCCGAGCTTCGTCTCGCACCTGCAGCTCACCGACGAACAGGGCCTGTTCGCACTGTCGAGCCTCGACGAGCTCTACCCCGACTGGCGCGAGCGCGAGACATGGGCGTGCGGTCCCGCGCCCATGCTCGACGCCATCGAAGCGCACTGGAAGGCGGCGGGCATCCCGGAGAAGCTGCACGTCGAGCGTTTCGAGGTGGAACGGTCCGCGGTCGGCGAGGGCGGCACGGTGACCTTCGGCACCACCGGCCGCACCCTGACCGTCGACGGCGCGACGAGCCTGCTCGAGGCCGGCGAGTCGGTGGGCGTGCAGCTGCCGTTCGGCTGCCGGATGGGAATCTGCCAGACCTGCGTGGTCACGCTGTCGGCCGGGCACGCCCGCGACCTGCGCAACGGTGACGAACGCCAGCCGGGCGACAAGGTTCAGACCTGTATCTCCGCCGCCGCGGGTGACTGCACACTCGACATCTGATCCCACCGTCACGCTTCGGTTACGGGTATCCTCGAATCATGCGCCGGTCATATGACTGATCGGCAGCGGCTGGTCTCGGCAGTGACGCCGTAGCGTCACCGCCGGGCCCCTCGTGTGTGGACCGAGCGTGCAGGCCGTCAACCGAACAAGAGAGGACCCCGGTGGCCATCACCGATATCCAGGCCTTCGCCCATCTGACGGCGGCCGACATCGAGACCCTGGGCAAAGAACTCGACTCGATTCGACGATCTGTCGAAACCTCGCGCGGTGAGCGCGACGCCAAATACATCCGCCGCACCATCGCCGCCCAGCGCGCCCTCGAGGTCGCGGGACGCGCGGTGCTGTTCGGCAGCCGCAACCGCTGGGCGTGGCTCGGTGGCACGGCGTTGCTGTCGGTCGCCAAGATCATCGAGAACATGGAGCTCGGGCACAACGTCAGCCACGGGCAGTGGGACTGGATGAACGATCCCGAAATCCACTCCACCACCTGGGAATGGGATCAGACGGGTCCGTCGGCGCAGTGGCGGCGCGCGCACAACTACTCCCATCACACCTACACCAACGTGCTCGGCAAGGACGAGGACCTGGGTTTCGGCATCCTGCGGATGACCCGCGACGAGGCGTGGGAACCCAAGCACCTCGTGCAGCCCGCCGCGAACCTGCTGCTGGCCGCCACCTTCGAGTGGGGCATCGCCCTGCACGACCTGGGGATCGAGAAGGAACTCGCGGGCGTACCGACCAAACAGCTGCTGTCGGAGCCGAACAAGGACTTCGCGCGCAAGGCGGGCCGCCAGGTGGTGAAGGACTTCGTGCTGTTCCCAGCGCTCACCGGTCCGGCCTGGAAGTCGACCCTCAAGGCCAACACCACCGCCAACCTCGTACGCAATCTGTGGGCCTACGCCGTGATCTTCTGCGGGCACTTCCCCGACGGCGCCGAGAAATTCACCATCGAACAGCTCGACGGGGAAACCCAGGGCGAGTGGTACCTGCGGCAGATGCTCGGTAGCGCCAACTTCAAGGCGGGCCCGGTCATGGCGTTCATGAGCGGCAACCTCTGCTACCAGATCGAGCATCACCTGTTCCCCGACCTGCCGAGCAACCGGTACCCGGAGGTCGCCGCGCAGGTGCGTCAGCTGTGCGACAAGTACGACCTGCCCTACACCACCGGCTCGCTGGGCAAGCAGTACCTGCTGGCCTTCCGCACCATCCACAAGCTCGCGCTGCCCGACCGGTTCCTCAAGCGCACCGCCGACGACGCACCCGAGACATCGTCGGAGCGCAAGTTCCACGGCATCTCGCTGCCGGAAGCGCTGCGCGTGGATCCGGAGACCGGCAAGCGCCTCGGCCTGCGTTCGGCGCTGCACGACGCGAAGGTGAGTCTCGAGGCGAAGGCGCGGCACGAGAAGGAAGTGCTGCGCGAGGCCAAGGTGGCGCTCAAGAAGCGGGCACGGCAGGAAAACGCCGCTCTGCGGAAAAGGGCGCGCGGTCTCAGGTAACATCTTTGTCTCGATCGCGCAATAGGACACATCCCACAATCCATCGCGGAAATCACCAACCTACGCTCTCGTAACCTACGGTACTGTAACCGCCATGGCGATCTCGGATGTCAAGGAATACGCGCACCTCACCGCCGCGGATGTCGAAGCTCTCGGTGCGGAGTTCGACGCGATCCGCCGCGAAATCGAATCTTCGCGAGGCGAAGCCGACGCCCGGTATATCCGCAACGTCATCCGGTTACAGCGAGCCCTGGAGATCAGCGGCCGCACTGTCCTGTTCGCCAGCTTCCTGCCCCCGGCCTGGCTGGCCGGCGTCGCCCTGCTCGGCACTGCCAAGATCATCGAGAACATGGAGATCGGGCACAACGTCATGCACGGGCAGTGGGACTGGATGAACGATCCGGAGATCCACTCCACGTCCTGGGAGTGGGACAACGCGGGCCCGTCGGCGCACTGGAAGATCACCCACAACTTCCTGCACCACAAGTACACCAACGTCCTGGGCATGGACGACGACATCGGCTACGGCCTGCTGCGCGTCACCCGCGACCAGCGCTGGATGCCGTTCTACCTGGGCAACCCGATCTACAACTTCCTGCTGCAGGCGCTGTTCGAGTACGGCGTCGCGATCCAGCACCTCGAGCTGGGCAAGGTGGCGAAGAAGAAGTGGGACAAGGATTCCCCGGAGTGGAAGCAGTTCGACGCCGACCGCAAGCTGGTGCTCAAGAAGATCGGTAAGCAGGCCGCCAAGGACTACGTGATCTTCCCGCTGCTCACCGGTCCGTCGTTCTTCTCCACCCTCACCGCCAACCTCGCCGCCAATGTGGTGCGCAACGTGTGGACCAACGCGGTGATCTTCTGCGGTCACTTCCCCGACGGCGCCGAGAAGTTCACGAAGGCCGACATCGAGAACGAGACCAAGGGCGAGTGGTACCTGCGCCAGATGCTCGGCAGCGCCAACATCAGCGGCGGCCCGGTCATGCACTTCATGACCGGCAACCTCAGCCACCAGATCGAACACCACCTGTTCCCCGACCTGCCGAGCAACCGCTACGCCGCCATCGCGGTGCGGGTGCGCGAGCTGGCCGACAAGTACGACCTGCCCTACACCACCGGGTCGCTGCCGGTGCAGTACTTCAAGTCGTGGCGCACGATCCTCAAGCTGTCGCTGCCCAACAAGTACCTGCGCCACACCGCCGACGACGCACCGGAAACCAAGTCCGAGCGCCTGTTCGAGGGCAAGGCCGTGCCGACCATCGATCCGGTGACCGGTCGCAGGCGTGGGTTGCGCACCGCGCTGGCCGCCGGACGACGGATGGCGCGTAGGTCGGCCTGACCTCGCAATGCCACAGTTCGGCCCGCCCGCCTCTGGACCGACCGGAGGGCGCGACGAAGGAGTGCCCGCAGGGAGGGAAGAGGCGGGGAACAGGGCCGAGAACTGCGGCGCCAGCCGCAATGCCACACTGCACCGGTGTGTGCTGAGCAACTGAGCGTCTACGACGCGATCCGTCTGCGTCGCGATGTGCGCGCCGAATTCACCGGCGAACTCGTCGACGACGACACGTTGTGGCGGATTCTGTCCGCCGCCCACCGGGCGCCGAGCGTCGGCAATTCCCAGCCGTGGGACTTCGTCGTGGTCCGCGAAGCGGCGACCTTGCGCCGCTTCGCCGATCACGTGGCGGGCAAACGCGTCGAGTTCCGTGACGCGCTGCCCGCCGACCGGGCCGCGACCTTCGACCCGATCAAGATCGAGGGAATCGTCGAGAGCGGTACCGGGATCGTGGTCACCCACGACGACCGGCGCGGCGGACCGCAGGTACTCGGCCGGGCCAGCGTCCCGGAGACCGGTGTGTATTCGACCGTGCTCGCCATCCAGAATCTGTGGCTGGCGGCGACCGCCGAACAGGTCGGTGTCGGCTGGGTGTCGTTCTACGAACCCGGGTTCCTGCGCGATCTGGTCGGTCTGCCCGAGGGCATCACGCCCATCGCCTGGCTGTGCGTCGGACCGGTACGCGAGTTTCAGGAGGTGCCGGACCTCGAGCGATTCGGCTGGCGGGCCCGGCGGGCGCTCACCGACGCCGTGCACTACGAAAAGTTCGGTGGCTGAACGCGATCCGGGCACCCGCGCCCGCGGGTGCCCGGAGTTCCGGATGGGTCAGACCAACCGGATCAGACCGTAGTCGAAGGCGTGTCTGCGATAGACCACCGACGGCCGGTCCGTTTCCTTGTCGTGGAAGAGGAAGAAGTCGTGCCCGACCAGTTCCATCTGGTACAGGGCGTCGTCGACAGTCATCGGCGTAGCCGGATGGTCCTTCGTGCGCACGATGTGGCCGGGACCCTCGTCCTGGGGTTCCTCGTCGTGTTCGTGCGCCACGTGCCCGTTGGCCTGGGCGAACAGTGAGTCGTCGACCAGGGATGCGGTGGCTTCGGCCACCGAGACGGGCGTCTTGTCGCCGTAGTGCACAACACGCCGCTTGTCCTTGGCCCTGCGCAGCCTGCTCTCGATCTTTTGCGACGCCGACTCGAACGCGGCGTAGAAGCTGTCGGCGCACGCCTCGGAACGCACGATCGGGCCCCGCCCGCGTGCGGTGATCTCGACGCGCTGGCAGGCCTTGCGTTGACGACGGTTGCGCTCGTGGAACAGCTCCACATCGAAGAGGAAGATCGACGGATCGAAGCGCTCCAGCCGGGAGAGCTTCTCCGAGACATAGATTCGATAGTGGTCGGGTACTTCGACATTGCGACCGGAGACCACCACTTCCGCGTGGGGTGTCCGAGTCGAGTCGGCGGCACTGTCCTCCAGTGCCGAAGGGTCAGCATCGTGCACTGATGCCCGTGCAGAAGTCGTCACGCGAGTACCTCCCGGATATGGCCGCACACCAGAGCGAGTGCGGCGGGATTGAGCTGTGCCGATCGGGAATCGCTCGACACCAGAGTTCGCGGCGCCACCTCCCAGAAGCTGTGGTTCGGTGTGTGTTCGCGACGCTAGTCCGCCACGGACGAGTCCGCCACTGTTCACGCAAATTTCGCTGAGTCAAGCCGCACAGGTCACCAAAACAGCGCACGGATGTATGCCGATCCGGCTAAGAACACGTATCGATTCGGTGGCCGTGGCACCGGTGGTCAACACGTCGTCGACCAGCACTACCTCGGCATTCGCCGGAATTCGCCCCCGCGCGGTGGCCGGGGTCACGGCGATGATCTTGTGCGCGAGATTGTGTGCGCGCTCGCGCGAGCCGAGCCCGACCGAGTCACGGACGCCGGGCCGCAGACGAAGCAGACCGACCGTCCGGCAATCGATCAGCCAACCGGCCGCGCAGGCCGTGGAACGGGCTACGGGATCGCCGCCGCGGCTGCGGGCTGCCGACGTCCGGGTGGGCGCCGGAATCAGCACCAGCGGGCGGTCAGCGGACCGTAGCCGGACCAATGCCGCGGCCAACGCGGCGCCGAGCGGGTCGGCCAGGTCTCGTCGTCCGTGCTCCTTGGCAGCCAGCACCGCGCGCTTCGCCGGACCGCGATAGGGGCGAAGCGCCCAGCACGGAACGCCGGGGTCGGTTCGCGGGCGTACCCGCACCGGACCCGTCGTCAACTCGGCCGCGCACGCGCCACACCAGGGCGTGCCTGCCCGCGCACAGCCGCCGCAGCGGACCGGCAGCACGAGATCGAGCAGAGCCTTCATAGCCGGTGAGCATGACAGCGGGTACCGACAGATTCAGGTCGGCAGGACCGGGACCACGCCTTCGCCGGTGAGCCCGGGTACCTCACGCCAGAAGCGGTCGGTTCGGGTGGGGTCGGCGGTCTGCAGTTGCAGCACCGCGCGGGAATCGGCGACGTACTGGGTCGTCTGCGCCGCCGTGACCACCCGCACCGGCGGAGTCAGGTTCTGCGAGGTCACCGGCGTGAACTGGGAACCGTCGATGGACACGGTGAACACCGGGTCGACATTGCCTTCCCGGGCGACCATGAGGGTGTCGCCGGTGATCCAGCTCAGCGAGACCGCGGGCGTGCTCAGCCCGATCGCCACCGGCAGCGCGGAGGTGAGCGCGTACTTGCCGTCCGGCCTGCGTTCGATCACCGCCACGTACACCTTGCCGTCGGCGATCAGCGCGGCCCGCACACCGGTCCGCGAGACGACCACCTCGGTGATCGGCAGTCGCGGCGCACCCGCGCCCTCGAACAGCGCCGAGGTGTCCACGTCCTGCAGCGACACATTGCCGGTGGCGCGATCGGTGACCGCGCGCACGACGCGTTGCTGGTCGAGCACGGTCCACGCGGCGCCACCGTCCATGGTCCAGGACGGCCGGGCGATGCTCGCCGCCTCGACCACACCGAACGCGCCCGCGCCGTAGTTGCCGATCAGCAGGGTGCGGCCCGGTTCCGGTGCGGGCCGTCCGGTGTCGGCGACGGCGGCGACGAACTGGCCGTCCGACGAGATGCCGACCGACTGCAGGTTGGTCGCCTCCCCGAAGGCCCCACTGGGCGCGACGATCCCGTCCGGTGTCACCTGGACGAGGGTGCCGTTGCGCAGTGCGTGCAACCCGATCTTGTTCCCGCCGGGCGCCGCCGCACTGAACTGGTCGACATCGGCGAGCGACCACCCGCTCGCGAAGCGTTCGTCGAGCGGTTTGCCGTCGGCGAGCAACACATACGGGCCGAGGATGTCGGCGCGCGACAGCGTCGTCACCACCTGGGCGGCCAGCAGTTCGCGACCACGTTGATCGAGTGTCCCGATCCCGCCGAAATCGATACGCACCCCGCCGATCCCGACACCCACCTCGCCGGGGTCGTTCTCCGCCTTGGTGATCGGGCTGCGCACCGCGGTCGGCGGGGCGAGCAGGTTGCGCACGACCCCCGCGATGGCCGGCTGTGGGCCACCGCTGAGCAGCCCGACGAGCCGCTCGGTGAGCTGACCGCGCGGCACCGAGATCCAGCGCGGGTCGGGTACCAGCAGCTGGGCGGAGCTGTCGAAGTAGTACAGGACGTAGCGCTGGTAGGTGCTCGCGAACGACGCGGAATCCATCACCACGCCGTCAGGCAGATCGGTGATGCGCCACTCTCCGTCGATCTTGCTCAGCTCGATCTTGTTCTCGAGCATGCCGTCGGTGGCGCGATAGGCGCCGTCGCGGCCCAGCTCGCCCACCTTGCGGGCGCGCACCACATACGTCGCCCGGTCGCCGGTGCGTGATTCGCGCAGCGTGTCGGGCCGATCGACGATGGTGATGCTCGCCTCGTCGTTCCACTCCCCCGCCGTGTCGTCGCGCATGTACTGGCGGGCGGCGGCGTGCCGATTGGTCGGGTCGGCGCTGGCACCGAGGAAATCACCGACCAGCAGGTCGGGATCGCGACCGGGCTCCGGCGGCGGCGGACCCGCCGACGTGGGCTCGCGCTCGATGGTGCCGAGGGCCTGCGGCGCCGACGATTCGGGCAGGCTCGCGCACCCGGTGAGGACGAGCAGGCAGACGAGGGCGAGCAGCCCCACACCCTTGCGAACACCACCCGCGTTGCTCATGACTCTCGGTCTCCGGTCTCGGTCGCTGCGGTTTCCTCGTTGTCGTCGGCGGCGTCGTCGCGCTGGTTGTCGAGGACCTCGGGTTCCGGCTCGGCCTCGGGTAACGCGGGCACCTTGCGCAGCATCGGTTCCAGCGCCAACGGGCTCGGGCCGAGTTTGCGGCCGCGCACCATCGGCAGCAGCAACCGGAAGCTGGCTCCCACGCCCGGATCGCCCCACGCCTCCAGTCGGCCCTCGTGCAGGTTGGCGTCCTCGACACTGATCGACAGACCGAGACCGGTGCCGCCGGAGCGGCGCACCCGCGAGGGGTCCGAGCGCCAGAACCGGTTGAACACCAGCTTCTCCTCGCCCGGTCGCAGACCGACACCCTGATCGCGCACCACCGTCGCCACGGCGTTGGCCTCGGCGTCGCCGCGCATCCGGATCAGCACCGGTTTGCCCTCGGAGTGGTCGATCGCGTTGGCGAGCAGATTGCGCAGCACCCGCTCGACGCGTCGCGGATCGACCTCGGCGACCACCGGTTCCTCCGGCAGGTCGACGACCAGTTCGACCCCGGTGTCCTTGGCCAGATGCCGCACGGTCGTGATCGCGGCCCGCGCGCACATCCGCACGTCGAGGGACTCCACCTGCAGTTCGGCCACACCGGCGTCGTGCCGCGAGATCTCCAGCAGGTCGTTGAGCAGCCCTTCGAACCGGTCGAGTTCGTTGACGAGCAGTTCCGAGCTACGCGCGAGCGCGGGATCGAGGTCGTCGCTGGAACCGTGGATGAGGTCCGCGGCCATGCGCACCGTGGTGAGTGGGGTGCGCAGCTCGTGGCTGACATCGGAGGTGAACCGGCGCTGCAGATTGCCGAATTCCTCGAGCTGGGTGATCTGGTTGGACAGGCTCTCGGCCATCTCGTTGAACGCCTGCGCCAGCCGCGCCATGTCGTCCTCGCCGCGCACCAGCATGCGTTCCTTCAGCCTGCCGTCGGCGAAGCGGCCCGCGATGCGCGCGGCCGACCGGATCGGTAGCACCACCTGCCGGGTGACCAGCGCGGTGATCGCGGCGAGCAACACCAGCAGGACCACGCCACCGATGAGCATCGTGCCGCGCATCAGCGACAGGCTCGACTCCTCGCTGGCCAGCGGGAAGATCAGATAGATCTCGAGTGTCGCGATCTCGGCGCTCGGGCTGCCGATGATCAGCGCGCGGCCACGGTAGCCGTCCGGGTCGGCGACGGTGGTGAACTGATAGGACACCTGGCTACGCTGCACGAACCGGCGCAGTTCCTGTGGCACCTCGGAGATGAGATCGGTGGTGATCTCCTGCGGCGGGGTACCACCGACCATGGCCAGCGCGGAGTAGAAACTACCGGCGGCGCCCGTGGATTGCCCCGTGCCGCCCCGGCTGGACAGCGCGCTGCGCGCATCGGCCAGCTGCTGCTGGCGGCTGTTGGCGCCCTCGACACCGCTCAGCTCGTTCTCGATCGTGCTGCGGGCGCGATCCATCTCCTCGACCGCCGCGTTGATCTTGGCTTCGAGGAGCCGGTCGGTGATCTGACCGGTCAGCACGACCCCGAGGATCGTGATCACGATGAGGGAGAGAGTCAGCGTGGAAACGATGACCCGCAATTGCAGCGAGCGACGCCACAGGTGACCCAGCGCGGTGCCGATGGTCTGGAACCAGTCGAGCACCGGGGTCGCCCACCGCCGCAGCCGCGCGATGAGCCCGTCGGTCACCGCGGCGCCTCACAGCGACCGATCACGGCGGTCCGGCCTTGTATCCGACGCCGCGCACAGTGAGCACGATCTCGGGGTTTTCCGGATCCTTCTCGACCTTGGCGCGCAGCCGCTGCACGTGCACGTTCACCAGGCGGGTGTCGGCGGCGTGCCGGTAACCCCACACCTGTTCGAGCAGCACCTCGCGGGTGAACACCTGACGCGGTTTGCGCGCGAGCGCCACCAGCAGGTCGAACTCCAGTGGGGTGAGCGAGATCTGCGTGCCACCGCGGGTCACCTTGTGCGCGGGCACGTCGATGACGATGTCGGCGATCGAGAGCAGCTCGGCCGGTTCGTCCTCGGTGCGACGCAGGCGCGCACGCACGCGGGCGACGAGTTCCTTGGGCTTGAACGGCTTGACGATGTAATCGTCGGCACCGGACTCGAGACCGAGGACCACATCGACGGTGTCGGTCTTGGCGGTGAGCATCACGATCGGAACGCCGGAATCGGCCCGTAGCACGCGGCATACGTCGATGCCGTTCATGCCGGGCAGCATCAGGTCCAGCAAAACCAGGTCGGGGCGGATCTCCCGCACCGCCGACAGGGCCTGCGTGCCGTCGCCGACCACGTGCGGGTCGAACCCTTCCCCGCGCAAGACGATGGTCAGCATCTCAGCGAGTGCCATATCGTCGTCGACGACCAGAATCTTGGGCTTCATAATCCTATGTTGTCATCTTCCAGGCCAGGATCGGGCCGCCACGCCATTAATGGTGTGAACCCGTCGCTTATCCAACCTTATCCGGCAAGAATTTCCGTGCACACAGTGAGGAGGGCAGGCCGGTCGTGTTCGGATCGGTATGTCCACCACCGGCCGAACCAATCGCGGTCGGCCAGTTCACGATAGACCTCGCCGGTGCGCTGCTGTAGACCGCTGTCCTTCTCGTAGGCGTCGAGGGCGCGCGCGGTGTCGAGTTCGCCACGGCGACGGGCACGTTCGGCGGCCACCTCGGTGCCGACATCGATGAGCACGGTGAGGTCGGGCACCGGGAGCCCGAGCCTGCCGTATTCCAGATCGCCCATCCAGGCGACGATTTCGCCGTCGGCGTCCTGCACGGCGCGAGCCGCGGAATAGGCGGCGTTGGAGGCGACCCAGCGATCGAGGATCACGATGTCGTTGGCGTCCAACAGGTTCGACAGCTCCGCGCTGGCGTCGGCGCGATCCAGGGCGAACATGATCGCCATGGCGTGGATCGAAGCGGCGAGATCGCCGTGCGCCCCGCGCAATGCCTCGGCCGCGAGGTCGGCGTGTATCGATCGGCCGTATCGCGGAAAGGCGAGACTGCCCGCGCGAAGTCCTTTCGCGGACAGTTCGTCGACGAGCCCGTCGATGAGCGTGCGCTTACCCGCCCCGTCGAGCCCTTCCACCGCGATCAACACACCCATGCCGTGAGATTACCGCGCCGCATGCCACGCCCTTCGACACGAGCCGCTCCGGCGATTCCGGCCCATTCCGAGATTGTGAGGTGTTTTCATTTCAAAGTCTGTTCTACCCAGGAGTCACCATGCGCTCACGCATCGCCCTGCACACCGCCGTCGCCGCCACGGCTCTCGGACTCGCCCTCGCCGGCGCGGGCACCGCCTCGGCCGCGCCCGTCGACCCGATCCGCCACGGTCACCACAGCCACCCAGGCCTGCTCTCCGGCTCCGCATCTGCGGGCTCCGCCGCCGCGGGTTCGGCCGCCCGCGGCTCGGCCGAACTGGCAGGCTGCCTCCTGCTGGAAGTCGTCGTACCTCTCCCCCTCTGCTTGCTGCTGAGCTGACCTTTCGGGTGCGGCCTGTGGCCAGCGCGGGCCGTACCCCCGAAAACTGCGGTCTGTCGCGACGCTCACCCGACTACGACAGTCGACGAATCAACCGACCAGCGATCGAACGGCCAATCATGAACACACGCACACTTGCCCTCGCAGCGGGAGTCTTCGCCGCTATAACCGCCGTAACGTGCGGGCCTGCCACCGCCGCACCGATCGCCGGCGACGCCGTCGGCTCGACCGACCTGAGTCGACTGGTCACCGGCCTGGTCACCACGGGTTCCGGCCCGGCCCTGTTGACCGGCAGCAACGACACCGCCGCCTCGACCGGATCCAGCGACCTCGCCGGCGCCCTGCTGTGCGGCCTGATCAGCATCAGCGACGCCGACGGCATCCACATCTGCAACACTCCACCGCTGGGGTAGAGACGACGGTGGCCCGCCGACCGGAACGGTCGACGGGCCACCGGGTGTCGACTCAGTAGCGGTAGTGGTCCGGCTTGTACGGGCCTTCCACGTCCACGCCGATGTATTCGGCCTGATCCTTGGTGAGCTTGGTCAGGGTGCCGCCGAGGGCCTCGACGTGGATCTTGGCGACCTTCTCGTCGAGGTGCTTGGGCAGGCGGTAGACCTCGTTGTCGTACTCCTGCGGCTTGGTCCACAGCTCGATCTGGGCGATGACCTGGTTGGAGAAGCTGTTCGACATGACGAACGAGGGGTGGCCGGTGGCGTTGCCCAGGTTGAGCAGGCGGCCCTCCGACAGCACGATGATCGACTTACCCGATTCGAAGGTCCACTCGTCGACCTGCGGCTTGATGTTGATCCGGGTGGCGCCCGAGCGCTCGAGGGCGGCCATATCGATCTCGTTGTCGAAGTGGCCGATGTTGCCGAGGATCGAGTGATCCTTCATCGCCTTCATGTGGTCGAGAGTGATGATGTCCTTGTTGCCGGTGGAGGTGATGACGATGTCGGCGTCGCCGATCGCCTGCTCCACGGTGACCACGTCGTAGCCGTCCATCAGCGCCTGCAGCGCGTTGATCGGGTCGATCTCGGTGACCTGCACGCGCGCGCCCTGACCGGCCAGCGACTCCGCACAGCCCTTGCCGACGTCGCCGTAACCGCAGATCAGCACCTTCTTGCCACCGATGAGCACATCGGTGCCGCGGTTGATGCCGTCGATGAGCGAGTGGCGGGTGCCGTACTTGTTGTCGAACTTGGACTTGGTGACCGAGTCGTTGACGTTGATCGCCGGGAACACCAGCTCACCGGCGGCGGCGAACTGGTAGAGGCGAAGCACACCGGTGGTGGTCTCCTCGGTGACGCCCTTGACCGAGTCGGCGATGGTGCCCCATTTGGTCTTGTCGCGCTCGAGGCTCTCGCGCAGCAGGTTCAAAAACACCGTGTACTCGGCGGAGTGCTCCTCGTCGGCGGGCGGGACCACGCCCGCCTTCTCGAACTGCGCGCCGCGCAGCACGAGCATGGTGGCGTCACCACCGTCGTCGAGAATCATGTTGGCGGGCTCGCCCGGCCAGGTGAGCATCTGCTCGGCCGCCCACCAGTACTCCTCGAGGGTCTCGCCCTTCCACGCGAAGACCGGCACACCCTTGGGCTCCTCGACGGTGCCGTGCGGCCCGACGACGACCGCCGCGGCGGCGTGGTCCTGGGTGGAGAAGATGTTGCACGACGCCCAGCGAACCTGCGCGCCGAGGTCGACAAGCGTTTCGATCAGGACAGCGGTCTGCACCGTCATGTGCAGGGAACCGGAGATACGGGCGCCCTTCAGCGGCTGCACGTCGTGGTATTCACGGCGCAGCGCCATCAGGCCCGGCATCTCGTGCTCGGCCAAGCGGATCTCTTTGCGGCCGAATTCGGCCAGCGACAGATCTGCCACCTTGTAATCGATGCCGTTGCGGACGTCAGCGGTGAGCTCGGTGCGCGGGGAGAGTTCTGAGGTCGTCACGCAGGCAAGGCTACCGTCTGCGGCCGCCCCTGTTCCCGCCTCCGCCCAGGTCGGAGTCAGGCGGCCGCGCGGTATCTGGCCAGCAACCGTCGCTGTTTGACCGGCGCCACGTTCGCCAGGCTGAGATCGCCGCCGTAATGGGCGGCCACCCGGGGGTCCATCACCGCACGCCACAGGGGTGGGACGGCCGCGAGCAGGATCATGGTCGCGTACCCGGCGGGCAGTTGCGGTGACTCACTGGTGCTGCGCAGGGTCTGGTAGCGGCGGCCGGGGTTGGCGTGGTGGTCGCTGTGACGCTGCAGATGGAACAGGAAGATGTTGGTGACCAGGCGATCGGAGTTCCAGCTGTCACGCGGGGAGCAGCGTTCGTAGCGGCCGTTGGGCTTACGCGCGCGCAGCAGTCCGTAGTGCTCGACGTAGTTGACGGTCTCGAGCAGCATCACCCCGATCACCGCCTGCAGCGCCAGCCAGGGCACGATCGCGAGCCCGAAGACCAGCACCAGCGAACCGAACAGCAGCACCGACATCGACCATGCCTGCAGGATCTGATTGCCGGGGTTCCACCAGCGCAGACCCTTCCTGGCCAGGCGTGCGCGCTCCAGCTGAACGGCGGAGCGGAAGCCGCCGATCACGCTGCGCGGCAAGAACTCCCACAGCGACTCACCCATGCGGGCACTCGCCGGATCCTCGGGTGTCGCGACCCGCGCGTGATGGCCGCGGTTGTGTTCGACGAAGAAGTGCCCGTACCCCGACTGGGCGAGCGCGATCTTCGACAGCAATCTTTCAGCACGCTCCACCCGGTGGCCCAATTCGTGGGCGGCGTTGATGCCGATGCCGCTGACGAAGCCGACCGTGGTGGCCAGGCCGAGCTTGTCGACGACGTCGAGGTCGTTGCCCGCCCACATCGCGCAGGCCAGCAGCAGGCCGATGAGCTGGATGGGCAGGAACAGATAGGTGCACCAGCGGTAGTAGCGGTCCCGCGAGAGCGCCTCGTAGTCCTCGTCGCGTGGGTTGTTGCCGTCCTCGCCGACGATCCAGTCCAGGACGGGGATCGCGATCAGCACGATGACGGGACCGATCCACCAGAACGCTTCGGCGCCGGTGCGGTACACGAGCTGGGAGGGCAGCAGCGCGCACGCCGGCGCGATCAGCCCGAGAGCCCAGAGATACCGTTTGGGATCACGAAAACCCCCCGGTTTGCCAACCGTTTGCACACCCGCTCCGCTACAAAAAGACCAACTGCCGACGGATGTGAATACTGACAGACCAGGGGCACGTTACACAGCGGCCACTCCTCAAACGTGGTGATGGTTACATCACCGCGAATAAGAGCTGATCACCCCTTATAGTGATCCGTCCCACTCCGTCTAGGGGCGAATACCACGTGCCTGAACAATCGCCTCCACATAGGGACTCAGCAACGCCGCCATCTCGGCGGGTGCGTCGCGTTCGGGGACCGGCGGATTGGGGATATAACTCAGCGCGATGCGGACCAGCGCGTGCGCGAGGACATCGGCTTCGGTGTCGGTCGCGTTCACCCAGCTGTGCTGGAAGACGTCGGCAAGGCGCGCGGTGGCGTGTTCGAGGAGGGGGCCCGCGTCGAGGGTGATGAGCCGCAGCAGATCAGGCTTCATCTCCCCGGCGAGCAGCGATCGGACGAGCGGGTCGGCCGCGGCGGCGAAGAAGAAGCCGGTCATGCCGTCGCGGATGGACTCGCGCGCGTCGCCGACGTGCCGATGGATCGCGTCGCGCACCTGGTCGACGAGGGAGTCGGCCAGGCGCAGCGCGTAGGACTGGGAAAGGCCCGCGCGCGACCCGAACTCGTTGTAGAGCGTCTGCCTGCTCACCCCGGCCCTGGCGGCCACGTCACCGAGGGTGATCTTGGACCAGTCCCGTTCGGTGAGCAGCTCGCGCATGGAGTCCAGGACCGAGGTGCGCAGTAGTTCGCGCGCGGCCTCCTGGTACGGCGGGCGCGCACGTGAGCGCGCCACGCTCACGAACGTTCGATCTCGACCATGAAGAAATCGGATTTGCGGGCACCGCAGTCCGGACAGGTCCAGTCGTCGGGGATGTCGTCCCAGCGGGTGCCGGGGGCGATGCCGTCGTCGGGCCAGCCCTGCGCTTCGTCGTATTCGAATCCGCACTGGGCGCACTGGTAGAGCTTGTATTCGGTCATCGCGCTACTCCTACCGCCTCGAAATCGATCTTCTCCCGCACTCCGCAGTCCGGACAGCACCAGTCGTCCGGCACCGCCGACCACGGGGTACCTGCCGGAAAACCTTCGCGCGGAGCACCTTCGGTTTCGTCGTAGACATAATCACAGACGGGGCATTTGTACGCACTCACGGCGCCTCCGTTCCGTACTTCGCCAGCACCTGCTCGCGGCGCTTGGGCTCGATATTGGCCAAGGTGACATCGCCGCCGTAGTGCGCGAGCAACCGCTTGTCCATCACCTTGCGCCAGATCGGCGGGAAGTAGCTCAGCAGGATCATGCTGGCGTAACCGCTCGGCAGGTTCGGTGCGCCGTCCCAGCTACGCAGCGTCTGGTAGCGACGGGTCGGGTAGGCGTGATGGTCGCTGTGGCGCTGCAGGTGGTAGAGGAAGATGTTGGTGACCAGGTGGTCGCTGTTCCAGCTGTGTTCGGGGGCGGGCCGCTCGTAGCGCCCGCTCGGCGTCTTCTGCCGGACCAGGCCGTAGTGCTCGAGGTAGTTCACCGACTCGAGCAGGCTGAAGCCGATCACCGCCTGCAGGATCAGGTACGGCAGCACCTCGATACCGAAGGCCAGGATCAGCCCGAGCCACAGCACCACCGACATGGCCCAGGCGTTGAGCACGTCGTTGCGCAGCGTCCACGGGCCCTTGTCCAGGCGGGCGAGCCGTTCCTTCTCGAGGTGCCAGGCCGAGCGCAGGCTGCCCCAGACGGTGCGCGGCCAGAAGGCCCAGAAGGTCTCACCGAGACGCGAACTCGCCGGGTCCTGCGGGGTGGCGACCCGCACGTGGTGACCACGGTTGTGCTCGATGTAGAAGTGCCCGTAGAACGACTGGGCCAGCGCGATGCGCGAGAGCCAGCGCTCCAATTCGACCTTCTTGTGGCCCAATTCGTGCGCGGTGTTGATCCCGATGCCGCCGATCATGCCGACGCTGATCGCGATGCCGATCTTGTCGACCACGTTGGCGCCGCCGGGGAAGCCGAGCCAGTGCAGGTTGTCGGCGGTGATGATGTAGCAGGCGAAGATCAGCGAGGCGTACTGGAACGGCAGGTACAGGTAGGTCAGGTAGCGGTAGTACTTGTCGTTCTCCAGCTGTTCCATGACCTCGTCGGGCGGGTTGTCGCCGTCCGGGCCGAAGAACAGGTCGGCCAGCGGGATCACGATGTAGACCAGCACCGGGCCGAGCCAGAACGGCACTTCGGCCAGCCGGTGCCAGCCGAGCTGGTTGAGGCCCCAGATCATGGGGATCGCGATCGTGAACAGTCCGGTGGGGGCGAACAGGCCCCACAGCCACAGATATCGCTTGGAATCGCGCCATTGCGGCGGCGCTGCCGTCCGTTCGGACGGGTTGGCGTCGGTGGACATCGTTGTCTCCATCCTGAGGCACATCTCACAACTGTGATGTGCGTAACTCTCTGTCACAGACGATAGGCCGCTCGCCCGGTCGGTGTCTAGACAAATTTGCGAATTTGTAAAGTGGGTAACGGGGAGATAACGGAAAAGGCGGCCGCATCCGTTCGGATGCGGCCGCCACGATCGCCGGTCAGCGAGGGGTCAGGCTTTCAGCGCCACGTCGGCGCCAGGTGGTAGCCCGTCGACCGGCCACCACCGCAGATCGGTGGATTCGGCGCTGCGCACCGGGACCGCACCGGGGGGCGCGATGACCTCGAACAACAGGTCCAGATGACGAGTCGGCACACCGAGCGAACAGGTGATCGGATGCGCCTGCGCGCCGTACAGCCCGGGCACCGGCGACAGATCGGGAATACCGGATTCCTCGACGGCCTCGCGCAGCGCGGCGTCGGCGACGGTGTCGTCACCGGGTTCGCAGTGGCCGCCCAACTGGATCCAGCGACCCACGCGCGGATGCAGGGTGAGCAGCACCTCGCGGCGGTCGTGCGACAACACGATCGCCGAAGCGGTGATGTGGCCGGGCGCGTGCTCGCGCAGACAGCCGCGCGGTGCCGACCCGAGAAACGCCAGCATCGCTTCGCGCAGTGAGGAATCCGCGTCGGTGGGTGGTTTCCAGGCGGTGAGGAGTTCGGTGGCCGAGGCGTGCAGGGATTCAGCGCTCATGACAGTGCCTCCGCATCGGGCAGGCGCCGTCTCGGCCGGCCGCACCGAGCCGCTCCGGGCGGCGCGTTGTCACCGCCGAGCGCAGTGCCGTGCCGGTCGAGGCTCGCCGGCAGTAGCCGCGCGCTATCAACCGCCCGGCTCACAGTTCGACCAGGCCAGGACCCGGTTCGCCGACCGTCCGCGGCTCGGGCGTCTGCAGTGGATGCCCGATGGCGATGGCGCCCAACGGGTTCCAGTCGGCCGCGAGACCGAGGACATCTCGGGTCACCTCCGGCGCGAAGATCGTCGAGCCGATCCAGCAGCTGCCGAGACCGTCGGCGGCCAGCGCCACGAGCAGACCCTGCACGGCGGCACCGACGGCAACGGTGAACATCGTCTGCTCGGCCGCTTGGCGACGCGCGTCCGGATAGTCGTGCGCGCCGTCGGGCACGCAGAACGGGATCACCACCTCCGGCGCGTCGACCAGGATCTGCCCGCGCGCGACGCGACGTTCGATCCGCTCCGGGTCGAGTCCGTCGGCCGCGAGATCGGCACGCCACTTGTCGGCCATGGCGGCGAGCAGCCGGGCGCGCACGTCGCGATCACGCAACCAGACGAAGCGCACGGGCCGGGTGTGATGCGGCGCCGGGGCGGTGAGACCGGCGGCGACCGCGGCCCTGAGCCGTTCCGGGTCGACCGGTTCGTCGCTGAACGCGCGCACCGAACGACGAAGGGGCACAGCCTGTTTGCGGCCGAGCTCGATCGCCTCGGCGGTGCCGAGCCAGAACAGGTCGTCTACCCCGCCGCGCAGCAGCGCCGCCGCGTTGGAGCCGTCGTCCACGGTCGGCAGGCCGCGAACCACCGCGACCGGCACCGCGCCGAGCTTGCCCTTCACCAGGTCGGCGGCAGCGGCGAGTTCGTCGGCGACGGCCACCTGGGTGACGTGTAGTTCATTGCCCTGCCCGTCGACCGCGCCCGCGTAGTCGTGCAGCACGCGCAGGCCGGCCGAGCCGATGGCCGCGTCGATCTGACCGTTGCGCCAGGCGCGGCCCATCGTGTCGGTGACGACCACGGCCACGTCGACGCCGAGCCGCTGGGCGACGGCCGCGCGCAGCGCTTTGGCGCTGGCGTCGGGATCCACCGGGAGCAGCACCAATTCGCCCTCGGCCACATTGGAGCCGTCGACACCGGAGGCGGCCTGCACGATGCCGAGCCGGTTCTCGGTGATGAGGGTGCGGCCTTTGCGCGCGAGCACCCGCACCGCCTCGGCGTCGACCAGCTTGCGGCGGGCGGTGTCGCGTTCCTCCGGGTCGGTCGGGGCGGCGACGATGCGGCCCTCGGCCTTGGACACGATCTTGCTCGTCACCACGAGGATGTCACCGTCGGCGAGCCAGGGCGCCTGTGCCACAAGGTGTTCGGCGATGTCGTCGCCGGGCCGGAACTCCGGCAGACCGGTGACCGGCAGGATGCGCAGTTCGCCCGCCGCGTGGTCGGTCGGTGTGCTCACGCCTTCACTCCCGCCAGTTCGAGTGCGGCACGGGCCATTTCGGCCGTCGCCTCGGGATCGGACATGAGCAGCGGCACGCTGCGCACCTCCACGCCGGGCACCTCGGCGGTGTCGGTGGAGTGGACGAGCCAGCCGTCGAGTATGCCGGTGGCCGAGCGGGCGCCGTAATGCCTGCCGACCCCTTCGGCCGTCGAATCCACCCCGATCACCTTCAGGCACTCATCGGCCATGCCGCGCAACGGCTTTCCATCGATCACGGGAGACAGGCCGACGACCTTGGCTTCGGTGGTGCGCAACGCGCCACGGATACCGGGCACGGCGAGGATCGATCCGATGCTCACGACGGGGTTGGACGGGGCGAGCAACACGGCGTCAGCCGCCGCTATGATCTCGGTCACATTTGGTGCGGGAGAGGCTTGTTCGGCGCCGATCGAGGCAAATCCGTGTGTCGGAAGCGCCGCGCGGTACCGCACCCACCATTCCTGGAAGTGGATCGCGCGACGTTCGCCAGCATTGTCGGGATCGCTGACCACCACGTGGGTTTCGCAGCGGTCGTCGGTTGCCGGAATGAGTTTCACGCCCGGCTGCCACCGATTGCACAGCGCTTCGGTGACCGCGGACAGCGGAAATCCGGCGCGCAACATCTCGGTGCGAATGAGGTGAGTGGCGATATCGCGATCGCCGAGCCCGAACCAATCGGGCTTGGCGTTGTATTTCGCCAGTTCCTCCTTGGCGTGCCAGGTCTCGTTCGCGTGGCCCCAGCCACGTTCGGGATCGATGCCACCACCGAGGGTGTACATGCAGGTGTCGAGGTCGGGACAGATGCGAAGGCCGTGCATCCAGACGTCGTCACCGACGTTGACGATGGCCGAGATATCAGCGTCGGGCAGCAGCTGCCTGACGCCGAGGAGGAACCGTGCACCCCCGACACCACCGACGAGAACGGCGATCTTGGGCTCGCGCACCGCGTGTTGTGCAGTCACAGGGAGACAGCCTATGTGGTGCCGGTTGCCGGGTTGTTTCCCCGTGCTGAAGAACAAAGTTGCTGGTCATTTGCCACGGCACATAACAAGATCAACACGAAAGGCGGGTCCGGAGTGTAACGGAAGGGTGACGGCGGGTTGACCACCGGCAAGTGCGGCGTGTCTAATCACAGACATGTCATTCCGGTCACCGCGAGAAGACATAGCGCGGGGGCGTTTGCGAGAGGGTGCCGGCGCGCCGGAAGGCAGGCTCGGGGAAGCCCGCGAGACTACGTCGCGGTGTTGGGCCGTCGGGGTTCTAGTTGGTCCGACGGAAATCATTCTGCGCTAACACATAGTGAGGAGGCGGAACGATGACCGAAAACCTGGTCTCGCCGACCGATTCCACAGCAGGCGCAGCTCACGCTGTCTGCGCTGAAACGAGCTGGCCGGAACCGGACGCGGCAAGCGAAGTCGCGGCCCCCCGGCTGAGTCTGGTCGTCACGGGCTTCGACGAAATGTTCGAGTCGATCGAAGAGCAGTGGCAGGAACGTGCCCTCTGCGCTCAGACCGACCCCGAGGCGTTCTTCCCCGAGAAGGGCGGCTCGACCCGTGAGGCCAAGCGCATCTGCTTGGGCTGTGAAGTGCGTGACCAGTGCCTGGAATACGCGCTGGCGCATGACGAACGTTTCGGCATCTGGGGCGGTCTCTCGGAACGAGAGCGTCGCAGGCTGAAGCGCGGAATCGGATAAGTGACTGTTCGAAAGTAGACTCTCCAGGCCTGGCCCGGAGCCACGCAGGCGCAGTACGTCGGTGTCTCCGGGCGAACGCCCGTTTACCGGTCAGGCGAGAGAGGCGAAGTACCCATGGCACGTTCCCGGCGACATCTTCCGGCGCCGACCGCTCGTTCGGTGACCCGCCGCGGTCGCGGTGTCCGTGGCCCCATGCTCCCGCCGACGGTGCCCGCCTGGCGCACGCGCGGGCAGAAATTCGACCGGCTGGTGCTCGAGGCCTTCGCACCGCTGGACACCCGCTGGCACGACCGGCTGACCAAACTCGACATCGCCGTCGACGACGTGCCGAAAATCCGTCCGCTGCATCCCGATTCGGTCACCTGGCCGGACGAGGTCGTCGCCGACGGGCCGGTCCCGCTTTCCCGGCTCATCCCCGCGGGCGTCGACCGGCACGGTGCCGCCACCCGCGCGCGCGTGGTGCTGTTCCGTAAGCCGCTCGAGCTGCGCGCCGCCGATCCCGACGATCTCGTCGAGCTGTTGCGCGAGGTGCTGGTGCAGCAGATCGCGACCTACTTGGGTGTCGATCCCGACCTGATCGACCCCGAACCGGAGTAGCGGCGCGCGAGAACGACGCCCTCGTCACCGCGTGTCCGTATCCACTTTTGTGGGCGGGAGGGTTAATCTCGACGTCGTGATCCCTATGCGTCGTTGCTGCCGACCCGGCTGCAAGAACCCGGCTGTAGCGACGCTGACGTATGTGTACTCCGACTCGACCGCCGTCGTCGGACCCCTGGCCACCGTCGCCGAACCGCATTCCTGGGATCTGTGCGAAACCCACGCCTGCCGCATCACCGCCCCCAAGGGCTGGGAACTGGTGCGTCACGAGGGCGGCTTCTCCTCCAGCACCCCCGACGACGACGATCTGACCGCCCTGGCCGAAGCCGTTCGCGAAGCAGGCCTACGCCGCCGCCCCGCCGAACCCGACCAGCCCGGCTACCGCGACACCGCCACCCCGGCCCCCCGCCAAACCCGCACCGGCCGCCGCGGCCACCTACGAGTCCTCCCCGACCCGTAGGCAGTTCCGCCTCCCCGCGACTCTGGCCGGACTCGGGTGCGGGGAGACCTGCGTTGGCGGCCAGACTCCCGTGCCGGGTCGCCGGAGCCCGTGCCGGGGAGTCACCCATGTGCTTGCGAGATCCGGCGTTGCGACTCCGGGCCACGTGCCGCTCGGTTTGCCCGCCAACGCCTCGTTCCCCACACCTGAGTCCGACCACGAGTCCCGCGGGCAGCAGGTGAGCACATGGGTAACTCACCGGGCACGAGCAAACCCGGCACCCCACCCAAGTCTGGCCGCCAACGACACCTCCCCCGCACCGGAGTCTGGCCAAAAGACCCGGGGAGGCGGGTGAGCTAGGCTTTGCGGCATGACGACCCTCGCGCGCTCTGGCGAACTCGTGAACGCCGTGATCAAGGCTTATGACGTCCGCGGGGTGGTGGGCGAGCAGATCGACGCCGGGTTCGTCCGCGATGTCGGCGCCTCTTTCGCCCGGTTGATGCGTGCCGAAGGCGCCGAGCGCGTGGTCATCGGTCACGACATGCGTGAGTCCTCCCCCGAGCTGGCCGAAGCGTTCGCCCAGGGCGTGCAGAATCAGGGCCTCGACGTGGTGCACATCGGGCTCGCCTCCACCGATCAGCTGTACTTCGCCTCCGGCAGGCTCGGCTGTCCCGGCGCCATGTTCACCGCCAGCCACAACCCCGCCAAGTACAACGGCATCAAGCTGTGCCGGGCCAACGCGCTGCCGGTCGGTCAGGACAGCGGCCTCGCCACCATCGCCGCCGAGGTCGTTGCCGGTGTGCCCGCCTACGACGGTGCGCCCGGTTCCGCCTCGACCGTCGACCTGCTCGCCGACTACGCGAGCTTCCTGCGGAAGCTGGTGAATCTCGACGAGGTCCGCCCGCTCACCATCGCGGTCGACGCGGGCAACGGCATGGGCGGGCACACCGTCCCCGCTGTGCTCGGAACGCTCGGACCCGTCACCATCGTGCCGCTGTACTTCGAGCTCGACGGCTCCTTCCCCAACCACGAGGCCAACCCCCTCGACCCGAAGAACCTGGTCGACCTGCAGGCGCTGGTGCGCTCGAGCGGCGCCGACATCGGTCTGGCCTTCGACGGCGACGCCGACCGTTGCTTCGTCGTCGACGAACGGGGCGAGCCGGTGTCACCGTCGGCGATCACGGCTTTGGTCGCGCAGCGCGAGCTGGCCAAGGAACCGGGGTCGACCGTCATCCACAACCTCATCACCTCCCGGGCGGTGCCCGAGCTGGTCGAGGAACTCGGTGGCAAGCCGGTGCGCACGCGGGTCGGCCATTCGTTCATCAAGCAGGAGATGGCCGCCACCGGCGCGGTGTTCGGTGGCGAGCACTCCGCGCACTACTACTTCCGCGACTTCTGGGGTGCCGACTCGGGCATGCTCGCCGCGCTGCACGTGCTCGCCGCACTCGGTGAGGGCGACCGGCCGGTGTCGGAACTGATGGCCGCCTACGACGTGTACGCGGCCTCGGGCGAGATCAACTCGACCGTCGCCGACGCCGCCGACCGCACCGCCGCCGTGCTCGCGGCCTTCGCCGATCGCACCGTGTCGGTGGACCGCCTCGACGGCGTCACCGTCGACCTCGGCGACCACGCCTGGTTCAACCTGCGCGCCTCCAACACCGAACCCCTGCTCCGGCTCAACGTCGAGGCCGGATCGCAGGCCGAAGTAAACGCACTCGTGACCGAGATCCTGAGCATCGTCCGCGCCTGACTGGGAACATGGAAACCAGGATGCGGAACCACATGAACAGGAACCGGCCGAACGAGTCCAACGGCTCTGTTCGATACCGAGATCCTGAACATCGACCGCGCCTGACTGGGAACATGGAAACCAGACGGCCGTGGAGCACACAGCGCGATGAGGGGAGGTGGACTCGGCGATGATCGCTGGAACACCGGTCTTCGACCTCGATGATGCCGCGTCGCTCGAGGCGGCCGACACCGGCGGCTTCTTACGATCGGCGGCCTCGGGCGGTGCCCAGGTGCGGGCGACCGCCGCCGCGGTCGCCGAGACCTCCCTGATCGAACGGCTGTCGGAATTGCGGGCGCGCAGCCTGGTGCTCGTCACCGGTTCGGGTCGCGCCGCCCGGGCAGCCGGACTGCTGGTCGCCACCCTCGGTGACCGTGCCGGACTGCCGATCGTGCCCGTCACCGCGCTCCCGCCGTGGGTCGGACCGCTAGACGTGGTCCTCGTCGCCGGCGACGACGCGGGCGACCCGCGCCTGATCGACGCCGTCGACCGGGCCGTGCGACGCAGTGCCGAAGTGGTGATCGCCGCCCCCAACGAGGGCCCGCTGCGGGCGGTCGCCGCCGGTCGCGCGATCGTGCTCGAACCCCGCGTGCCCGTGCTCGACCACAACCGGCTGCTGCGTTTCCTCGCCGTCGGCATCGCGGTGCTGCGCGGTATCGACGCCCAGCGCAGTGTCCCCGCCACACCCGATCTGACCGCGCTCGCCGACGTGCTCGACGCCGAGGCCCTGCGCGACGGACCGCACAACGAGGTGTTCCACAACCCGGCCAAGACCCTCGCGACCCGCATGCACGGCGTCGGCGTCGTCCTGGCAGGCGACTCCCCCGCCGCGGTCGAACTGGCCGGGCACGGCACCGAGGTGCTGCTGCAGTCGGCGGGCAAGCTGGCCTCGGCGGCCGACCTGGCCGACACGGTCGCCGCCGTCGGCAGGCTCGCCCAGGCGGCCGGTGGCGCCGCGCCCGGTTTCGATCCGCTGTTCCACGACGAGGAACTCGACGGTCCGGCCCCGGTCGACCGGGTACGTGTGCTCGCCCTCAGCGTGCACCCCGATCAGGCGGCCGCGCGCCGCAAGCTGGCCGTGTTCGAGGGTGCGGGCGGCGGGCTCGTCGACGCCGATCTCGTGCACGCCGATGTCGACGTACTCCAGTCCCAGCTCGCCGAACCCGGCTCGGAACCGTCCGCGGAGAGCGCGACCGCCACGTCCGCCGCAGGGGGCGGGCACGGCAGTGAGCTCGTGCAACTGGCGGTGCTCGCGCTGCGGCTCGACATGGCCGCGGCCTACCTTCGCCTCGGCTCGCACGGTGCGGCCGCGAGCGACCAGGCCCGATATCACGACGGGGGACGCTACTAGTGCAGGAACTCGTTGGTGCGCTGCGTTCTTACGCATGGGGATCGCGCACCGCGCTCGCTCGGTTGTGTGGCAGGCCGGTGCCCTCGGCGCATCCGGAGGCCGAACTGTGGTTCGGCGCGCACCCCGCCGACCCCGCGCACGTGAAGTCCAACGGCAGTTCGCGTTCGCTGCTCGAGGTACTCGCCGCCGATCCGGTGCGCGAATTGGGCCCGGTCGCCGAAGGTTTCGGTCCTCGGCTGCCGTTCCTGCTGAAGATTCTCGCGGCGGAGGAACCGCTGTCGCTGCAGGCGCATCCGAGTTCGGCGCAGGCGCTTGCCGGTTTCCAGCGGGAGAACCGTGTCGGTGTGCCGCTCGACTCGCCGCTGCGCAACTACCGCGACGACAGCCACAAGCCCGAACTGGTCGTCGCGCTGGAGCGTTTCGAGGCGCTGGCCGGTTTCCGCAACCCGCAGCGCACCGTCGACCTGCTGCGCGCCCTGAACGTGCCCGGCCTCAGCGTGTACGCCGAACTGCTTGCCGCCCAACCCGATTCGGCGGGCCTGCGCACGCTGTTCACCACCTGGATCACCCTGCCGCCCGCCGCCCTCGCCACCCTGCTGCCCACGGTGCTCGAGGGATGCGTGCGGTACCTGTCGGGCACCGGGCCACGCGAGTTCACCGCCGAGGTCCGCACCGCGCTGGAACTGGCCGAGGTGTACCCCGGTGACGCCGGGGTGCTCGCCGCGCTGCTGCTCAATCGACTCACCCTCGAACCGGGGCAGGGCCTGTTCCTCGCGGCCGGAAATCTGCACGCCTACCTGCGCGGCGTCGGTGTGGAGATCATGGCCAACTCCGACAATGTGCTGCGCGGCGGGCTCACCCCCAAGCATGTCGACGTGCCGGAGTTGCTGCGCGTGCTCGACTTCGAACCGATCGACCTGCCGGTGATCGAGCCCGAACCCGGTCCCGACGGCAGCGTCCGCTACCAGACCCCGGCTCCCGAATTCGCGCTGTGCCGGTTCGATCTGGCGCCCGATGCCGAACCCGTCGCCCTCGCCGACGCCGGACCCGGCATCGTGCTGTGCACGCACGGAACGATCGAATTGCGTCACGACGGGCGCGAACTCATCTTGGCGCCGGGCAGCGCCGCCTGGATCTCGGCGGCCGACACCGACATCCGCGCGCGAGCACTCGGCGGTGCCGCGCAGCTGTTCAGCGCCTGCGTGGGCGACGGGAACTAGCGTCGGGGCGAACTTTTCGCGCCACTCCCCTTAGGCTGTTGCGAGCAAAGCGTGTTCGGCGAAGCGGGAGGACGGGGACAAGATGTCGGCTGGTGGCGGCAAGAAGGCGATCATCGCCGCATTGACGGCCAATGCGGGGATCGCGGTGGCCAAGTTCGTCGGCGCGGCGATCACCGGATCGGCGTCGATGCTGGCCGAGGCGGTGCACTCGGTGGCCGACACCTCCAATCAGGGTCTGCTGCTGTTCGGTCAGCGTGCCGCGGCGAAGGACGCCGACGAACTGCACCAGTTCGGCTACGGGCGCAACCGGTACTTCTACTCGTTCGTCGTGGCGCTGGTGCTGTTCACCCTCGGCTCGGTGTACGCGATCTACGAGGGCATCCACAAGATCCAGCATCCCGAGGAACTGAGTCAGCCGATCGTCGCGATCGTCATCCTCGGTATCGCGATCGGCCTCGAGACGTTCAGTTTCATCACCGCGGTGCGCGAGTCGCGCCCGCTCAAGGGTGACGCCGGCTGGTGGCGGTTCATCCGCACCTCCCGCAGCCCGGAGCTGCCGGTGGTGCTGCTCGAGGACACCGGCGCCCTGATCGGTCTGATCCTGGCCTTCGGCGCGGTCGGACTCACCATGATCACCGACGATCCCGTCTACGACGGCATCGGCACCCTGTGCATCGGCGTGCTGCTCGGCATCATCGCGGTGGTGCTCATCATCGAGATGAAGAGCCTGCTCATCGGTGAGGGCGCCACCCCCGAACAGGATCGCGCCATCCGCGACAACCTGATCGACGGCGAGAAGATCACCTCCGTCATCCACCTCAAGTCCGAGTACATCGGTCCGGAGGAAATGCTCGTCGCCGCGAAGGTGGCCATCGCACCCGGCCTCGGGATCTCCGATATCGCCGAGGCCATCGATGCCGCCGAGACGCGCGTTCGCACCGCGGTCCCGTTCGCCCGTCTGATCTACCTCGAGCCCGACCTGTACCGACAGGCGAAGTAGACACGGCCTGGGGTCGGGGGCATGCGTCGGCGAGGACGGTAGCGTGCCCCGGTATGGCCGCTGAAGGTGGAGACAGCAAGATCGCGATCCTGGCCGCGCTCGGCGCGAACGCCGGGATCATGGTCGCGAAGTTCATCGGTGCGTTCATCACGGGCTCGTCGTCCATGCTGGCCGAGGCCGTGCACTCGGTGGCCGACACCGGCAACGAAGCGCTGCTGCTCGTCGGCCGCAACCGGGCCGAGCAGGCGCCCGACGTGCTTCATCCCTTCGGTTACACCCGCAACCGGTACTTCTATTCGTTCGTCGTTGCGCTCGTGCTGTTCACGATGGGCTGCCTGTTCGCGCTGAACGAGGCGGTGCACAAGATCCGGTTCCCGCACGAACTCGAGTCGCCCGGGGTCGCGATCGTGATTCTGCTGGTGTCGATGCTGCTCGAGGGCTTCAGTTTCCGCACCGCGCGCCGGGAATCGGAGCCGTTGAAGGGCAAGCACTCCTGGTGGCATTTCATCCGCAACAGCCGCAATCCCGAGCTGCCGGTGGTGCTGCTGGAAGACCTGGGCGCACTGGTGGGGTTGATGTTCGCGTTGGCCGGTGTCGGGCTGACGGTGCTCACCGGCAACGGAGTGTGGGACGGCATCGGCACGCTGCTCATCGGCCTGCTGCTCGGCTTCAACGCCATCGTGCTGATCGTGGAGACCAAGAGCCTGATCATCGGTGAGGGCGCCACCGCCGCCGAGGACCGGGCCATCCGCGACGCGCTGCTCGCCGATCCGCGCATCGTGCGGGTGCTTCGCCTGCAGACGCAGTACCTCGGTCCGGAGGACCTGCTGGTGAACGCCAAGATCGCCATGCAGCCCGAACTCGACATCAGCCGCGTCGGTGCCGCGATCGACGCCGCCGACGCCCGCATCCGCGAGGCGGCGCCGAGCGTGCGCACGGTCTATCTCGAGCCCGACGTGTTTCGGCCCGAGAAGGCCGGTGCCACCGGCAGTCACCGATAGGCGGGTTCCTCACCGCGCAACAGGTCGAGTGGGTCGGTGACGATGCCGAACCGGGTGCGCAACATGTGGTGTGTCGCGTGTAGTCCGGACATGCCGTGCACGCCGGGGCCGGGGGACGTCGACGACGAACACAGATAGGTGCCGGGAATCGGGGTGGCATACGGGTTCCAGCGGGCCAGGGGCCGGAACACGGTCTGGCGCAGGGTCATCGCGCCCGCGGAGATATCGCCGCCGATGTAGTTGGCATTGTGGGCGGGCATGAACGCGGCGGGGCGAACATGCTTGGCGAGAACGAGGTCGCGGAATCCGGGAGCGAAGCGTTCCACCTGGGCGATCACGTCCTCGCTGATATCGCGATCGGATCCGTTGGGAACGTGGGCGTAGGTATAGAAGGTGTGCTTGCCCTCGGGGGCGCGGGTGCTGTCGACGACGCCGGGCTGAATGGCGAGCACGTACGGGCGGTCGGCGAATCGTCCTGCGGCGATCTGCTTTTCGGCCTGCATCGCCTCGGCGCGGGTGCCGATCAGGTGCAGGGTGCCTGCCAGGTCGGCGCCGGGCGCGGTCCACGGCACCGGGCCCGACAGGGCGAAGTCGACCTTGCACGCCGCCCCGCCGTAGCGGAAACGGCCGAGGCTGTTGCGGTAGCGCTCGGGCAGGCGGTCACCCGCGATGCGCAGCAGTTCGGCGGGTGAGGTGTCGAACAGGACGGCGCGGGCGGTGGCGAGTTCGGCGAAATCGTCGACGCGATGACCGGTGACCACCTCGCCGCCAAGGCGTTCCAGCTCCGCGATCAACGCGTCGGGGATGGCCTGGCTGCCGCCGCGCGGGATCACCCAGCCACCCGCGTGGGCAAGGGTGCCGAGCAGCAGTCCGGCGCCGACGGCGGGAATGGCGCGCGGCTGGGTGATGGCGTGGGTGGCCACACCGGTGAGCATGGCGGGGGCCGCGTCCTCGTGAAAACGGTTGTTCCACAGCGGTGATGCCTGTTCGAGCACCCGCAGCCCGAATCGCACACCCGTCGGGACGTTCAGCGGCGGGTGCCGCAGGTCCGACATGGCCAGCTCCACCACCGCGGGCCAGTGTTCGACCAGCGGGGCGAACAGCGAACGCCAGGCCGGACCGTCGCGGCCGAGATCGGCGACCGTGGATTCGAGATTGCGCCAGGCCAGTCCGGCGACACCGCCGTCGAGCGGGTGCGCGTAGGAGACGGTGGGCGCGAGCAGTTCCACACCGTGTGCGGCGAGGTCGAACGCCCGAAAGAACGGTGAGGCCAAGGCCATGGGGTGCGCGCCCGCGCACACATCGTGATGGAAGCCCGGCAGGGTCAGCTCGGCGGTGCGTGAACCACCACCCGGCTCATCCTGTGCCTCGAGCACCCGCACCGAGAGCCCGGCGCGTGCGGCGATCACCGCCGCGGCGAGCCCGTTCGGCCCCGACCCGACCACTACGACTTCGGCCATCGCCGTCCCTTCGCCGACCGACTTTCTCTCCAACCTACGCGGCGAATCCGCGCCCGCGGCCGAGTGCCGCGTCACCTCTGCAGGGGGCCCGCACCGCGATTCGTGTGCGCGTCGGGGTGCCCGACCGCGGACCTGCTCCGCGTCGCGGCGGGGCCGGTCCGCTGTTCTACTGAACCGCGACAGGGGCAGGCTCGGTGGCGGGCTTGGCTTCGGGGGCGCTGTGATCGTCGTCGACCATGGTCTCCTCGTCGAAGGGGAGTTCGCGGTCGAGTACGCGGCGGGTGCGGTCGGCGTCGACGGTTTTGGTCCAGGTGCCGATGAGCAGGGTGGCGACGGCGTTGCCCGAGAAGTTGGTCAGCGCACGGGCTTCGGACATGAACCGGTCGATGCCGACGATCAGGCCCACACCGTCGAGGAGTTCGGGGCGGTGGCTCTGCAGACCGCCCGCCAGCGTCGCCAGGCCCGCACCGGTGACGCCCGCCGCGCCCTTGGACGCGATGATCATGAACAGCAGCAGGCCGATCTGCTCGCCGAGACTCAGCGGCTGACCGAGGGCGTCGGCGATGAAGATCGAGGCCATCGTCAGGTAGATGGCCGTGCCGTCGAGGTTGAACGAGTATCCGGTCGGCACGACGACACCGACCGTGGTCTTCTCCACACCGGCGTGCTCCATTTTGGCGATCAGCCGTGGCAGCGCCGACTCCGACGACGAGGTCGCCACGATCAGCAGGTACTCCCGGGCCAGGTACCGGCACAACTTCAGGATCGACACACCCGACACGATCCGCAGTACCGCGCCGAGCACACCGAAGACGAACACCAGGCACGTCAGGTAGAACGCGATCATCAGCGTCGCCAGCTCCACGACCGCCGACCAGCCGGTGCGCCCGACGACATTGGCGATCGCACCGAACGCGCCGATCGGTGCCAGCCACAGGATCATCGACAGGATCCGGAACACGAGCTTCTGCCCGAGCGACACCGCCCGCAGGATCGGCTCGCCCGCCGCGCCCATGGCCTGCACCGCGAATCCGACGAGCAGTGCGACGAACAGCGCCTGCAGCACGCTGCCCGCCGTCAGCGAGGACACCAGCGTGGTCGGCACGATGTTCTGGATGAAGTCCCAGGTACCACCCGCACCGTGCGCCTGCTCGGCGTACTTGGCGCCCGCACCGGGCTTGGCCGCGCCGAGTCCGGACCCGGGTTCGATCAGGTTGCCGACCACCAGACCGATACCGAGCGCAGCCGTCGACATGGCGAGGAAGTAGGCGATGGCCAGACCACCGACCTTGCCGACGGTGGCCGCCGCCCGTACCGAACCGATGCCGAGCACGATGGTGCAGAAGATGACCGGCGCGATCATCATCTTGATCAGATTCACGAACAGGGTACCCAGCGGCGCCAGTGACTGACCGAACTCCGGTGCCAGCCTGCCGACGAGAATGCCCGCTAGCACCGCGATAATCACCGCGATGTACAGCCAGTGGGTATGGTCTCGTTTTCGCGCGGTGGTTGTGCTCATGGCAGCGAGCATGCACCGCTGGTGTGATCGTCGTCACGTTTGGTACATAACGTGCTTTAGGTACATAACGTTCAGTTCGAGGTCGGAGGGCAGGATGCGACGAGGACGACTGTCGCTTGCCGGACAGGCCTTCGTGTGGCAGTTGGTGGTGCTGGCGCTGATGATCGGCACGGGTACGGTGCTCGCCGTGCTCGACGCCAGACGCGACCACGATGTGGCCACGGAACTTCAGGTCAGGGACGTCGCCGTGTCGGTGGCCAGGGCGCCGTCGACGCTGGCGGCGGTGAGTTCGCCGTATCCGAGCGGGCTGCTGCAACCCACCACCGAGCGGATCCGGGCCGATACCGGGATGGAC
Organism: Nocardia sp. NPDC050378; assembly: GCF_040655675.1. Classification (NCBI taxonomy): domain Bacteria; kingdom Bacillati; phylum Actinomycetota; class Actinomycetes; order Mycobacteriales; family Nocardiaceae; genus Nocardia; species Nocardia sp. NPDC050378. Next base: position 444,792 of record NZ_JBFAKI010000004.1, read on the forward strand.
TTCATCGTGGTGATGGCGCCGGACCGCACCCGCTACACCCACACGAATCCGGAGATGATCGGCAAACCGTTCTCCGGCAGCATCGACCGGGCGCTGGCCGGGCAGACGTTCACCGAGACCTTCACCGGCACGCTCGGCCCGTCGATCCGGGCGGTGACGCCGGTCTACGACCGCGGCCGGGTGGTCGCGCTGGTGTCGGCCGGGGTGACCAGGGCCAGGATCGGCACCCAGGTGGCCTCGCAGCTGCCGCTGATCCTCGGGGTGAGCGCGGCCGGACTCGCGCTGGCCGCGTTCTCCTCGTTCCTGCTCAGCAGGCGGCTGCGCAGGCAGACCCACGGCTTGGCGCCCGACGAACTGCGCGCGCTCTACGAGCATCACGACGCGGTGCTGCATTCGGTCCACGAGGGTCTTGTGGTGTTCGGCACCGGCCAGGGGCCCGCGGAGGTGGTCAACGATCAGGCGCGCACCCTGCTCGATCTGCCGCAGGGCCCGGTGTATCGCGACGACCTGCCCGTCTCGTTGCGCCAGGAGCGCCCGGGCGTGGTGCGCGACGAAACGCATGTGACGACCGACCGGGTGCTGCTGGTGAACCAGGACGTGGTGACCTGGGAGGGCGAGCAGATCGGTACCGTGCTCACCATCCGCGATCAGACCGAACTGCGCGCGGTGCTCGGCGAGCTCGACACGGTGCGCAATTTCGCCGAGTCGCTGCGCGCCCAGGCGCACGAGGCGGCCAACAAACTGCACACCGTGGTCACCATGGTGGAACTCGGCAGGCCCGACGAGGCGGTGGCGTTCGCCACCGACGAGCTCGCGCTCTCGCAGGTGCTGATCGACCGGCTGCTGGCGGCGGTCGGTGACGCGGCGCTGGCGGCGCTGCTGCTCGGCAAGGTGGACCAGGCCGCCGAGCGTGGGGTGAGTCTCGCCATCAGCGAGGACACCGCGCTCGACTCCACCGACCCGCTCTCGGCGCAGGAAACCGTGACGCTGGTCGGCAATCTGGTCGACAACGCCATCGACGCGGCCGCGGGCACCATCGACAAGCGGGTCGAGGTGTCGGTGAGTCACCGCGACGGGCACCTGCGCGTGCGAGTCTCCGACAGCGGCCCCGGCATGTCGGCGCAGATGTTCGAGCGCGCCGCCGAACGCGGCTACACGACCAAATCCGATCATGCCGGCCTCGGCCTGGCACTCGTGCACCGTCTCGTCGATCGACACGGCGGTGCCATCACCACAACGGCCGCACCACACAGCGCGGTCACCGTCCGAATTCCGTTGAGGGAGAACCCATGATCCGCGTCCTGATCGTCGAGGACGAACCGTTGATCGCCCAGGCACACCGGGCCTATCTCGAACGGCTCGACGGATTCGTCACCGGCGGCGTCGCCCATACCGGTCATGACGCGCTCGATCTCGCCGCGTCGGCGATCGCCGACGGCAATCCGTTCCACCTGGTGCTGATGGATATCGGGCTGCCCGACATCAACGGCCTCGAGGTGGCCGCCGCGCTCAACGGACTCTCCCCGCGTCCCGATGTCATCGCGATCACCTCGGCGCGCGAGCTGACCATGGTGCGCAGCGCCGTCGCCCACGGGGTGGTGCTGTATCTGCTCAAGCCGTTCACCTTCGCCGCCTTTCGCGAAAAGCTGGAACGCTACCGGGATTTCGACACCGCCCTGCCCGCGGGCGAAGCGGCGCTGTCGCAGTACGACATCGACCGCGCCCTCGGTGCGCTGCGCACCGCCGACCAGCGCGCGGGCGCCCCGAAGGGCGTTGTGCAGCACACGCTCGAGGAGGTGTCGCGGGCGGTGCGCGCGGCCGAGGCGGGCATCACCGCCACCGATGCCGCCGCGGCCGTCGGCGTTTCCCGGATCACCGCGTGGCGGTATCTCGAGAAACTCGCCGACGACGGCCTCGCCGAACGCCGCGCCGACTACGGCCGGGCCGGGCGCCCGAAGACCCGCTACCGCTGGCGGGTTTCGACCTAGCTCACCCCTGGGTGGTGGCGCCCGCCAGATTGTCGGGCGCCCCGGTGCGCGCCACCGGGCCGAGGTCGACCGGCATGTGCTCGAACCCGTGCAGGGTGAACAGATTGCGGCGCACCGGTTCTCTACGTAAGCGCAGATCCGGGTAGCGGGCGTAGAGCGCGCGCAGGGCGTGTACCGCTTCCATCCTGGCCAGGCTCGCGCCGAGGCAGGCGTGGATGCCGCTGCTGAAGGCGACGTGCTCCTTGGCATTCGGGCGGTCGATGTCGAAGCGGTCCGGATCGGCGAAGACCGACGGGTCGCGGTTGGCGCCGGCCAGCGACAGGATGACGGTGGCACCCGCCTTCACCGTCATCCCGTCGACCTCGACGTCCTCGAGCGCCACCCGGGCGGTGGTCTGCACCGGTGGGTCGAACCGCAGCGTCTCCTCTACTACGTCGGGCCAGCGGTCGGGGTCGTTCTGGGCGATGGCGAGCTGGTCGGGGTTGGCCGACAGCGCGGCCACCGCGTTCCCGATGAGGTTGACCGTGGTCTCGAAGCCCGCGCCCATCAGCAGTCCCGCGCCCGCCTGCAGTTCGCGCATGGTCAGGTCGCCGGAGGTGACCAGGCTGGAGAGGATGTCCTCGCCCGGTTCGTCGCGCAGCTTCTCGATGTGCTCGGCCAGATAGTCGGCCAGGGTGTCGGTGGCGGCCATCGCCTCCCGGTAGGAGCGCCAGGAGGTGCCGATGTCGAGCAGTGGGGTGACGCGGTCGCCCCAGCGCAGGAACAGCTCGCGGTCGGCGGCGGGGAACCCGAGCATCTCGGCGATGATCGCGATCGGCACCTGGGCCGCGAAATCGGTGACGAGATCGATCGAGCCGTGCGCGGGCATCGCGTCGAGCAGCTCGGTGGTGACGGTTTCGACGCGGTCGCGCAACCTCCCGATGGCGCGCGGAGTGAAGGCCGATGCCACCGGCTTGCGCATCCTGGTGTGTTCGGGCGGATTGAGCACGAGCATCGACGGCGGCTCGACCGGGCTCGGCGGCGGGACAACCCGTTCGGCCAGCTTGCGCAACGGCGACGGGACCTCGCGTCCCAGCGCGGGGAACACACCGAATCTGTTGTCGCGCAGGATACTTCGCACCGGTGCGTGTTCGAAGCACGCGTACGCCAACGGCGTGCGGCGCAGACCGGGGCCGCGCAGTTCCTCGATGAGCGGGTAGGGATCGTGCAGTCCCCGGTCCCCGGCGAGCAGGGTGGCGAAGGTGTCGCCACGCCGCGCACGCCAGCGCAGGAAGGCACGGGGAATCCCGTGCTGTGCCGACCAGCGGATCCAGTACCCGACGTTCATAGCCGCCCCTTTGCGCCGTACTGCCGAAGATGTCTTCCACAGTACGGACGGGGTGTGACAGAAACCACGTTCCTCGGGCGGAGACCGACCTATACCCAGGTAGGAGACGAGCGGCTCAGCGCCGCACGGTCACCCGTTCGGTCTCGGCGCGGTGCTCGGTGGCGGTCGCGTCGGGATTGACCACCTGCACCAGCGACGCACCGGCGCCGAGAACGGCGAGGTACCCGTCGATCAGCTCGGCCGCGGTGTCCCACGGCGCGCTCGACAGCACCCGGTCACCGGCGGAAATGCCCTGCAGCGCCGCCGATTTCTTCGCCGCGTCGAGCACCTCGCCCACCGACATACCGTCGAGAGCGGCCCGGAAGCCACCGGGCAGGAACTGGTCACCGTGCACGCGCACCGCGGTGGCGAAATCGGTGACACCGACCGGCAGGTCGCGCACGGGTGTGCCCATGGCGTCCAGCGACAGCACCGCGACCTCGTCGACGCCGTCGGCGTCGTCGAGCCGGTCGGGTGCCACCAGGGCGAGGTCGGCGTCCGGATCGGGGCTGAGCACCACTTCGGTTCCGGCCCACCAGCACCCGAGCAGCACCGCGGCCGTCTGCCAGTGCGCGGGCAGCAGCACCGCGACCCGCGCGCCGGGGGTGAGCGCGAACTCGTCGCGGATCAGGTTGGCGGTCTTGGCCGCCCAGTTGGCCAGCGTCAGCCCGGACAGTTCGATGCGGGCGCCGGTGGCGTCGTCGTACCAGGTGACGCGCGGTCCGGCGGGATCGCGTTCGAGGATCGGGTCGAGGAGGGCGTCGGTCAGTGTCGAATGAGGCTCACGCATAGGTCAATTCACGCATTTCGGTCCGTTCTGGCCTGCGTCGATCGGCGGGGCGGGCGGTACTGGCGTGGCGGTCGCCGAGGCTGTTCCGTCGAAATCGAACATGCCTGCCGCGGCCGAGCCGGGACCAGAGTAGTCGCTCGCCAGCACCACGCTCACCGAATCCGCCGACAGCGACGGATCCGCGACCACGGTCAGGCCGCCGAGTTCCTCGGCCACCGCGACGGCCTTGGGATCGGCGCTGTCGGCGGCGAGCACCCGGCTCGAGCTCACACTCCCCCCGGAATAGTTCCCGACCAGACCCTCGCGGAAACCCTTACCGGTCAACGCGGCCGCGACCTTGGCCGCCAGGCCCGTCGCGCCACCGGCGTTGAACACGCTCACCGTCACCGTGGACGGGTCGACCTTCTTCTCCTCGGCCGGTTTCTCCTCGCCGACCAGCCCGGCCACGTAGTCCTGCACGGCCTTCGGCTCCACCCGAACCACCGATTCGCCGTCGGCCGTCATGCTGTTCAGGTCGGCGACGGGAATGGTGTCGAACTCGACCTGACCACCGGAGAGATCCTTCAGCTGCTGCAGGAAGGCGAGCACGTCCCAGTCGTCGTCGAGGACGACCGTGCGCCCGACGGCTTCGCTGATCTCGCCGAGCTTGCCGGGATCGGCCAGCGTCCTGGCATTGAGCAGCTGACTCACCAGCTGGGCCATGAACACCTGCTGACGCACGATCCGGTCGATGTCGCCGCGCGGCAGATCGTGGCGCTGCCGCACGAAACTCAAGGCCTGCGCGCCGTCGAGACGTTGATTGCCCGCCGGGAACTGCGCACCGGACATGTATTCGTCGACCGCGTTGTTCAGGCACACCTCGACCCCGCCGACGGCATCGGTGAGCAGCACGAACCCGAGCAGACTCACCTCGGCGTAGTGGTCGACGGTGACGCCGGTGAGATTGGCCACCGACTTGATCAGCGCCTGCCTGCCCGCCTTGGTCGAGTCGCGTTCGGCGTCGGCCTCGGCGTCACCGTCTGCGAGCATCTTGGCGCGTTCGGTCTCTTTCGTCGCGCCGTAGGCGGAGTTGATCTTGGCCTTGCCCTGACCGGGAACGTCGACGTAGGAGTCGCGGGGAATGGAGATGGCGGTGGCGGAGCGGCCGTCGTTGGGGACGCGGACCAGCACGATGGTGTCGGTGTTGGTGCCCACTTCGTCGCCGGCGTGCAGCATGGCGCGTTCGGCGCTGGTGAGCGGATTGCCGTGGGCGTCGGTGCGGCTGTCGACACCCACGAGCAGGATGTCGACGGCGCCGTCGCGGCCGCCGCCGAGACCGAGTCCACCGATGCGTTCGATATTGGCGATCAGATTGTCGACGCTGCGCCAGGCGAACCCGGTGATCGCGAGCACCAGGACCGCCGCGATCGCCACCATCACCTTCGCCGGTCCCGCAGGCGTGGTGGCCGACGGTGATCCTGTCGACTCTCGCACTCGTGCTTCCTCTCGACCTCGCGGCGCCCCCGCCCTGCACGCCTCCCCGCAAACCCCACTGTCGTGAACACAGGCTAACCAACAGTTACCACAGTCGGGCCGACCCGCAGGTGTTGCGGCGTGCCAGACTGGCCGCGTGAATGCCGATTTCCCCACTCGAGCTTCCCTGATCGTAACCGGCGCCGGTGGGCTGCTGGGGCGGGAAATCCTGCGTCTGGCCCCGCACGCACGTGGCCTCGGCCGGTCGCAGGTCGACATCACCGACCGCGACGCGGTGGAGGCGATGCTCACACCCGGCGCGGTGGTGCTCAACTGCGCGGCCTACACCGCCGTCGACGCCGCCGAAACCGACCGCGACGCCGCGTTCGCCGCCAATGCCACCGGTCCGGCCGTGCTCGCCGCCGCCTGTACCGCGATCGGCGCGCGGCTCATCCACGTGTCGACCGACTATGTGTTCCCCGGCACCGCGAGCACACCGTACGAACCGGACGACCCCACCGGACCGGCGACGGTCTACGGCCAGTCGAAACTGGCAGGTGAGCGAGCCGTGCTCGACGGCTGCCCCGAGGCGCAGGTCGTGCGCACAGCATGGGTGTACGCCGGTGTCGAGGGGGATTTCGTCGCGACGATGCGCAGGCTCGAGCGCGAACGCGACACCGTCACCGTGGTGAACGACCAGCTCGGGTCGCCGACCAGTGCGATCGATCTGGCCGCCGCCCTGCTGGAGCTCGCCGACCGCCCCGACGCGCCCCGGGTGCTGCACGCGACCAACTCCGGCACCGCCACCTGGTTCGACCTGGCCGTCGCCGTTTTCACCGAGCTCGGCGCCGACCCGGCCCGGGTGCTGCCGTGCGATTCGAGCGCGTTCCCCAGACCCGCGCCGCGCCCGCCCTATTCGGTGCTCTCACCCCGGGTTTGGAACGACGCGGGCCTGACCCCGATGCGGCCCTGGCGTTCCGCACTCACCGACACACTTCGCCGGTTGTCCGACTAGGCTGCGCACTCGTGAACGCAGCCGAATCCCCCGCCCCCGCCGGTCTGGCCGTCGTCACGGTGACCTATTCACCGGGCGAGCATCTCGAGCACTTCATCACCACCCTCGCCGACGCGACCAGCGAGAAGCCACAGGTGATCCTGGCCGACAACGGGTCGACCGACGGCGTGCCCGAGCTGGTGGCCGAGGCCAACGCGCACGTGCGGCTGCTGCGTACCGGCGGCAATATCGGCTACGGCGGCGCCATCAACCGGGCCGTCGCCGAGATCGATCCGTCGATCGAATTCGTGATCCTGGCCAACCCGGACATCCGCTGGGGCGTCGACTCCATCGACAAGCTGCTCGAGGCCGCGCAGCGCTGGCCGCGCGCGGGCGCCTTCGGGCCGATGGTCCGCGAACCCGACGGCAGCGTCTACCCCTCGGCCCGGCGGGTGCCCGGCCTGGCCGACGGTGCCGGGCATGCGATCCTCGGCGCGATCTGGCCGAAGAATCCCTGGTCGGTGCGGTACCGGCAGGAGAACGAGGAGCTTTCGGAGCGGGTGGTCGGCTGGCTGTCGGGCTCGTGCCTGCTGGTGCGTCGGGCCGCGTTCGACACCATCGACGGCTTCGACTCGCGCTACTTCATGTACATGGAGGACGTCGACTTCGGCGACCGGATGGGCAAGGCGGGCTGGCACAATGTGTTCGTCCCGGACGCCGAAGTGACCCACGCCAAGGGCCACGCCGCGGGCAAGCACCCCGAACTGATGCTGCCCGCCCACCATGCCAGCGCGTACCGCTTCCAGGCCGACCGGCATCCGCACTGGTGGCAGGCGCCGCTGCGGCTGGCGTTGCGGGCCGGACTTGCGGTTCGCTCCCGGATTGCGGTTCGATCGGCGCTGCGTGAGAAAGCGCGAACCAGCGCCTGAGTAGGGGCTGGTCCACTGTGAACAGGGGAAACTCGATGGCAGGCAATGCAGGCACCGACGCGGTCATCCTCGTCGGCGGACAGGGCACGCGGCTGCGTCCGCTCACCCTCTCGGCGCCCAAGCCGATGCTGCCGACGGCCGGGCTGCCGTTCCTGACCCACCTGCTGGCCCGCATCGCCGAGGCCGGGATCACCCACGTCGTGCTCGGCACCTCCTTCAAGGCGGAGGTGTTCGAGGAGCACTTCGGTGACGGTTCGGAGCTGGGACTCGACCTGGAGTACGTCACCGAGACCGAGCCGCTCGGCACCGGTGGCGGCATCCGCAACGTGCTGCCCAAGCTGCGCGCCGACAATGTGATGGTGTTCAACGGCGACGTGCTCGGCGGCACCGACCTCGGCGCGATCCTCGACACCCACGAGTCGACCAACGCCGATGTGACCCTGCACCTGGTCCGGGTGAGCGATCCGCGCGCGTTCGGCTGTGTGCCGACCGACGAGGAAGGCCGGGTCACGGCGTTCCTCGAGAAGACCCAGGATCCGCCGACCGACCAGATCAACGCCGGTTGTTACGTGTTCCGCCGCGAGTACATCGAGAAGATCCCGACCGGTCGCCCGGTGTCGGTGGAGCGCGAGGTGTTCCCCGCGCTGCTGGCCGAGGGTGCCCGCGTGCAGGGTCACGTCGACGCCTCCTACTGGCGCGATATGGGCACCCCGGAGGACTTCGTACGCGGATCGGCCGACCTGGTCCGCGGCATCGCCCCCTCCCCCGCGCTGCCGGGTCAGCGCGGTGAGTCGCTGGTGCACCCGAGTGCGGGCGTGGCGCCCGGGGCGCTGCTCATCGGCGGCACCGTGGTCGGGCGTGGCGCCGAGATCGGCGCGGGCGCGCGACTCGACGGAGCCGTGATCTTCGACGGCGCGGTCGTCGAGGCGGGCGCGACCGTGGAACGGTCGATCGTCGGCTTCGGCGCCCGGATCGGTCCGCGCGCGCTGGTGCGTGACGGTGTGATCGGTGACGGCGCCCAGGTCGGTGCCCGCTGCGAACTACTGCGCGGGGCGCGGGTGTGGCCGGGCGTGGAAATCCCCGACGGCGGCATCCGCTTCTCGACCGACGTGTGACGGGGACTGCTCAGCTGAAGCCGACGGCCTGGTCGCCCCAGGCGGTGTGCAGTTCGGCGTCGGGATTGTCGACGACCCGGTCGATGGCGTCGATGAGCAAGGTGGTCCGGTCGGTGGGCAGATAGCGCGGCCAGTGCTTGGAACCGTCCAGTGCCGCCGGTACGCCGTGTTCGGCGAAGGCCAGCCAGCGGCGCTGCATCCGGCCCGAGACCGCGAGCGAGACCTTGCGACCGCCGAGCCAGAACGTGGGGTCGTGGTTGAGCGTGCCGAAATTGCCGAACACATAAGGCAATTCGGTGGCGTGGCCGGCACCGACCCGGGCCGCCTTCAACATCGGTGTCGCGTAGTCGAACCGGTACTTCCAGGTCGGTGAGTGCTGGGCGTGCCCTTCGGCGACCCACGCGGCGGGCATACGGAACGCGGCGTCGGTCGACATGGCGAGCGCGCCACGGATCTTGGTGAGATCCGGGTAGGCGGAGGTGATCTCGGCGATCCGTTCCGGCGACATCTCCGGGTGCGAAGCGGCGACGTCGCGCAGCATGGCGTTCACGGCGTCGGGTGTCACCGGCATGATCGGGGATTTGAGCACCCGGAACAAGGAGGCCTCGTCCTTGTTGCTGCCGATCAGCAACGGCACCCGATGGGAAAGGCCCTGCTGGAAACGGTCGATCGGATAGGCGGGCAACAGGTCCCCGTCGACGACCGGGGCGGCGGCCAGCCTGCCCGGTTCCTTGGTCGGCACCTCGTCGAGCAGGACCGCGCCGACCTCCACGAGCTGCTCGATCGGCAGCTCGAGCAGCCGATCCGTTTCGCCCGCACCGAGTTCCAGCAGTTCCAGGTACCGCTGGGCGACGACGGCGGCGCGTTCCTGCCCGAATACCGTGGTGGCGGGCGGACTCTGGGCGATCGCCTGGTGGAACAACCCGTCGGCGGCGGGTGCGGTGAGCAGCGCGGTGACGCAGCCCGCGCCGGAGGATTCGCCGAAGACCGTCACTTTGCCGGGGTCGCCGCCGAACGCGGCGATATTGTCGCGGACCCAGGCGAGGGCAGCCAGCTGATCGTGCAGGCCGAGGTTCGGGGTGAACTGGTCGCCGAAGGACGACAGGTCCAGGAATCCGAGGACCCCGAGCCGGTAGTTCACGGTGACGACCACCACGTCGCCCGCTTCGGCGAGTCTGCGCCCGTTGTAGATGGTCTGCGCGGCGGTGCCGAGGCAGTAGGCGCCGCCGTGCAGCCACACCATCACGGGGCGCGGTTCGTCGTCGCTGGGCTGGGGCCGGGGCGACCACACGTTCACCCACAGACAGTCCTCGCCCATTCGCAGATCCGAGTCGACGGGCACCATCGCGCCCATCGCCTGCGGTGCGATCTCACCGAAGACCGCGCAGTCGCGCACACCCTCCCAGGGCTTCGGCGGCTGGGGGAGGCGGAATCGAGCCGGGCCGGCGGGTGCCTTCGCGTAGGGCACACTGCGCCACACGGCGACCGGCCCCTCCCAGATTCCGCTGACCGTGCCGTGCTCGGTGTGCGCCAGTGGTTCGGCTTCGTGGGTCCACGTGCCTTGGTCGAGATCGGGCTGAATGCTCATCGCACACCTCCTAGCCGGCGCGATCCACGAGTGCCTGTGCATTTGCTCCCGCGGGCCGCAGCACCTGGTGACTCCTTACGAGAGTACGTCGACAGGCCACTGGCACGCCGCCAACGCACCATTTCCGCAGGTAACGGTTACTCGCCGGTACAGCTTCGACCTCCGCACGGTGTCGTCACCGGGGGGATCTGGGCTGCCGGAGCCGCGGTGGGCCGGCGGGGTTCCGATCGACGTCAGCGCGGTGCGCGGCGAACCCCACCGCACCGGAATTCGATAGCTGCGAGTGTGCTGATCGGCCAGGTGTCGGTGCGGCCGTCGCGACTTACACTTGCCGCATGCCGAACTACAGCTTCCGGTGCCGCTCGTGCGGCGACACGTTCGAGGTGAACCGGCCGATGGCGCAGTCCTCGGATCCGGCGTCCTGCCCCGCGGGCCACGACGACACCGTCAAACTGCTGACCACCTTCGCCACCGTGGGTCGCGGCGCCGCGCCGATGCCCGCGGCACCTCCCGCGGGCGGCGGATGCTGTGGTGGGGGCGGCTGCTGCTGATCAGTCGCGCCGGTCGACGTGCCCGAGGTCGCGCTCGGGTGCGATCCGATCGCGAACCCGCTGCTTGAGCACCGCGATCTCGGGAAAGCCGCCGTCGGCCTTGCGTTCCCACAGCTGATCGCCGTCGAGGGTGATCCGGAAGACGCCACCCTCCCCCGGCACGAGCGCCACCTCGGCGAGATCGGTGCCGAAGGTGCTCAGCAGTTCCTGTGCCATCCAGCTCGCGCGCAGCAGCCAGCGGCATTGGGTGCAGTATTCGATCGCGATGCGGGCCACCGGTGCAGTATCCCCGGTTCAGGCGGCGAACACACCGTCGAGGTACACCCAGGCACCGTCGACGCGGACGAAGGTGCTCACCTCGTGCATGCTGTCGCGCGTGCCGTCGAGCCGGTAGTGGGCGATGAACTCGACGGTGCCGTTGTCGTCGAACGGTCCGCCGCGTTCGGTGCGCACGATCTCGAGGAACAGCCAGCGCTGGTCGGGATCGAGTTCGAGGTCCTTCGGGCGGGTGTCCGGGTGCCAGGAACGCAGCAGGTAGTCGGTGTCGCCGACGACGTAGGCGCTGTAGCGCGAGCGCATGAGGGTTTCGGCGGTCGCCGCCGCGCGCGCACCGGCCAGGATCGGGCCGCAGCAGGCATCGAACGGTTCGCCGCGCCGGCACGGACATGGTTTCGCTTCACCCATGGGGTCATCCTGCCGGGTGCGTGCGGGCGGCCGATCGCCGACCGTGCTCAGCCGAAGGTCTGGTGCGTCAACGGGACCAGTTCCAGGGCCCGCCACAGTTCGGTCGTCTGGTCGCGCCAGCGACGCAGGTCGGTGACGCTCGGCGCCATCTCGTAGTCGAGGTGGTGGGCCGCGCGCGAGAGCGCCGCCCACAGTGCACCCACCTGACCTGCTGTTTCGGGACCGGCATAGACCCGAAGAGCGAGCAACTGGGCGCGCATCGGGCAGCGCATGAGTTCCGGCGCGATCTGGGCCCACAGTTCGTCAACGGCTTGCTCCAAGGCCAACCGCAGAATCCAGGCGACGGCCCGCGACCACACTCCCCCGGCATCCGAGACCGACCCGTTCAGCAGGTCGTCGGCGGCCGCCAACCGTTCGGCGACGGAAGGACGCGGGGTGAACTGGGCCCGCCGCGGCCTGCCACGACGGTTCACCACGGCCCGACCCGCCTTGCCGCACAACGAATCGGGGTCACTCCGTGCCTGCGGGCGACGCCACGCCCGAGCCGTGGCCTTCCCCGGCGGCGAACACGAATTCGGTGCACCGCTACATCGACCGGGTGGTCGAATGCGCGGCCGTACCGGACCGGATCCCCGTTCACGACCGCACCATCGCCGGTTCATGGGCGCGCAGCCAAGCGATGAATCGTTCGGTATCGCTGATCAATTCGCGCATCGGCCGGTCGATCGGCACGTGGGCGCCCGCGGTCGCGTCGCGCAGCACCCCGACGAGCCAGCGGCCACCGACGGCACTGAGGTGCTTGTTCAGGTCGTCCACGCGGGCACGGGGACCCATGATGGCCAGGGTGATCATGGCGCGCGTGGTGTGCGCGTTGCGAACCCGGCGCTCCACTTCGCCGTGCGCGAGCCCGGCGGCGAGCAGCTCGTGGCGCGCTTTCGCCAGCCCGGCGGCCTCGATGGCCGAACGGCAGCAGGTGGCGACGAGTTCGTCGGCGATCGCGGGGGGTAGTTGCGGTGTGCGGAGCAGGGATCGGGCGTCGTCGAGGTAGCGGCGCACCGGGTCGCCGGTCACCCGGACCTCGACGACGGAGCGTTCGCGGCGCTGTACTTCGAGCACGGTGGCGTCGAGCTGCATGCGGCGCACGGCTTCGGCGAGGCGCTCGTCGTGGGTGAACACGACGACCTGCCTGGTGAGGGCGACCTCGGCCAGTACCCGGGCCAGTCCGTCGACCTTGGCAGGGTCCATCGCCTGCACCGGGTCGTCGATCATCACGAACCGGAAAGGGCTGTGCGCCACCGTGGCTCGCGGCAGGAACAGCGAGAGCCCGAGCGCGTGCAGCTCGCCCTGGCTCATCACACCGAGCGCGGCGCCGTCCACCTCGTCGACGGTGACATCGAGAAGCACCCGCCGCGCCGTCCCCGCGCTGCCCTGCAACCGGATCGCCCCGAGCTCCACATTGCTCTGCTGGCGCAGGGTGCTCCACACCCACCGCGCCGTCGCCTCCAGCGGCCGCATCCGTTCGCCCCGGATGCTCGTCGTCGCCGACTTGAGCCAGTCCGCGGCTTTGCGCACGATCCGCAACTCGCCCGCGTCGGCCGCGACGGCCCTGGCCGGTTCGAGCCAGGCCAGGATGCGCGGGACCAGCGGCGACCACACCGCATCCAGGCGTTCGAGTTCGATGCGTGCATCGCGTTGCAGGGCAGCGAGTTCGGCGGCGAGGTCCTGGTAGGTCGTGCGGAGGCGGTCGACCGACTGCTCGTCGTACTCGGCGGTCGCGAGTGCGGCCCACGCGTCCCAGGATCGTCGAACCGCGTCGCGGCGCTTGCCGAGTACTTCCGACCGGATCGGCGCTTCGGGCAACGGCGAGGTCGTCCCGGGTTTCACGACCCGGTCTGTGGCCCGGGTCGCCGGAGCCAATTCCTCGGGCACCGGCGCCGGGAGGACGCGAGCTGCTGCGAGAGCGGACTCGAATTCCGTTCGGGCGGAGCGCAGGGCGTCGAGATCGGCGCTCCGCCTGGCTATCTCGGCGTCGGCGGCGAACAGCCAGTCGTCGTCCAGGTCGCCACGGCCGCAGACCGGGCAGGGACAGGTGCCTGCGGTGACGGCGTGTTCGCGTGCGCGGGTGAGCAGTTCGAGGACGCGCAGGTCGGATTCGGCGTCGATCGTCGCGTGGTCGGACAGGTCGGCGGCGGCGCGGGTGAGCCGGTCGGCGACGGCGGCCACCACCACCGGATCGGGCAGGGACAGGCGCAGGATCGCGCGCAGGCCCTCGGGTCCTTCGGCACCGAGAACCGAGCCCGCCACCTCGGCCGCGATGGCGTCGAGGTCGGGGTCCGGGTCGCGGAGCAGCTCGGCGACGCGATCGGCGCGATCGTCGGCGACCTGGGCGAGTTCGTCGAGCAGGTCGGCGCGGTCCTGCCGCGAATTCTTCACGGCGCGTTCGAGTTCCAGCTTGCGCAGCCGGATGCTTTCGGCCGCCGCGGCGAGCTGGTCGAGGCCGAGGAGGCGGTGCAGCGCGTCGAACAGGTCGCTCGGTTTGCCGTCGACGAGGGCGCCGAGCTCGCTGTAGGACAGGAACGGGCGATACAGGTCGAGGCGTTGGCGCCTGCTCACCGGGTCGACGGCAGCGGGCGAGGCGTCACCGCGCCGTTCGGTCCACTGCGCCTCGGTCAGCTCGGCGCCGGGTGCCCAGTGCGTCGCGACGGTGACCGCACCGCCACCGGTGAGCAGCTCGACCTCGATCCGGGCGAGGTCGGGTTCGTGCAGGTTGCGCCAGCCTTCGCGCCAGGCGCTGGTGCGCCCGTCCCAGCGGCGATTGCCGCCGGTCAACGCGAATTCGGCGGCCTCGGCGAAGCTGGATTTCCCGCTGCCGTTGCGACCGACCACCAGGGTGAGACCGGGTCCGGGATTCAGCCGGAGGGTGGCGGTGGGGCCGATGCCGCGGAAGCCGTGCACGGTGACGGCACGAAGGAAGACGCCGGTGTCACCGGCATCGGCGGTGTCGGCGGCATCGTCGACCTCGGTGAGCGCCGCGAGCACGCAATCGGCGACCCGGTCCTCCACAGCCGGGTCGGCGGCGAGCTCGCGCGCGACCACCTCGGTGATGCGGTCCGAGCACACTGGCGACACCCCCTTCACGCCCCGAGCGCAACTGTGCCCGAAACGCTACCCGATCGCCGGGCGTTCGCCCAGGGGATGCGCTGCGCCCCAGCGAATCTGCCCGCGGGAGTGGAATGGCCATCGTGGCGCCGCGACCGGCCCTCGATGTCCACCCCTCGCCCACCCCGGCGGGCAGCTCGATGAGGTGCTCTCACCCGCGCTACGCTGCGTTGAGCGACCCGGGCGGTCCGGTCGAGCCGAACAGGTCAGAATGCCAGAGTTCGCCCCACACAGCAAGAGGTGAGGCGCGAATTTTCCACGGCACCAGGGTTTTCCAGGTCTTTCACTGTGCACGGGCGAAGTTGTCGGTGGGCTCGGGTAGATATTTCGGCGACAGAGAACGGGGGAACCGATGACCGACACATCCGCGCTGTGGACCGAGGACCAGGTCCGTGCGCTCGCACCCGATGCGAGCTCGGTGGCTGCCGCGCGCAAGCTGGCGAGTCGCTGGCGCGACACCGGCGCCGAGGGGAACGCGGTGTGGGGGCTGTGCCAGGGCAGTGGGGCCAAGCCCTACCAGACGATCGTCGATCTCTCCGGTCCCGCGTACAAGTGTTCGTGCCCGAGCCGGAAGTTTCCCTGCAAGCACGCCCTGTCGTTGCTGCTGGCGTGGTCGAGCGGCGCGGTGCCGACGCGGGACGCGCCCGCCGACTTCGCGGCCGAGTGGCTCGCGGGCCGGGCCGCCAAAGCCACCGCGGCGCCGAAGGCCAAGTCGGCGCCGTCGGCCGCGGCGGTCGAGCAGCGGCGCGGCCGGGTGTCGGCGGGGCTGGCGGAACTGCAGGTGTGGCTCACCGACCAGGTTCGCACCGGCCTCGCCCAGACCGACCGCTCCTACGCCGCCTACGAGGCCGTGGCGGCGCGCATGGTCGATGCCCAGGCCCCACGGATCGCGGAGGCACTGCGCAGGCTGCCCACGGCGGTGGCCACCACCGAGCACTGGCCCGAACTGTTGCTGCGCGAATACGCCCGGCTGTATCTGCTCGTCCTGGCTCACCGCACCCTCGACGCGTTGCCGGAATCGTTGCAGGCCGCCATCCGCTCCCACATCGGCTACCCGGTGCAGGCCGAGACCGTGCTCGCCGAACCGGCGGTGCGCGACCGTTGGCAGGTGCTCGGCATGCGGGTGAGCGAGGAGGAACGGCTCTACGCGCGACGCACCTGGTTGCGTGGCCGTGCCGGTGGCCGCTGGGCGCTGCTGATCGAACATTCCTTCGGCACACCGAATTTCACCGGCGAGGTGCCCGCACCGGGCAGCGAGGTCGACGCGGAACTGCACTACTACCCCGGCCCCGTACCGCTGCGGGTGCAATGGGGTGCCCGCCACGGTGCCCCCGAACCGTTCACCACCGTCCCGGCCGCCGGTACCTCGATCGGCGATGCGCTCGACGCCTACGCCGCCGCGCTGAGTCACGACCCGCTGGTGCGTTCTGTTCCGGCGCTGCTCACCGATGTGGTTCCTGCCATCGACGAGCACGGTTGGCATCTGGTCGATGCCGAGGGCACCGCGCTGCCCCTGCCCACCGGGGTCCGGCCGTGGCGGTTGGCCGCGGTGTCGGGTGGTCATCCGGTGACGGTGACCGGTCAGTGGTCGGCCGAGGGCTTCGACCCGGTGTCGGTGTTCAGCGCGGGCGAGGTACACGACCTGGAAACCGAATTCCCCACCGGTTCCACCGCGAGTCCCGAACTGGCCGAACTCGTTTCGATCGCCCTGCTCGGCACCGCGCGCCGTGGGCTCGACGGTGTGCATCTCGATCCCGCGGTCACGGGCGCGGTGCCGCAGCGCGGTGGCGATACCGCGACCCGACTCCTCGAGACCGCCGCGTTGCAGGATCTGTACCTGCGGGGCGGGCGGGTACCCGGTACGGCACCGAAACCCGATCCCGCGCTCGATGATCCGCGTCCGTTGCTGCCGCGCCGGTCGGCCGATCGGCTCGGCCGCCTGCTCCGGGAGAAATCGGCGTTTCTTCCCGAATGGTTCGCCGCCGCCGAGCCGTTCGACTTCCGATTGCCCGATGTGCTGTGTGTGCAGGCCTTGTCGGCGGCGTCGGATCCCGCGCTGCGCGATCCGCTGCTGCGGTTGGCCGGGCGGCGGGGGCGGTGGCTGGCGGCGCGTAACCCCGCCTGGTCGAAGCTGGTCGACGAGTTTCCCGTCGACCGCACCTCGTCCGGGGGGAGCACTGCGTCCCGCCACGAATCATCGGCCGTGGCCGATGGTCCGACCGCTGCGGATTCGCCTGTGGTCGACGGCGACTCCGTCGAGGTCGCTGCCTCGCACGATGTGTGGCTGTTCGGCACCGCGGGTGAACGCAAGGACTGGTTCGCGAACCTGCGCCGGGTCGACCCGGCGCGTGGGCTCGAGGTGCTGACCAGCGCGTGGCCCAAGGAATCGGGGTCGATCAAAGCCGAACTCCTCGGCCTGCTCGGCATCGGTGCGAACGCCGCCGACGAAACCCTCCTGGAACGGGCCCTCGACGACCGGCGCGGCGACGTACGTCGGACGGCCGCCGGTCTGCTCGCCCGGCTCCCCGATTCCGGGTACGGCGCCAGGATGACCGCGCTGCTCACGACGTGGGTTCGGGTCGGCTCCGACGGCGGGCTCGAGGTGGACGTCCCCGCCGACGTGGGCGCGCAAGCCCGCCGCGACGGCATCACCGACGGCACCGAACAGCCGAAGCTGCGCTGGGACACCTCCGACGCATCGGTGCAGACCCTGCATCAGGTGATCGCCGCGGCACCGTTGTCGGCGTGGACGCGAATTCTGGGCACCACCCCCGAGAACACCGCCGCGACCGCACTCGCACTCGCACTGCCTGTGCGTTATGCCAAGGCGATCGTCGACGGCTGGGTCGACGCCACCCTCGCCGCCCGCGACACCACCTGGGCGCGTGAGCTTTTCGCCGGGGCGAGCCCGACCGAACAGGCGGTACTGCGCCGCCGGGAACTGTTCACCCTGCTCGATCCCGCCGACCGTGTCGAGCACGTGCTCGACCTGGACGCGCATCAGCTCACCGAACTGCACGCGATCCTGCCCGGACTCGACCACCCGTGGCCGGACCGGGTCGCCACCCATGTACTGCGACTGCTCGGCGAACGCGCCCGCACCACAGCACGTCACCCGCATTCCGGTGCGGGCGTCTACACCGATCGAGCCCTGCTCACCGCGGCAGGCATCCACTTCCCCGTCGGCCTCGCCGCCCGCGTCACCGCGCTGGCCGAGGCCACCGACGACCCCGCCTGGCATCAGGCCTTCCGCACCCTCGCCACCGATCTCACCGAACGCGCCACCATGCTCGAGGAGCTGTCATGACGACGACCGAATCCGCAACCACCCTGCTGCGCCCGCACGCCGAGCAGGCCTTCGCCGACGAGCTCACCGCGCTGGCGCGCGTCGACGACCGGCCGCGTCCGCCGTCGTGGAAGTTGTCGCCGTGGGCGGTGGTCACCTATGTGCTCGGCGGCACGCTGGCCGACGGCACGGTCATCACACCCAAGTACGTCGGTCCCCGCCGGTTGATGGAGGTGGCCGTGGCGACGCTGGCCACCGATCGCGCGCTGCTGTTGCTCGGCGTGCCCGGCACCGCGAAAACCTGGGTGTCGGAGCATCTTTCGGCAGCCATCAGTGGCGAGTCGACCCTGCTGGTGCAGGGCACCTCGGGGACGGCGGAAGAAGCCATCCGATACGGCTGGAACTACGCGCGGCTGCTCGCCGAGGGGCCGAGCGATGCGGCGCTGGTGGCGTCGCCGGTGATGACGGCCATGCGCACCGGCGCGATCGCCCGGATCGAGGAACTGACCCGCATCCCCTCGGATGTGCAGGACGCGCTCATCACCATCCTGTCCGAGAAGACGCTTCCCGTCCCCGAGCTCGGTGCGGAGGTGCAGGCGGCCAAGGGTTTCAATGTGATCGCCACCGCCAACGACCGCGACCGGGGTGTCAACGATCTGTCCTCGGCGCTGCGCCGCCGTTTCAACACCGTCGTGCTTCCGCTGCCCGCCGACGAGGATTCCGAGGTGGCGATCGTCAGCCGCCGGGTCGAACAGCTCGGTGCCGCACTGGAGTTGCCGACGGTCCCGGCCGCCGCCGAGGAGGTGCGGCGCGTGGTCCGGGTGTTCCGTGAGCTGCGCTCGGGCATCACCGCCGACGGGCGAACCAAACTGAAGTCGCCGTCGGGCACGCTGTCCACCGCCGAGGCGATCTCGGTGATCACCAACGGTCTGGCCCTCTCGGCCCACTTCGGTGACGGTGTGCTTCGCGCCTCCGACATCGCGGGCGCCGTACTCGGTTCGGTCATCAAGGACCCGGTCGCCGATGCGGTGATCTGGACCGAATACCTCGAGGCCGTCGTCCGTGAACGCCCCGACTGGGCCGATTTCTACCGCGCCTGCCGCGACATCGCCGGCTGACACCCGCGCGACGGGGAGGACGGATCACACAGCACACATGGGGATTTCGATGAGCGAACAAACAGGCGGTACCCGGCCGGATCAGGCACGGGACGAGCCGGCGGCCGGTGAACCCGTGACGCGGGTGTTCGGTATCCGTCATCACGGGCCGGGGTCGGCACGGTCGTTGGCGCAGGCACTCGAGGAGTTCCGGCCGGACACGATTCTCATCGAGGGGCCCGCCGACGCCGATCCGCTGGTCGGTTTCGTCGCCGCCGACACGATGAGCCCACCGGTCGCCCTGCTGGCCTACGTCCCGGATTCGCCCGCCCGGGCCGCCTTCTGGCCCTTCGCGGTGTTCTCCCCGGAGTGGCAGGCCATGCGCTACGGCGTCGACAACGGTGTCCCGGTCCGCTTCTGCGACCTGCCCGCCACCAATGTCCTCGCCATCGAAGACGACACCCGCGTCGACCGCACCGATCCCTTGGCCGCCCTCGCTTCGGCCGCGGGCTTCGACGACGCCGAACGCTGGTGGGACGCGGTCGTCGAATCCGTCCCCGACACCGCTGCTTTCGACGCCATCACCGAAGCCATGGCGGCCCTGCGCGAAGACGCCCCGGGCGGCGGCCTCGCAGCCGGGACCGATTCGAACGATCCCGAGACGCCGACCCGCCGAGACGAACCTGCCACGCCGATCAGCTCGGACCAGCCCGCGGCCCACACCGAAGCGGACGACCGAGCGACATCGACCGATCCGTTGACGTCGTCGGACCGGGAGTCAGTCGAGAGTGCTGGGCTCGAGCACCTGCTGCCCGAAACGACGAGGGCCGGGCCGCTGGTGGTCGACGAGCACACCTTGCGACGCGAGGCGTACATGCGCCAGACGATGCGGCAGGTGCTCAAGGGCGGGGCTCGTCGGGTGGCGGTCGTGTGCGGGGCGTGGCACGCACCCGCGCTGGTGGGGCCGCTGGGTCCGGCGGCACCGGATATGCGTCTACTGAAGGGACTTCCGAAGACGAAAGCCGCTCTGACCTGGGTGCCGTGGACGCATTCCCGGTTGGCATCTGGCTCGGGGTACGGGGCCGGGGTCACCTCACCCGGCTGGTATCACCACCTGTTCACCGAGACCGAGCGGCCGGTGGCGCGGTGGTTGACGAAGGTGGCGGGGGTGCTGCGCGCACACGATCTGCCGGTGTCGAGCGCGCACATCATCGAGTCGGTTCGTCTGGCCGACACGCTCGCCGCGCTGCGTGGCAGGCCGCTGGCGGGGTTGTCGGAGGTCACCGAGGCCGTGCGGTCGGTGATGTGCGGCGGGGACGAGACCATGCTGCGGCTGGTCGTCGATGAGCTCGTCGTCGGCGAAACGCTCGGTGCGGTGCCGGAGAACACGCCGACCGTTCCGCTGGCCGCCGATCTGCGGGCACGCATCAAAACCCTTCGGCTCAAGCAGGAAGCCCTCGTCCGCACGGTCGACCTAGATCTGCGTAAGGAACGCGACGTCGAACGCTCGCACCTGCTGCACCGGCTGCGGCTGCTCGGCATCGAGTGGGGCACTCCGACCGTCGGTGAGGTGCGCAGCACCGGCACTTTCCGCGAAACCTGGTCGCTGCGTTGGGAACCCGAGTTCGAGGTGCGCATCGTGGAAGCCGCCGTGTGGGGCACCACCCTGCGCACGGCGGCGGAAGCCAAGATCCTCGACACGGCGAGCCGCGACGGTGTGTCGGTCACCGAACTCGCCGACGCGCTGGAGACGGCGCTGCTCGCCGACCTCGGCGGTGCCACCGACGGTCTGATCGCCCGCCTGGAGGCGGCCGCCGCCCTCGATCACGACGTCACCCATCTCCTCGGCGCTCTGCCCGGCCTGACCCGCACCCTGCGCTACGGCGACGTGCGCGGCACCGACACCAAGGCGCTCGAGCACGTGGCGGACGGCCTGCTCGTCCGCATCTGTGCCGGACTGCCGGGTGCGGTGACCGGTTTGGACACCGACGCCGCCGAGGCGCTGCGCCGCCAGATCGACGCCGCCCACACCGCCGTCAGCACCCGCGACGACACCCGCTCGACCACCGAGTGGTTGACCACCCTGCACCGCATCGCCGACCGCGACGACGTGCACGGCGCCATCGGCGGGCGCGCCGTTCGGCTGCTGTGCGACGCCGAACGCATCGACGACGCCGATTCGGCGCGCCGGCTCTCGGCGGCCTTGTCGGTCGGCAACACACCCGCTGCCAAGGCCGCCTGGATCGACGGGTTCCTCGGCGGCCGAGGACTCCTGCTCGTGCACGACCGAGACCTGTTGCGCCGCATCGACGACTGGCTGCGCGACCTCCCCGAAGACCAGTTCGTCGCCACCCTGCCCCTGCTACGGCGAACCTTCGGTTCCTTCGAATCGGGTGAACGCCGCGCCATCGGCCAAGCCCTGCGCGACACCGGCCCCACACCGGCCGTCGCCGCGAACGCGAGCGCTGTCGACCCGGTGCGCGGACAGCTGGCCCTGCGCGCCGCCGCGGCCATTCTGGGCGCCGCCGGATGAGCGCGTACCCCGATCCGACGGCCTTCGGACGCGGGGCCGTCCCGTACCTACTTCGGCTCGCCCACCGCGCGTTTCGGCATCGCACGGCGACCGAACCGGCGCCGGCCGGTGAACTCGCCGCCCTCGTCCCGGCGCACCTTCTTCGCCGTGCGCGACGAAACCGACTCGACCTCCAGGAGCGTCAACCATGACCGGTAACGACGAAACCCACGCTCGCCGTTGGCGTCTCGTGCTCGGTTCCGCCGCCGAGGAACAACTCGGCGGACTCGGGTCGGGGGCTGATCAGGCGATGGACCAGGCGCTCAGCGCCCTGTACAACACCGGTGAGGCCGGTACGTCGGCGAAAAGATCCGGCGGCCTCGGTGGTTCGGCTCCCCGGGTGGCGCGCTGGCTCGGTGACATCCGCACCTACTTTCCCGCCACCGTGGTCGAGGTGATGCAACGCGACGCGGTGCAGCGGCTCAACCTCACCCAGCTGCTGCTGGAACCGGAACTGCTGGAATCGGTGGAACCCGACGTGCACCTGGTCGGTACGTTGCTCGGTCTCAACCGGGTGATGCCCGAGACCACCAAGGCGACCGCCCGCATGGTGGTGGAGAAGGTCGTGCGCGAGATCGAACGACGCATCGCGGCCAAGACGGTGGCGGCCGTGTCGGGCGCGGTCAATCGGGCCGCGCGCACCCACCGCCCGAAACTGCGCGATATCGACTTCGACCGGACCATCCGCAAGAACCTGGTCAACTACCTGCCCGAACACCGAACCATCGTGCCCGAGCGACTCGTCGGGTACGGCCGCAAGTCGCAGGCGATCCAGCGCGACGTGGTGCTCGCGATCGACCAATCGGGGTCGATGGCGGCCAGCGTGGTCTACGCCTCGGTGTTCGGCGCGGTACTGGCCTCGATGCGGTCGCTGAAGACCTCGCTGGTGGTGTTCGACACCGAGGTCGTGGATCTCACCGAACAGCTCAGCGACCCGGTCGACGTGCTGTTCGGCACGCAACTCGGCGGTGGCACCGACATCAATCGGGCCATCGCCTACTCCCAATCGCTCATCACCCGGCCCACCGACAGCCTGTTCGTGCTCATCTCCGACCTCTACGAGGGCGGGGTACGCGAGGAGATGTTGCGCCGGTGCAATGCGATGAAGGAATCGGGCGTGCAGGTGGTGGTGCTGCTCGCGCTCTCCGACGAAGGCGCACCGGCCTACGATCACGACAACGCGGCGGCGCTCGCGGCGCTCGGCATCCCGGCTTTCGCCTGTACACCGGACAAATTCCCCGACCTTCTCGCCACCGCGCTCGACCGCGGCGACATCACCCGGTGGGCGCACACCCACGCACCGGCGGTGTGACAACGACTCGGCGAAGGCACGCGAGGCGATTAGGCTGCAGGCGATCGGATTCGGTGAACGGGGTGAGCGATGGTGCGGCGCGGGGCGGTTTTCGCCGGTTTCGTCATCGAACGAGAGCTGGGGCGCGGCGGGATGGGCGCGGTGTACGCGGCGAAGGACCGCAGGCTGCCACGCCTCACCGCGCTCAAGCTCATGCATCGGGAGTTGTTCGCCGACACCGAGATCCGGGCCAGATTCGAGCGTGAAGCCGATGTGATCGCCCAGCTCGATCACCCGAACATCATCACCGTCTACGACCGCGGCGTCGAGGACGAACGGTGCTGGATCGCCATGCAGTTCGTCGACGGAACGGACGCGGCGGCGGTTCCGGCGGCGGAGTTCGGGACCGACCGCATCGCCCAGATCGTCACCCAAACGGCAGGCGCGCTGGACTACGCGCACCGCCAGGGTGTGCTGCACCGGGATGTGAAGCCCGCCAATATCCTGCTCTCGCGCACGGCGGGCGTCGGCGCGGGTTTCGACGAACGGGTGGTGCTCACCGATTTCGGCATCGCCAAGCTCCTCGACGACAGCGGCGGCCTGACCCGCACCGGCCAGTTCACCGCCACCATCGCCTACGCCTCCCCGGAGCAGCTCAGCAGCGAACCACTCGACGGACGCGGCGACCAATACTCTCTGGCCTGCACCGTTTTTCGGCTGCTCACCGGTGCCGGTCCCTACGACGCGCCCAACCCCGCCACCGTCATGCTCGGCCACCTCAACGCCCCACCACCCTCGGCAAGCTCGCGGCGTACCAGCCTCCCCGCCGCCGTCGACGCGGTCCTGGCCAAGGCCCTCGCGAAGAACCCGGCCCACCGCTTCCCCACTTGCACCGCCTTCGCGACCGCACTCACCGAGGCGCTCCGCCGACCACCGCACACCGGGCAGCAACCGGCAGTGCGGCCGTACACGGGCGAACACCCGCAGGCACACCTCCGTAGCGACCCCACCGCTGTCAGCCGGCCCGTCCACCATGGCGCCGCCGCTCGCCCCGCCACCGGAACGGCCACACCCACCGCGAACCCGGCCGCGTCGGCGGGTATCCCGGTGATCCACACCGGCGATGGTTCGCCATCGCCGCCGCACGCGTCCCCTTCCCAGCAAAAACCGCACTCGGACAGCGGCAACGCGCAGCGCGCCGGTACCGCTCGGTCGCAGGGCCCGGCGGAATGGCTGAACGCCGTCCACGGTTGCCTGATCGGCGGTGCGGTCGGTGACGCGCTCGGTGCACCGATCGAGACCATGTCCCTGCGCCGGATCCGCGACGAGTACGGGTATCTCGGGGTGACCGACGAGGCCGACCAGCTCCGGATCTCCGAGGAGACGCAGTTGACCGCGTTCACCGTGGAGGCCCTCATCCGGGGTTCGGTGCGGGCGCGGGCCAAGGGCATCGGGGGTGCCACGCTCGGTCTGCTGCAGCAGGGAATGCTCGTGTGGTTGCGCGGGCAGGTGGGTGAGCTGCCCGACCAACCGACCGCCCTGCACAGCTCCCTGGCCGGTCACCGCGAACTGGTCGAACAGCGCGGCGTCGCGAACTCGGTGTACACCTCGCTGCGCGCGGCGGCCGAGCGGCGCGAGCCGACCAACCCGCTCGGCACCCGCGACCGGCCGATCAACAATTCCAAGGGCAGCGGCGCGCTGATGCGGTCGGCTCCGTGCGGATTCGGTTACGCCGCCGACCGTTCCGGTGCCGCGCTCACCGCCATCTTCGAATTGGGTTGCGACACAGCCGCGCTCACCCACGGACACCCGAGTGGCTGGCTGCCCGCGGGCGTGCTGGCGGCACTGGTCTATCAGATGAGCCGGGGAATCGGCACCAAGACCGCGCTGGACCGGGCATTGACCGAACTCGCGACCTACCCGAACCACGAGGAAACCACGGCCGCCCTCGAAACGGCGATCACCCTGGCCGCCCGCACGGCGCGGCCCGCACGTGTGCCACGCCCCGAAGACCTCGAGACCCTCGGCGAGGGCTGGATCGGCCCCGAGGCACTCGCCATCGCCGTGTACGCGATGCTGGCGGCGGAGACGGTCGGCGGACCCGGGCACGTGATCGTCCGCACCGGGCTGCTGCTGTCGGTGAACCACTCCGGCGACAGCGACGCCACCGGTTCGATCGCGGGCAGTCTGCTCGGCGCCCGCTACGGCCGCGGCGCCCTGCCGCACCGTTGGTCCCGCACCGTCGACGCCCGCCCGGTCCTCGAACGCCTGGCCACCGACTACTGCACCGAATTCGGCCTCACCCCACCACGAGACGAGCACGGCCAGCCCACCCGCGACTGGTTCGACCGCTACCCGGCCTGACCCAGACCGACGGGCCGAGGCACGCCGGTACCGTCCCCCCTACGGTGGCTCCGAATCACCCACCGCATTCCCCGATGAACTCTCGGTTTCACGGCGTGCCGAATGCCGAAAGGCTGACCGCTCCTACAGATCCGCGATAGCCGCCAACGGTGGCGTCCGCGCGGCCCGCACACCCGGCCACACCGCCGCCAGCACACCGACCACGCCCGAGGCGATCAACATCGCCACCAACTGCGACCACGGGATATCGATCTGATCGATGCCCATGTCGCGCAAGGTGCGCAGGAACCCGACGCCGAGGGCAACGCCGAGAAGCAGTCCGACGATGGCGCCGAAGATCGCGATCAACATGGATTCCAGGTAGATCGTGCGGCGAATCTGCGAACGCTGGGTGCCGACCGCGCGGAGCATGCCGATCTCCCGGCGACGTTCCACCACCGACAGGGCGAGGGTGTTGATGATGCCGAGCACCGCGATCACCACCGCCAGCGCGAGCAGACCGTAGAGGATGGCGAGCAGCGTATTGATCTGCTGCCCTTGTGCACCCTTGAACTGTTCGTGGTCCTGGACCTGCACCACGGCGAACGGTTCGGTGGCCTTCTCGAGGTTGGTCCGCATGGCGGTGAGATCGGCGCCCGGCACCGCCTTCACCAGCACGATCACGTTGGTGCGCAACTTCTGCGGCATCAATCGCTCGTAGAGGCGCGGGTCGACGACCATCGAACCGAGCAGTGGCGAGTCGACGTAGATGCCGCCGACGGTCAACTCGAGCTCGGCATTGTCGAGGCTGGTGATGGTCACCTTCTCGCCGAGCTCCCAACCGCGGTCGGCCGCTTCGGTTTCGCCGACCAGCAGGCCCTTCTCCGCGATGGTGCTCGAGCCTTCGCGCATCTCGATGTCCATCACCGGATCGATCGGTCCGTCGAGTGTGGTCGCGCCGACCCGTTCGTCGCCGAGCCGGAACCCGACCGCCCGGATGCCGGTGACATCACTGACCTGCGGAACCTGCTGGCGCACGGCGTCCACCGCGCCGATCGCCGCGCCGATCATCGGCGGACCGGCCAGCACGTATTCGGCCTTCACACCCTTGTCGATCAGCACGTCCACGCTGGTTTTCGCCGACGCACCGAGGATGCCGATGGCCGAGACCAGCATCAGACCCAGCGTCAGCGCGAAGGCGGTGGCGGCGGTGCGGCGTGGATTGCGCACCGCGTTGTTGCGCGCCATCCGGCCCATCGGCCCGAACGGCCGGGTCAGCACACCGAGCACCACCACCACGGGCCGCGACAGCGCGGGCGCGGCGAGCAGTACGGCCAGGATCAAGCCGAGCGCGCCCACTCCGACGGTGATCGCCGCGCTCTTGCCCGTACCCTGCGCGCCGAGGTAAACCAGCAAACCGCCCGCCACGGCGAGCACCGCACCGATGACGGTACGCACCCGCAACGACTCACCCGCACTGGCGAATTCGGACCGCATCGCCTCCACCGGCGGCACCTTCGCGGCGCGGCGGGCAGGTGCGTAGGCACTGGCCACCGTCACCAGCAACCCGACGAGCAGCGCGACGATCGCGGTGCGCGGCAACACCGTCAGCGAACCGGTCGGCAAACCGAGATCGAAGGCATTGAGCAACGCCGACAACCCGAACGCCAGCGCGATACCCGCCGCCAAGCCGATCGCACTGCCGATCAGCCCGATCACCACGGCCTCGGCGACCACGGACCGGCCCACCTGCTGACGGCTCGCCCCGATCGCGCGCAGCAACGCGAGCTCACGCAACCGCTGCGCGACGATCATCGAGAAGGTGTTGTAGATGATGAACGTGCCGACGATCAGCGCGATCGCACCGAACGCGAGCAGGAAGTAGTTGATGAAGGTGAGCGCCTCGGAGATCTCCTTCTTCATGTCCTCGCGGACCTCGTCGGAGTTCTGCACCTTCAGGTTCGGCAGGCCGGCGGCGAGCCGATCGCGCAGGTCGTCGGCCGAAACACCCGGTGCGGCACGGATATCGGCATAGGCCACGTAGTTGCCGTCGGTGAACAGTTTGCGGCCCTGCGGTTCGGTGAACATCACCGCGACCACCCCGCCGCCCTCGGCGCCCGGCATCTCGTAGATGCCGGTGAGCGTCACCTCGAACGGGTCGCCCTTGGACGGGACGAGCACCTTGGTCTTGTCGCCGACCTTCAGCCCGGCCTTCTCGGCACCGCCGGTGTTGAGCGCGATCTCGCCGGTCTGTGACGGCGGCGCGCCCGCGACGAACTTCTCCGGCTCCTCGACGGCCTGGTCCGGCGGCAGGTACGACAGACCGAAGCTGGGGGCGCCACCGGTCTGGACGGCCTTCTTGCCGTCGGGTTGCAGCAGCACGACCGGGCCGTTCACCGCCGGGGCGACGCGTTCGACGCCGTCGGCCTTGGCCAGCGCGGCGACGATATTGTTCGGCACGCCGAGCGACTGCTGGTCCTTCGGGCCGACGCGCACGTCGACGCCCTGGGCCTGGCCTGCGAAGATCCCGTCGAAGGTGCGCTGCAGGGTGTCGGTGAACACGAACGACCCGGAGATGAACGCGGTGCCCAGCACCACCGACAGCACCGTCAGAGCCAACCGCACCTTGTGCGCGGCGAGATTACGCAAGGCGACCTTGCGCATGGGGTTGTTCATTTGGTCTCCAGCGCCTTCATCCGGTCGAGGATCGAGTCCTGCGTCGGATCGCGCAGCTCGTCGACGATGCGGCCGTCGGCGAGGAACACCACCCGGTCGGCGTAGGCCGCCGCGCGCGGGTCGTGGGTGACGATCACGACGGTCTGGCCGAACTCGTCGACCGAGGCGCGCAGGATCGAGAGCACCTCACCGGAGGAGTGCGAGTCGAGATTGCCGGTCGGTTCGTCACCGAAGATGATCTCCGGTTTGCCGACCAGCGCGCGGGCACACGCCACGCGCTGCTGCTGACCACCGGATAGTTCGCTCGGCCGATGGGTGAGCCGGTCGGCCAGCCCGAGCCGCTTCACCACGGTGTCGAGCCAGTCCTGATCTACCTTGCGGCCCGCGATGTCGAGCGGGAGGGTGATGTTCTCCAGCGCGGTGAGCGTGGGAACCAGGTTGAACGCCTGGAAGACGAATCCGATGCGGTCGCGGCGCAGCGCGGTCATCTGTTTGTCGGACAGTCCGGTGAGCGCGGTGTCACCGATGCGGACCTCGCCCGCGCTGGCGCTGTCGAGGCCGGCCAGGCAGTGCATGAGGGTCGATTTGCCCGAACCGGACGGTCCCATGATGGCCGTGAACTCGCCGCGCGCGAAGTCGGCCGACACCCCGTCGAGGGCCTTGACCTGGGTATCTCCCGAGCCGTACAGCTTCACCAGGTCCTGTGCTGCGGCGGCGGTCTCGGTAGCGGCCGCCGACTCGACGGCCTCGGTCCCCATGGGGTGTGAAGTCATGGTGTCCAGTCTGGCGGCCGACCGTCACCGGCGCCATCCGGGATCCCCCCGATACCTACCGGATGACCCACTCGAAGGCGTCGGCTTTCGACCGCGCTCCCTCGGCCGTGCGCGAGCGGTTGGGTTCGCCCAGCTCGCCGAGCAACTCCTCGGTCAGCCCCACCAGCCGCGCCAGCTTCTCGGGACCGAACCAGGACGGGCGGGTCGCGAACAGGATGTCCTCGGTCGCGGTGTTGCCGCTGGCACCCGGTGCGAACGGGCACCCGCCGAGGCCGCCGAGGGCACCGTCGACCATCTCCGCGCCCGCCTCGATCGCGGCGAGGGTGTTGGCCACGCCCATGCCCCAGGTGTCGTGCCCGTGGAAGACGATGCGGCGCGGCGGGGTGGTGTCGCGCACGGCGCCGACCAGCGCGCGCACTTCGCCGGGTGCGGCCTGGCCGAGGGTGTCGGCGAGGACGATGTCGGTGGCGCCTTCGGTGCGTGGGTCGCGGGCGATGGCCAGCACCCGTTCGGGGTCGACGGGCCCGTCGAACGGGCACGTGAAACTGGTGGCCAGGCACAGCTGGATCGAGCCGTTCGCCTCGTGCGCCAGCCGGATGGCGTCGGGCATGGCGGCCACCGACGTCTCGGTGTCGCGCCCGATATTGGCCTTGTTGTGGGCGTCCGACACCGAGAAGCAGTACTGGAAGTTGCGTGCCCCCGCCTCGGCGGCCTTCTCCACATGCCGTGGCGTGGCCACCCACACCCAGCATTTCGCCAGCTCGGCAGGGGTGAGGGCGGCGATCAGCTCGAGCGAGTTGGCCATCGGCGCGACCAGATCGGGACGGGCCATCGAACCGATCTCGAGCGCGGGCACACCGGCGGCGAGCAACCGGCGCACCACGTCGATCTTGTACTCCACCGGCAGCACCTTGCCGGTGAGCTGCAACCCGTCACGCAGGGTGACGTCGCGCAGCAGCGCGGTCATCGCCGGTGCTCCGGTTCTTGCGTGGGCACGCACATCACCCCGCCGCACGGTTTGTCACCGACACTGGCCGGGGTCGGGTGCACCGTCGGACGCACATGGCCCGGACCGCGCGGTTCCCACTTGCTGCGCACCGGCGGGCGGCGCCGACCGTGTACTCGTCTGGTCACGATGCCTCCAGCGCGTCGATCTGATCGTCGGTCATCCCCAGCAGCCCACCGAGCACCTCCCTGGTGTGCTCGCCGAGGTCGGGGCCGACATTGCGGATCGGCAGCGACTCACCCCCGATCACGGGGACGATGCCGGTGAAACCCACCTGTTTGGGTTCGGGCTCGCCCACCTCGACCGGGAACGACTGGATCATGTTTCTTGCTCGATACTGCTCGTCGGCCACGATATCGGCCGCGGTGTAGATCGGACCGCACGGTATGGCAGCGGCGTCGAGCAATTTCAGCGCCTCGTCCCTGGTGTGGCGCACCGTCCATTCGGCGATGGCCGCGTCGAGACGCTCGCGATTGCGCCAGCGACCGGCGTTGTCGGCCAGTTCCGGGTCGACGGCCAGGTCGGGACGGTCGATGACCTGCATGTATCGCTGGAAGATGGCATCGCCGTTGCCACCGATGATGATGCTGAAGCCGTCGCTGGTCGGGTAGGCGTTGCTCGGGGCGATGCCTTCCATGCGGCCGCCCACCCGTTCCCGGTTGATGCCGTAGGCCAGATGGTCGGGCACCAGCGACTCCATCACCGACAGGATCGACTCGTTGAGCGCCACGTCGATGATGCGTTCGGCCTGGGGCACCCGGCCGATGCGTTCGCGTTGGAACAGGGCCATGACAGTGCCGAACGCGGCGTAGATGCCCGCGATGGAGTCACCGATGGACACCCCGACACGCACCGGCGGCCGATCGGGATCGCCGACGAGTTCCCGCAGCCCACCCACGGCCTCGGCCACGGCGGCGAAACCCGGCCGCGACGCCATCGGACCGGTCTGCCCGTAGGCCGAGATCCGGGTGATGACCAGGTTCGGATTCACCTGCTCGAGCACGTCGGGCCCGAGTCCCCACTTCTCCAGCATTCCGGGCCGGAAGTTCTCGAGCAGCACATCGCAGTGCGCGAGCAGGTCGAGCACGACGTCACGGCCCGCCTGGGTGCGCAGGTCGAGCACGATCGACTTCTTGTTGCGGTTCACCGTGCGATACAGCATGGAGGTGTCGCCGCCGTAGAGCCGCCAATTCCGTAGCTCGTCGCCGGTGCCGGGCCGTTCGACCTTGATGACCTCGGCACCGAAATCACCGAGGATACGACCGGCGGTAGGAGCGGCCACGTAGTTGCCGAGTTCCAGGACGCGAACACCGTCCAACGGCCGAATACACTTATCCGCCACCCGGCAACTCTAGCCGATCCGCCTCCCCGCGACTCTGGCCGGACTCAGGTGCGGGGAGACTTGGGGACGCGGCAAACTTTGGGGCATGTGGTGAGTTGGCCCGTGCCTGGTGAGTTACCCATGTGCTCGCGTTGATCAGGCCACACTTTCCCCCAGGGCGGCCAGGTCGTCGGGGACGTCGATGATCGAGTAGTCCTCGGCGTTGCCCTGCAGCGACTTGCTTGCCTGTCCGTCGACACCGACCGGAATGTCGCCGGCCAGGGTGATCCGGGTGAGGCGGCGTGGCTGGTCGTCGTAGTCGTCGATCGCGTAGTGCTGGGTGGCGCGGTTGTCCCAGATGGCGACATCGCCGTCGGCCCAGTTCCAGCGGGTGGTGTTCTCGAGCCGGGTCACCCGATCCTGGAACAGGCGGAACAGTGCCTGGGACTCACTGGTCGACAAACCGACGAAGTTCTTCACGAAATGCCCGAGCAGCAAGGCACGCTCCCCGGTCTCCGGATGCACCCGGACGACCGGATGCTCGGTCTCGAAGTACGTCGACTGGAACTCGGCTCGGTACTGCTCGGACTTCGGCCGGAGCGGCTCCACATTCTTGGCCGCGTAGTCGTACACATTGGTGTGCACAGCACGCAGGTTGTCGGCGAGCAGCTTCAGCGGCTCGGGCAGCGAGTTGTAGGCGGCCACCGTCGACGCCCAGGTCGTCGAACCGCCGTAGGTGGGCAGATACTCCGCCCGCAGGATCGACGCCTTCGGGATCCGGTCGACGAACGTGACGTCGGTGTGCCACGAATTGGCGCGACCGTTCTCGGAGTCGATGGCCAGGCTCTTCACCCCCTGCGACTTCACCGTGGGATGCGGGGTGGTCGGGCTGCCGAGCAGCTGTGCGAACTCGTGCTGACCGTCTTCGGTGAGATGGTCCTGACCACGGAAGAAGATCACCTTGTGCTCGTTGAGCGCGCGCCGGATCGTGGCGACGGTCGCCGCGTCCAGCGCACCGCCGAGGCGGACGCCGTCGACCTGGGCGCCGATGTGGGCGCCGAGCTTGGTCACGGTCAGGGTGGCCTGATCGACCGTCATGGGGGATCACCTCTGTCTGTTGTGGATTCGGGTAGGCGTCAAGCACACCGCGAACCCACTCGAACAGACAGGTTTTCTCGCCGGCTGATCCGAAACGTCCTCAGCCCAGGGTTTCCCGCAGGTAGGCCAGGTCGTCGGCGACGCCGTCGACGGGGGTTTCGAGGATGACGGGGGCGCCCGCGGTGCGGCAGACCTCGGCGAGCAGCTGCGGGTCGATGGTGCCGTCGGCGAAGTTGGCGTGCCGGTCGGCGCCGGAGTCGAACTCGTCGCGCGAGGAGTTCAGGTGCACCAGGTCGATACGGCCGGTGATGGCCTTGATCCGCTCGACCACGCCGACGAGTTCCTCGCCACCGGCCCAGGCGTGACAGGTGTCGAGACAGAAGCCGGCACCGTAGTCGCCGACGGCGTCCCACAGCCGGGCGATCGAGTCGAAGTGCCGTGCCATCGCGTGGTTGCCGCCCGCGGTGTTCTCGATCAGGATCGGCACGGCGAAGCCGCCCTTGTCCTGCTGGCGTTCGAACAGTTTGCGCCAGTTGTCGATTCCGGTGTCGATCTCGGCGTCGGAGCGCACGTGCCCGCCGTGCACGACCAAGCCGAACGCGCCGAGTTCGGCGGCTGCCTTCGCCTGCTGGGCGACCGCGTTGCGCGAGGGCATCCGCAGCCGGTTGTTCAGGCTGGCCACATTGATCTGATAGGACGAGTGCACGACCACGTCGATCGGGCTGGCCAGGATCTCGGCCGCCTTCGGATGCGGCTGCGGTTTGTCCCAGCTCTGCGGATCGACTACGAACATCTGGATGACCTCGGCGCCGAGCTTCTCGCCGAATCCGATCGGATCGCCCTCGTCGCGAACGTGTGCTCCAATGCGCATAGCTGACACCCTAATCCGCGGCACCGACAAGGTCGGAAGATGTTGCATGTGGGAGGCGGCAGGAGATACATCGGTAGAATTTCGACGGGTGCTCTGCCCTGGAGGGGGTGACTTCGCGTGTTGGTCAAAGGCGACGTGTTCGCCGGCTACACGATTCGGCGTGTGCTCGGCCACGGTGGCATGGGCGTGGTGTATCTGGCCCGGCATCCGCGTTTGCCACGCCTCACCGCGCTCAAACTGCTCAGCCGCGATCTGTCCTCCGACGAGGAGATCCGCCGCCGGTTCGAACGCGAGGCCGACCTGGTCGCCCAGCTCGAGCACCCCAATATCGTCAATGTCTACGACCGCGGCACCGACGACGACCAGCTGTGGATCTCCATGCAGTTCGTCGCGGGTACCGACGTGGCGACCGCCGATGTGAACGTGCTGACCCCCGGCCGCGCCGTGCAGATCGCCGCCGAGACCGCCACCGCGCTCGACTTCGCGCACGCGAGCGGGGTCCTGCACCGCGACGTGAAACCGGCGAACATCCTGCTCGCCAAACCGCCCATCGGCCGCCCGGAGCGGGTGGTTCTCACCGACTTCGGCATCGCGGCGGTGCGCGACAGCGAGACCACCCTGTCCTCGGCGGGCTCCATCACCGCCACCCTCGCCTACGCCGCACCCGAACATCTGGCCGGTGGCCCGATGGACCATCGCGCCGACCAGTACTCGCTGGCCTGCACCCTGTTCTGGATGCTCACCGGCTCGGTGCCGTTCCCCGGACCGAGCCCGGCGGCGGTGATCCAGGCGCACATGAGCACCCCGGTCCCGCCGCTGCGCAGCCTGCGTCCCGACCTGCCGTCGACGCTGGACGCGGTGCTGGCCAGGGCAACCGCCAAGCACCCGGCGGCCAGATACGCCAGTTGCACCGAGTTCGCCGACGCGGCCAAGGCGGCGCTGTTCGCCGTGCCGGGACCGTGGCATCACCAGCCGCAGTACACCTCGAGCGGTGTGGTGCTGCGCGCGAGGGAAACCCCGCGGCCCTATCCGGCGCCGCGACCGTCGACTCCCGCGCAGCCGTATCCGCACGTCGCGCAGCCGCGTACCCAGCGCCCGTCGACGGGAGGGAATCCGGTTCCGCCGAGGCGCCCGGCCACCCGGCCGGGAACCATCGACTTCCCCGGTGGCCGTAACCATCCCGGTTACATCGTGCCGCCGCAGCACCGGCGCCCACCGTGATCGTGTGCCCGCAGTTCGCGGGCCCCGTCGGTGTGGTCACCGACTGCTATGGTTTCGATGATTTTCGGTACGCGCGTGCGCTGGTGGGTCCCGGCGCACGGCGGGAAGTGGAGCAGACATGCTGGCCAACGGAGATGTCTTCGCCGGTTATGTCATCGAACGGCAGCTCGGCCGCGGTGGCATGGGTTCGGTCTATCTCGCCAAGCACCCGCGCCTACCGAGACTCACCGCGCTGAAGCTGCTCAACCGCGAGATGTTCTTCGACCAGGAAGTGCGTGCGCGTTTCGAACGTGAGGCCGACCTGGTCGCGCGCCTCGATCACCCGAACATCGTCACCGTGTACGACCGGGGCCTCGACGACGAGCAGCTCTGGATCTCCATGCAGTACATCGACGGTATCGATGCCGCCTCGGTGGAACCGCAGTCGCTGCCACCGGCGCGCGCGCTGCAGATCGTGAAGGAGACCGCCGACGCGCTGGACTACGCGCACGGCATGGGTGTGCTGCACCGCGACGTGAAACCCGCGAACATCCTGCTCGCCCGCTCGGGCGCGGGCCGTGGCGAACGCGTGTATCTCACCGACTTCGGTATCGCCCGCCTGCGTGACGACACCGGTCATCTCACCCAGACCGGCACCTTCACCGCCACCCTCGCCTACGCCTCCCCCGAGCAGCTCACCGGCGCCGCCCTCGATCACCGTTCCGACCAGTATTCGCTGGCCTGCACGCTGTTCTGGCTGTTCACCGGTTCCGGCCCGTTCGCGGCGACCAACCCGGCCGCGGTGATCCAGGGTCATCTGCAGCAACCGCCGCCGCCGCTGAGCAGTGTGCGTGCGGGTCTGCCGCCCGCGCTCGACGGCGTGCTGGCCAAGGCGATGTCCAAGCGCCCCGACGACCGGTTCGCCTCGTGTTCGGATTTCGCCGCCGCCGCGATCGCCGCGCTGGACAATCCGAGCTCACCCGCGCTGCCACTCGCCCGCCCGAGCACGGGACCGGGGATGCCGATCACCGGCGGCCCTCGGCCCACCACGGGTGGCGCGATCCCGCAAACCGGTTCGCCGTATCCCCTTGCGGCGCAGGGCCCGATGACGGGCGCCGGAATGACCGGCAACGCGATGACGGCCGGTCCGATGGGTACCCCCGCGCACACCCAGGGCCCGATGACCGCGCCGCCGATGCGCAACCAGACACCCGCGCCACACACCGGCGGCGCCTACAGCCAGCAGTCGCACCCGCAGTTCGCGGCGCCGCGTCAGCCCACGGGCGGCAACTACACCCAGTACCCGCAGCGGCCACCGACGAAGTCCAACACCGGGCTGATCGTCGGCATCGTGATCGCCGTCGTATTGGTGCTGGCCCTGTTGATCGGCATCGGTGTCGCGGCGAGCGGGGGCGATTCGAGCACCGCGGCGACCACGTCGACGACCACGACCACCGCGGTCAAGCACGTCACCCCCGACGCCGCCGCGATCAGCGCCGAGTTCAGCCGGATGGTTCCGCCCGATGTCGACAGCGAGACCGGCTACAACGGCGCCACCTGCTGGGAGACCGATCCCAGCTACACCCCGACGGACAACGACGGCGATCCGCAGTTCGGTTCATGGGTGTGGCAGTGGCGCTGCTACGGCGGCGGTGACGAGCAGGACAACGACCCGTTCTACCGCTTCTACGTGTACAACTCGGCCGCCGACGTGCAGGCGGTGATCGACGGCCTGCCCGCCAACACCAAGTCGACCGACACCAACGGCGGCAAGCAGTACACCAACTACAAGTACTCCGACAACGGAAACAAGATCATCACCGTGTTCACCGGCGATCCGGATCGGGCCCAGTTCCTGATGTTCACCGACAGTTACGGCGAGCCCGAGGACGTGCTGCGCTGGTGGCGTTCGGCCCCGCTGAACTGATGCGGGAGACGACGGGCGTCTTCGCCGGGTGTCGAGGACGATCCGTCGCGGAGGCCTATCTCGGCCCGAAGCGGACCTCGCGCTGGCAGGGCTCGGTCATGGGCTGGCTGTCGCTGATCCTTCGCCGCGCTCAGCGGCTGAGTTCGTAGTTCAGGAAGTCACGCACGGGCCGGAACCCGATGTCCTCGTAGATCTTGTTCGACGTCGGGTTGGCCAGATCGGTGAACAGGCAGACGTCGGCGCCCTCGGCCCGGATCGCCGCCGACACCGCCGCGGTGAGCGCGCTGGCGTACCCGTTGCCACGCAACGCGGCCGGGGTGTAGACCGGCCCGATCCGCGCCCAGCCGAACACTTCGGGCTGCCGGGCGACGAAGCTGCGTGGTACGTCGTCGGCCTCCCACAGCCACCACCATCCGCGTCCGATCAATCGCAGCGCCCGTTCTTCGTCGAGCGCGCGCACGGCACCGATCTCGCGGTCGAAGTCGGCGAACCATGCCAGGCACAGCTCCACGTCGTTCGCGGTGGCCCGCCGGGCGACGCCGGGGACCTCGGGCACGTGCGGGGTTTCGAGCCGATAGAGCCGCGCGGTGTAGTCCAGGCGGTGCGTGCCGCGGTATGCCGCCGACCAGTGGGCGAGGAATGCGTCGACTTCGGCGCTGGAACCCTCGACGCTGCGCAGGTTCTCGCTGTGCTCGACGAGGGTGTCGACCACGGCCGGGATGCTCGCGGCGGGCAGGTCGCCCAGGTAGGCGCGGCCGTCGTCGGTGCACTGCGCGAGCCCGACGACGTGCTCGTCGCGCACCGCCAGGAATCGGGTGCCCGAGAAGTTGCCGTTGATCTGATTGACGACGCTGCTCGCGATCACCGTGTTGCGCAGGCCGTCACGGCGCAGGAAGGTCTCGACCTCGGGCAGGAACCGGGCGGCGTCACCGGTGATATCGATTCGCACCACATCGACGGTAGCGCTTACCCGTCGGTGGTGGAATCGGATCATGCAGTGGCTCAGGCGGTTTCGCGCGGCTCCTGATCGGCGCGCAGCTTGAGCAGGATCAGGCCCGCGGTGCAGGCCAGGATCAGGCCCGCCACCGTGATCTCCACGTGCAGCCCGGCGATGCCGAGGCCGGCGCCGACGAGTCCGCCGACGAAGAACAACCAGCCGAGTACCCGGGCCACGACAGCGAACGCGCCGTTGCCCGGCGGGGTTGCGGTGTCGGGTGTCTCGGGGGCCTCGGTGGCCGGATCGGGGTTCGCCTCGGCCGTTTCCAGCCGGGGTGTCGAATAAGCTCCCATCAGACTCTCCTCGATGACGCCGATCTGATTCTTGCGTCGCGCAAACCTCGCGCGTCAGGGGTTTCGGTCCGGGCGTCTCATGCGTAACTTTGCTCACACACGCTACGACCCTCTCGCTACGAAAGCCCGCGACACGTCACCACGACACGCTTACGAGACCAATCCGATATCTGAATCATTCATGTTTACAATGAGCCGATTTTTCCGGGCTGCACTACTGTGAGGCGACCCGAAGCCGACGAGGAGTACAAGGCGATGGAAGACAGCAGGGCCAAGCTCGTAGGTCCGGCAATCGCTGTTGGCGCGGTGTCGCTCGGACTGATCGTGATCGGTGCGTGCGGCGTCGGACAGCAGGACGTCTACGTGACGCCGCCGCCGCTGCAGGCCGGACTGGCCGCGGCACCGAGCCAGGTCGCCGACGACCCGACCTCCACCACGGTCCGCGTCTCGATCCCACCGTCGCCGACCTGGCGCATCGCCCCGTACATGTCGCCGCGCAAGCCCTTCAGCCTCAGCTCCACCGAGACCTCCCCCTCGGAGACCCCCGCACCGGACGAACCGACGAGCGAGAGCCACCCCACCGAGGCGACAACCGAATCCCGCCCGCCGGAAACGACCACCGAGTCCCCCGAGACCACCACCGAGGACTCGACGCCGACCACCACCCGCCCGCCGCGCACCACACCACCCACCCGCACGGTGAGCCCCCCACGCACCCGCCCGACCTACGAGGGCGAGTTCGAAGACTCCGACTTCCCCACCACCAACGCCCACGACAACACCACCCGCACCCCCGAACCCACCACAGCCCCACCGACGACCACCCAGGCCGACGGCTGACCGGACTCGGTGCGCTCACCGGATCTCCCGGGCAAGAAAATGGTGCGCACCCACCCGGGGGCACGCACCATCAGTGGTCTTCTACAACTCCGGCAAGTCGTAACTGTCGACGCGATCGGCGAGCACCCGCCGGTGTTCCAGTTCTCCGCCGAGGGTCTGGCCGATCGCGGTGAGGCGGGCGACGTAGTGGCTCACCGGGTATTCGGCGGTGACGCCGATTCCGCCGTGCATCTGGATGGCCTCGCGGCCGATGTGGGCGGCGGACTTTCCGATCTGCAGGCGGGCGCGGGAGGCGACGATCGGGTCGTGGGAGCCGTCGGCGAGGGCAGCGGTGATGTAGAGGTTCATGCTGCGGGCCAGTTCCAGTGAGACGTAGCAGTCGGCGGCGCGCTGGGTGAGGGTCTGGAACTTCGACAGGGTCACGCCGAACTGTTTGCGCGACTTCAGATAGTCGGTGGTCGAGGTGAGTGCCATCTGCATGGCACCGACCGATTCCGCGCACAGCGCCGCCTGGGCGTAGCCCTGGGCGAGTGCGATCTGCTCGGCCGCGTCGACGGTGTCGCCGAGCAATTCGCCCGGCGCCGAGGCGAAATCGAACTGGGCGCCGCGGCGTCCGTCGAAGGTGCGGTAGGTGCGCCGGTGCACGCCGGTGCCGGTGGGGTCGACGAGGAACAGGCCGACACCGCCGCCGGGAAGTATCGCGCTGACGATCAGCTGATCGGCGCAATCACCGCGCGGGACCGGGTTCTTCACACCGGAAAGGGTGTACGAATCACCCTGCTGCTCGGCGGTTGTGGTGACCTCGGTGGACGGCCAGCGTTGTCCCGGTTCGGCATGGGCGAAAGCGAGCAGGACGGTGCCCTCGGCGAGCGCGGGCAGCAGCCGGTGGCGCTGGTCGCCGCTGCCGGTGAGCCGGATCAGCTCGGCCGGAACGACCACGGCGTCGAGCACCGGTTCCGGGGCAAGCGCACGGCCCAGTTCCTCCTGCACGAGCATGGCTTCGACGGGGCCCGCGCCGACGCCGCCGTCGTCCTCGGGGATGGTCAGGCCGAGGACGCCGAGGTCGGCGAGTTGCTTCCAGACCGTGCGGCTCCAGCCGGGATCGGTGTCACCCGCCTTGGTGAGGGCCTCGCTGTCGTAGAACCGGTGCAGCAGTTCGCGCACGGTGTCACGCAGCATCGTCTGTTCTTCGGTCAGTGCCAGATCCATGTCAGCGCCTCACAATCCGAGGATCGTGGAGGAAATGATCGAGCGCTGGACCTCGCTCGAACCTCCGTAGATGGTCACCTTGCGGTAGTTCAGGTAGCCGGGACCGGTGTGCTGGGCCCAGCCGGGTGAGGCGATGTCGTCGGCGTCGACGGGAAGGGCGTCGGCGCCCGCGATGTCGAGCAGCAGTTCGGTGGCCGCCTGCTGCAGTTCGGTGCCACGCAGTTTCAGCACCGAGGAGGCCGGGTTGGGTTTGCCGTCGGCCGAATTGGACACCACCCGCAGCTGGGTGAGTTCCAGGGCGAGCAGTTCGTTCTCGAGTTCGGCGATGCGCGCGGCGAATACCGGGTCCTCGAGCAGGGTGCCGTGGCCGGTGCGGATCGAGCGCGCGTGGTCCTTGGCCAGCCCGATCTTGACCTTGGTCTTGCCGACGCCGGTGATCGACGTGCGCTCGTTGCCGAGCAGGAACTTGGCGTAGGTCCAGCCCTGGTTCTCCTCGCCGACCAGTTGGTCGGCGGGGACCCGGACATCCTCGAAGAACACCTCGTTCACCTCGTAGCTGCCGTCGATCAGTTTGATCGGGCGCATGGTGACACCGGGCGACTTCACGTCGAAGAGCAGGAAGGAGATGCCCGCCTGCTTCTTGGGTGCCGACGGGTCGGTGCGCACGAGGCAGAAGATCCAGTCGGCGTACTGCCCGAGCGTGGTCCAGATCTTCTGCCCGTTGACGATGTAGGAGTCACCGTCGCGGACGGCGGTGGTGCGCAGCGAGGCCAGGTCGGAACCGGCGTCGGGCTCGGAAAAGCCCTGGCACCACCAGATGTCGAGGGCGGCGGTCGGCGGCAGGAAACGCTGCTTGAGCTCCTGGGAACCGAACTGGGCGATCACCGGGCCGACCATGGAGGCGTTGAAGGTGAGCGGCTCGGGCACCGAGGCCAGCTGCATCTCGTCGAGCCACAGGTGACGCTGCATCGGCGTCCAGTCCTTGCCACCCCACTCGACCGGCCAGTTCGGCACGGCGAGCCCGTGATCGTTGAGGATCTTGTTGGCGGTGACGATGTCTTCGCGGGAAAGCTCGTGTCCGTATTTCACACGGTCACGGATCTCGACGGGGATCTCGGTGTGATAGAAGTGCCGGAGCTCATCGCGGAAGGCGACCTCTTCCGGGGACAGGGCTAGCTTCATACGGGTCTCCCAGCGTCTCTAGTAGCCGTCCTGGAGAAACCTACCCCGCACGGCGACGCCGCGACACCACCACGCTGCCACCGGCCCGTCGAACTGGTACGTTGCCACACGGACCGGGGAACCGGTGGGCGAGCAGCAGGGAGTTACGGGTGAACGGCAGATCCATCGCAGGTAGGGCGGCGGCGGTGACCGCGGCGAGCATCGGTGCTGTGGTCGTGCTCGCGTCGACCGCGAGTGCGTCTCCTCTCGACGACGCCATCACCCACTTGCACGATCTCGCGGGCGAGGACGTGAGCACCAAGGCCGGTGTCGACGCGATCGCCAACTTCACCGGCATGGTCGGCGCCGACCGCCTGCGTGACATCTCGGCCCAGTTCATCCCGCTGGGCTACGCCGCCCCCACCTTCGGCTGCGGCAGCAACGGACCCATCACCACCATCATCGCCGCCGCGACCGTCGAGGGCCCTGGCCCGCGCACCGAAACCAGCCTGACCCCGGGCGATGTCCGGTTCAGTGCCAGTCCGGCCCACACCGGTGTGCCGCTGGCCTCCGGCTTGAGTGTGGCCTGGGTGAATGTGAACAACGGGCAGAGCGGTATCGCCCCCCTCGACGACCTCACCGAATACCAGCTGCCGTCGCTGTCGAAGACGATCACCAGCGGCGCGGGCACCGTGGTCGCCTCCATGTGGGGCACCATCGACTACCCCGGCGCGCGCTGCGTGATGACGCCGACCGTCGGCACGTTCGTCGTTCCCGACCTGCCGGTGGCGGCTCCCGAAACACCGGCCGCCCCGCCCGCGCCGGAACCGCAGGCCCCCGCTCCCGGTTCGGGTGCGCCGGGCGCCGGTGCGGCACAGTCGCAGGCTCCCGCCCCCGAAACGCCCGCTCCGGCCCCCGCCCCGGCGGAGGCGCCGCAGCCGGCTCCCGTGCCCGCTCCCCCGGCTCCGCCGTCGGCGCTGAGCGTCGGCGGCTGATCATTCGGCGCCCGAGGCGCCAGGACAGAAAACGGCCGTCGACCGATGTCGGCGGCCGTTCGTCGTGTGAAAGGGTTCGGGTCAGCCGCGCGGACGGATGCGCAGGACGGTTCCCTCTTCGGTGCCCGCGAGCAGTGCCGACGAGTCGGCTGGGTCGGCGACGACGGCGGTGAGTGGCTGGGTGGCGGCGATCGTGCAGGCACCACCCGAGGTCAGGTCGACGCGCACCAGCTGTCCGGTCAAGGTTGTCACGTACAGTGCGCCGTCGCGCAGGACCAGGTCGTCGACGAAATCGGGCAGCGAACCGAACGAGGTCAGATCGGCGATGGTTGTGCTCACCGCCGGATTCGTGCGTGACAAGCGGAGCACCCGGCCCACCGGACCGGCCGTGCTGTCGACGTAGTTCGCCGTGACGTATACCGAATCACCGGACACTACAACACCATTGGGGCCCTCGACGGTGGCGTTCGACCACCAGATCATGTCCTCGGTGCCGTCGGGGAAGAGGCGGTGCACGCCGTCGCGAGCGGTGACGTACAGGTTGCCCTGGGCGTCGAAGGCGGCGCCGTTGGGGTGGATGAAACCGGTGGCGAAGGGTTCGGGCACCGGGTCGGCGGCGGTCGGGTCGAATCGGACGACACCGCCGGAATCCGACAGCGGCGAATTTCCGGTGACCACGTAGAGCAGACCGTCGGGACCGAGTCGGACGGCGCCGGGCGCCGCGATATCCACCGTGGCGGTGAGCGTTCCGGCGCTGTCGTAACGCTGTACTTCACCGCGCAGCACGCGCGACACCCACACGTCGCCGCGCTCGTCGATGCCGAAGTTCTCCGACCAGTCGAGTAGTGGGACCGTCGAGTGGATCGCGATCTCCTGACCGGCCCGCCCACAGGCGGCGACCGGATCGGCACCGGCGACGCCGGTGACCGCGGTGCTCACGCCCGCCGCACCGACGACAATGCTTGCCACACAACGACGCAACGACAACATGGACGACCTCGACTCTGAACCGGGTGGACTGGCGAAGTGTAACGGCTGGCGCGATGCTTTGGCAGGTGCGGATAATCGGCCGGTGCCCTACTTCGACAGCGC
This sequence comes from Nocardia sp. NPDC050378, assembly GCF_040655675.1. NCBI lineage: Bacteria > Bacillati > Actinomycetota > Actinomycetes > Mycobacteriales > Nocardiaceae > Nocardia > Nocardia sp. NPDC050378. The sequence goes on from NZ_JBFAKI010000004.1 coordinate 487,456, forward strand.
GCGTGGCCGTCTGCACTACCGGCGCAGGTCACCCGGCCTGCTCGCCGCGACCGTCGTGCTGCTGCCCGGCACCGGTCAGCACAGCGGGCACTACCACCGATTCGGGGCCGCGCTGGCCGCCGCCGGCATCGAGTTGTGGACCCTCGACACCTCGGGACAGGGTCTGAGCGAAGGCGATCCGCACGCGCCGGGCACCCTCGACGAGCTGGTCGCCGACGCCAGGGGACTGCTCGCGGTGGTGTGCGCCGAAACCACCTCCGCGCCGGTACTCATGGGCCACTCCCTCGGCGCCGTCACCGCGCTGGCCGTCGCCGCCGATCAGGCCGCCGACCTGCGCGGACTCGTCCTGTGCGGCACACCGCGCCGGGCCACCGAAACCGCGCCCGACCCGCGCCTGCCGACGCTCGCGGTACACGGAATCGACGACCGCCGGGCACCGATCGATGCGATGCGGCTATGGACACAGCGGTATGGATCGGTAGATTTGCGCGAGTACGCCGACGCCGGTCACGACCTGTTGCACGAGCCGGTGCGGGACCGCGTGGCCGACGATATCGCGCGGTGGGTACTCGCCACGGCGGACTGAACGACGAAGGGGGAAGCGGTGCAATCCAATCGCACGGGGCTGCCGAATACGGCGGCGCTCAATCAGGCCGTCGAGGAGGGCGGACTGTGGGTCGACGGGGTGCTCGTCGCCGACGGCGCGACCGAACGATGCGCGCTGCGCTACGAACGTCTCGCCGCCGCCGTCGACGCGCAGGTACAGGCCTTGACGCAGGCCGCGACGCTGCCGGGCTTCGGCGGGCTGCCCTCCGGTGCCGCGCTGCGCACCGGCTTCGAGACCAAGACCGGTAATGCCCTCGACCAGTTGCGTGCCTACGCCGCGACGGCTCGTCAGCTGGCCGCCGTGCTGCGGGCCGCCGGGGCCGCCTACCAGGAGAGCGACCAGGCGATGGCGAGCGCGGTCCGGGCGATCGAGACGGGTGATGGGCATGCGTAGCCTTTCCGGTGCACCGGGGACCGACCCGGACTACGTGGCCGTCGTCGAGGTGTTCGACAGCCTGTCGCATTCCGAAATCCACACGGCGGTACAGCAACTCGACCCGGCCGCCTTGAGCAGCGGCGGGCAGTTGTATCTCGGCGCGGCCACCGCGGTCGGTGACGAGGTCGACAACGCCCATGCCGAGATCCGGGCCGCGATCGCCGACGGCTGGCGCGGGTCGGCGGCACAGTCCGCCGTCGATGCCCTTCGCACATTCGAGCAGGTGGGTCGGCAGATCGCGGATGTGCTGACGGCTGTCGGTGTCCGGCTGTGCCAGGCGGGTGACGCGGCGGAGTCGATTCGGGCCGCTGTCGCCGAACCCGCCGCGGCGCAGCCCGATCCGGACGGCGCGCTGCTCGATCCGCAGCGGGCCACGGACAATGCCACGATTTCGCGGGAAGCCGAGAACGCCCGGCTGGACGCGGTGCAGGCGATGGAGACGATCTACGCGGGGGCTTTCGTGCCCACCGGGTCGGGCGTCCCCGCCTTCGGCGAGATCAGTGCGGGCACAACGGATGTAGAAGTCGGCGGCGCGCTCGGTGCGGTGCCTTCGTCGGTGGTCACGGCAGTTTCCGGCGAGGGATCCGATGCCGCGGTTACCGGAGCGGCAGCAGGGAACGCCGATGCGGTGCGAGGGCCGACGGCCGACGGCTCCGGTGCTGCGGTTTCACCGGCCAGTGTGAGCAGCTCGACGGCGAGCACTTCCCTGTTCACGGGCGGTTCCACCGCAGTCGCTCCGGCGGCGACCGCGGCCGGAGCCGGTACATCGAGTGCCTTGTCCGGGGCAGGCGGGTCTGTCGCCGCGAATGGGGTGCCAGTCGCGGGTCCTGTTCCCGCCGGTGCGCTCGGGCGGGCCGGGAAGCGCGCGAACGCGTCGCGGAAGGAATCCTGGTCCTCCTCGACACAGGCGGCTTCACTCGGGGAATCCGGTTCTCCCGCAACGCGATCGGCGTCCTCCGAGGACGTCCGTCAGGACCCCACGGTGGCCGGTGGCGAAGCGGCTGCCGGCATGAGTGCGGGCGCGATCGGTGGGTTGATGGGTGGGGCGATGGTCGCGGCGGAGCACACCCGCGCACCCGGCGGCCCGCGCCCACCCGCCCAGCCCGACATCGAGGACGACGACGACGAATTCCTGCGCTTCCTCGAGGAGGAACCCACCTTCCTCGAGCCCGCCGACGAGGTGAACCCGCTGATCGGGAAGCTGGAACCGACCAGTCCCGCCGTGCTCGGAGAGTGGACCGAGCAGGAGTGAACTGGCACCTCACGCCCGACCAGTTCGCGCTGGCCTGGGCGCGTACCGACGGCGACCGGATCCCGTATCCGCTCGCCGTTCGCGCGTCCGCCCGCGACACCGCCGAGCGGGCGGCCGCACGACCGGCACTCGACGCCTGGTGTGCCCGCACCCTCGATCCCGACCTCTCGGCGGCGCTGCGCGTGCTGGCCGAACCGGAGATCCGGGTGGAGGTGTGCGGACACGCGCCCGCGCCGGTGCGCATGCTCGGTGCCGTCGCGGGGGACGTGGCGATACTCGCCGTGCAGTCGCCCGGCACCTCGGCCGACCGAGGTGGAGACCTGCACGTTCAGGTCGGTGCGACGAAACGCTTCGCGCCTCAGGTCTTTTCCCGGATGCCACGCCAACCGGTCGGCACCGGTCCACGCATCGCAGCACCGGCGGCGCGCGTGCGCGAGGACAGCCGTGACCTGGTCACTGTCCCCGTCGCCGGACCCTCCGACGCCGCCCGCATCCGCAAACTCCTCCAACGCCCGCGCACCGGCATCGGCCAGATCCTCGTCGCCCCGGGTGCCGACGAACCGGCCACGGGCGTCCTGTCCTGGATCGACGTCACCGGCGACGGCCGCTACCTGATCCACTCCGGGCACCAGGTGTCGGTCGCCCCGGCGACACCGGACACCGCCGCCGACTGGCTGCGGCGGCTGTTGCGCGCCGCTTGACCCGCAGCGAGCGGCCCCTCGCAGCCACAGGTAACGGCGAGGTCGCCGGTGCGATACATGCGCCTTCCAGGTTCGACGTAGGGGCAGGCGGTGAATCGGTCGGAGTTGGTGGACGGTATCGGATCGAGGCGTGGACCGCGCCCACCGTCACCCGCTCGCGAAGCGAGTTGCCGGTCGAGTGCGGGCGGCCGCGCCGTGCGTCGGGGGTGTGCCGCCGAAGTTCAACCGAGCTGGAGGAAGCCGCGCAGGGCGGCGAGTTCTTCCGGGGTGTCCGGGAGGTACTCGGTGAGCAGCGGCGAGCGGATGATGATCGCTTTCCACATGGCACGGCACAGGGTGGCGTGAATGACGGTGCGCGAGAGGAGGGCCCGCATACCGAAGGGAGCGTCGTCGGGGGTGGAGGTGGTCATCGACAGGACGACCACGGCGGCTTCACGGCCACGGAAGCGGTCGGGGGTGCCGACGAGGACGTCCTCGATCTTGGCGCGCGCCAGCAGGGTTCGGATCCGCGCCACCTGCGCGGCGTAAGGGGCGACCACGAAGACGTCGTGCGGGTGCAGTTTGCGGGTACGCGCACCGGAGGTCCAGGTTTCGCCGAGCAGGGCGCGCACGCGGCGCACCACCTCGCGGGCTTCGGCATCGGATTCGGTCGCGCTGCCGCGATGTTCGACGAACACCGTGCTCACCCCGGGCGCGATCCCGGCGAGATCGCGGGCGCGGGTGACGGCCTCGACCGCCGTGAGCTTGCCGTCGTAGCAGCTCACCGACACCGGCGCGCACACCGCCGGGTGCATCCGCCAGGTGCGGTCGAGGAAGTATCCGTATTCCGGCGGCAAGGTTGCGGCGCCGTCGCACAGCCACTCCAGGGCCGAAACATGAATCGGCTCAGGGTGTTCGGCCTGGGCGAGCGCGGGCTCGGGGTCACCGACGAGCAGCAGGTTGCGCGCGCTCACCGCGACGGCGACGGTGTCGGCCAGCGAGCATTCGCCCGCGTCGGCGATCACCAGCAGATCGAGCGAGCCGGGGGCGATGAGGGTCTCGTCGACGAAATCGGCTGTGGTGCCGCCGATCACGCACCCGTTCACCGCATTGTCGAGGAATCGTTGATAGCGGCTGCCCTCGATCGCCGACCATTCGCGGCCGACCGACGCCACGTCCTTCTTCGCGACGAGTTCGGGCAGCAACCCGGCCTCCACGACCGCGTCGAAGATCCGCTCGATCACCTCGTGCGAGCGGGCGACCACCCCGATCCGCCACCGCTTGCGGGTGACGAGGCGCTCGATGGCGCGGGCCGTCGTCCCGGTCTTGCCGGTGCCGGGCGGTCCGTGCACCGCCAGGTAGGAGGCGTCGAGCGCGGCTGTCGCCTGGGCGAGGGCGTGTGTGATATCGCCGTCGACCTGCGGTAACGGTGCGCCCTCGTGCAGGCGGGGCGTGCGGCGCAGCAGCAGGTCGTAGACCGCGTTCGCGGGCACGGACGGCAACGTCACCAGCAGGTCCTGGGCGGTGGCTTCCAGGGCCGCCTCGAGGTCGGCCTCGCCGTCGGGCGGGCCGGGGGCGATGGCGGCGGGCAGGTCGTCGTAGGGCGGGCAGCCCGCCGGGAGCAGTTCTTCCAGCCGCACGGTGTCGTCGAAATCGGCGTCGACCGCGCAGCCGAGGACGGTGGCCGTGGCGGTGGCGCGTCTGCCGAGCGTCTGCGTCATGCCCGCTGCCGCCGCACCGTCGTAGATGGTGATCATCTGGGTGCCGGGAGTCAGCGTGGCACCGGTACCGAGGCGGCCGGTGAGGGTGAGGTAGCGGCGCATCGTCGGCAGCTGGGGTGTGCGATGCCATTTGGTGTCGACGGTGCCCCACTCGGCGACCAGCACGCCCGGTGCGTCGGCCCACTCGCCCACCGGGTGCCCGAGCCGGTCGATGTGCGCCCACCATCTGGGCTGCCGTTCACGCCGGTGATACCCGAGCACCGCGGCCGTGAGCGCGGCCGCCCGTGCCGCGTCGCCGTGCGCGTCGGCGGCGAATTCGGCGAGCGCCGCCTCGAGCGATCCCGTTCGCAGGGACGGCGGAATGTCGGTCTCGGCCACCGCGAACCGTGGGCCGGGCACCTCGATCCCCGCCTCGGCCGCCCGCTCGAGCAACCAGTCCCTGATCCCCAGCACGGTGGCCGCGCGACCGTGCGCGCCCGGCACCAGGGCGGCCAACCCGGCCACGTCGTAGGACTGCTCACCGATCAGCAATGCGGTCCGCACTACGGGTGCCAAGTCGACCAGCGCCCCGTCGGCGAGCAGTTCGTCGAGCTGATCGGCTCCTGCACCGAAGCGCCCCGACCAATCGAGCAGCGCCGTCCGGACCGCCGACCCGTAGTGATAGACCCGCACATCCGGATCCAGCGCCCGATACTCACCGATGATGTCGAGCAGTTCCTCGAGCACGTCCGGGCCGTACCCGCCCTGTCTGGACGGCCCGGGCTCGCCGCCGTCCGTCGCTGAAGTTTCCAGCCATTCGGCGCCCCTCGCGAAAGCCCCGAGAGCGCCACCGTTCCCCTCGTAGGACCCGAGCCCGCCGTTCCCCGCGGATGATCCGTAGTCGCTCGCCTTCGCGTAGCCCGGGTCGGTCGACGCGATCGGCGAGGGGTCCGGGCGGAAGACAGTGGTTGTCGAATCGGCGAGTTCCACCGAGGTGATGGTTCCCCGGCGGTCCACGTCGATGAGCAGTGCCAGGTCGCCGGGGCGCGGGGTGGGGAGTGCGCCGAGGGCGGTGGCGTCGCGCAGCGCGAAGGTGGGCGTGGCCGTGCGTTCGCGGGTGAGCTGGATGTCGGCTTGGCGGCGCAGTTCGGTGACCGTGCGCGGGGCGAGGCCGGGGACGGGAACGGTGGTGGCGGCGAGGCGGTCGATGGTGAGCACACCGGCTTCGCGCAGCCGGGCGCGCTGGGTGGGCCGAATCCCCGCTACCAGCAACAGGTCCCGTGCGGTGGCGGCCGCCGCGCGACAGGTGGGGCACTGCCCACACGCCAGATAGCGCGGGTCACCCCACTGCACGGGCAGCAATTCGGTGAGCTTCTCCTCGACGACGCGTTCCACCCGCGCCCGCCGCGCCCGGTAGATCGGCTCGAGTTCCGCTGCGACCACGCCACGTTCACCGGTCGGCGTCGAAATTCGCGCCACCGGGTCGACATCCACCCCGACCGCCGCCGATGCCTCGGCACACGCGGCTACTTCGACCCGAGCACACAGCTCCAGCCGAACCGGGTCGACCCCCACCGACCGCACCGACGCCGAAACCCGCTCGAACGGCGTCCGCCCCGCCGCGAGTTCACGCCGCAACACCCTGTGGTCGTCGGCATCGAAACCCGCGACACCAGAACCGGACTCGACAAGCGGACCCGGTTCATCACGACCGGTTTCCGCCCCGAGGGCCCGGTCCCGGGGCGACTCGGCATGCCCCACGCGCGCAGGTGCGACCGCGCTGTGCACCACGTACCGCGCACCGACGCGCACGAGAAGGTCTGCCTGGCAGACCAATCGACCGTCGAAGAAGACCGCACCGGCGATCGCCTCGGTACCGGCACGCAGGGCGTCGGTGGTGCGTGCGGCGGCTTCGGTGAGGGTGGTGGCGTCGACGGGATCGGGGGTGGGGATGTGGATCAGCCGGTCACCGAAGTGCCGCAGCAACTCCGGGGAAACGTCGACGGCGCGCACGAGGTTCGCGGCGGCGTCGCGGGTGCCGGGGAGGTTGCCGAGGGCGGCGTCGACCGCGCGCAGCAGCGCGAACTCGCAGTCCGCCGCGCGCACGAGATCGCCGACAGCACCGATCACCCGATCACCGGAGACGAACAAACGCGGCCCTCCTGTGTTCACGCACACCCGACGGCAACACCTTAGCCAGCGCCGAGACAGCCCATGGAGCGACCCATGGACTTGTCTACGTGCGGTGGTGCGCTACGTGCGCGGCTTACGCCGTTCGGTACGCGGCCGGGCTTCACGGTCACGCCGGGGACCACGGGAGTTGAGCCGCTGCGACGGCGGGCCCTGATCCGGCTGCAGCTGGATGAGCACACCGCTGATCCTGGTGCGCCGCAACGCTTCCAGCGTTTCGTTCGGCAGGTCGGCAGGCAGCTCGACGAGGCTGTAGTCGGGCCGGATGCTGATGTGCCCGAAGTCGCTGCGCCGCAGGCCGCCCTCGTTGGCGATGGCGCCGACGATCGCGCCGGGCACCACCCGATGCCGCTTGCCGACGCTGATCCGGTAGGTCGCCAGCTCCGCACCGCTCTCGCGGGAGAACGACGGCGGACGCGGTCCACGGTCCTCGTCGTCGAAGTGGCGCGGGGCACGCTCGCGATCGCGGTCCCGGTCGCGTTCGCGACGCGGCGCGGGCTCCGGCTCGGGCGCCATGAAGAAGTTGTCCCCGTCGTACCCACCGACCGCCAGCGCGGCGGCGATATCGACCAGCGGGGTGTTGTGCTCGGCCTCGTAGTCCTCGATCAGCTTGCGGAACAGCTCGATCTTGTCCGAGGCCAGGTTCTCGGTGATGGAGTCACCGAATTTCGCGGCACGGGTCGCGTTCACGTCGTCGACACTCGGCAACTGCATCTCGGTGAGCGGATGCCGGGTCGCGCGCTCGATCGCCTTGAGCAGATGACGTTCACGCGGCGCCACGAACAGCAGCGCCTGACCCGAGCGGCCCGCGCGACCGGTGCGGCCGATGCGGTGCACATACGACTCGGTGTCGTGCGGGATGTCGTAGTTCACGACATGCGAAATGCGGTCCACGTCGAGACCACGCGCGGCCACATCGGTGGCGACGAGGATGTCGAGCGCACCCGACTTCAGCTGACCGATGGTGCGTTCACGCTGATTCTGCGCGATGTCACCGTTGATCGCGGCCGCGGAGAAACCACGCGAGCGCAGCTTCTCGGCCAGCTCCTCGGTGGCCTGCTTGGTGCGCACGAAGATGATCATCGCCTCGAAGTCCTCGACCTCGAGGACACGGGTGAGCGCGTCGAGCTTGCGCTGGTGCGACACCTGCACATAGCGCTGGGTGATGTTGGTGTTGGTCGTGGTCTTGGACTTGACCGTGATCTCGACCGGGTCGTTGAGGTACTGCTTGGAGATCTTGCGGATCGCGCCCGGCATGGTGGCCGAGAACAGGGCGACCTGCTTGTCCCGAGGAGTGTCGCGCAGGATGCGCTCGACGTCCTCCTGGAAGCCCATCTTGAGCATCTCGTCGGCCTCGTCGAGCACCAGGTAGCGCAGCTCGGTGAGATCGAGCGTGCCCTTCTCCAGGTGGTCGATGACGCGGCCGGGCGTACCGACGACCACATGCGCGCCGCGGCGCAGACCCGACAGCTGCACGCCGTAGCTCTGGCCGCCGTAGATGGGCAGCACGTGGAGACCGGGGATGTGCGAGGAGTACTTGCCGAACGCCTCGGCGACCTGGATCGCGAGTTCGCGGGTCGGCGCGAGCACCAGCGCGCTGGGCTTCTTCTGCGCGGTGTCCAGATTCATCAGGATCGGGATCGCGAATGCGGCGGTTTTGCCGGTGCCCGTCTGGGCCAGGCCGACGACGTCAGCGCCGGAGAGCAGTGGGGGAATCGTGGCCGCCTGGATCGGCGACGGCGACTCGTAGCCCACGTCGGCGATGGCCGCGAGGACGCGGTCATCGATCCCGAGATCGGCGAAGGTCGGGCCGTTGTCGTGCCTGTCGTCGTCGGCAGGAACGCTGTCGACCTCATTTGTGTTCATTGACCACGAGTTTACTGCCTGGCGGTAGCTGATCGGCCCACCGGGTGAATACGGTGTGACCTATGCAGCTGCACAACGGGTCATCGCATCAGGAACACGCCGCGGCGACGGTGCCGATCGCGGTCGTCCAATTCGCCCCGCAGACCGACTCGTCGGCCAACCTGTCCACCTTGCGCGAACACGTGCGAACCGCTGCCGAATCGGGTGCGCGCGTCGTGGTCGCACCCGAATACTCGATGTTTGCGGTGACCCGTCTCGACGAGCGGGTGGTGGCCGCCGCCGAGCCCCTCGACGGGCCGTTCACCACCGGACTCGCCGCGCTCGCCGCCGAATTCGGGGTTCATCTGGTGGCCGGTGTCGTCGAATTGCCGACACCGGACGCGGACCGGATCAGCAATACCCTCGTGGCGCACGGACCCGACGGATCACGGCTCGCGCTCTACCGCAAAGTGCATCTCTACGACGCTTTCGGGCACCTGGAATCCGATGTCGTCGCGGCCGGTCCGTTGGTGGCGCCCGCCACATTCACCGTCGACGGTGTGATTTTCGGCATGCAGACCTGCTTCGATCTGCGTTTTCCGGAGGGATGTCGGCGTGTCGCGGCGGCGGGAGCGCACGTGTTGCTGCTGCCCGCGCAGTGGATTCCCGGCCCGGCGAAGGTCGATCAGTGGACCACGCTGCTGCGCGCGCGGGCCATCGAGAACACCGTGTACGTAGCGGCGGCCGACCAGTGCGCGCCGCTCGGGGCGGGCGCGTCGATGGTCGTCGATCCAGCGGGCACCGTGCTCGCCGAGCTCGGCGACGAGCCGGGGGTGCTCACCGCGTCGATCGACCCGGCCCACCTGGCCAGGGTGCGCACCGCCAACCCGAGCCTGTGGCTGCGCCGCTTCACAGTTTCGGCCGACGCCGCCGCGGAGTAGCGTTCGAAGCGATGGTGTACCCGGATCGCGCTGCGGCGGGCCGCGCTCTCGGCACGGCCCTCGAGCATCTGCGGGGCACGCACCCGCTGGTGCTCGGGTTGCCGCGCGGCGGTGTGCCGGTGGCGGCCGCGGTAGCCGAGGCGATCGACGGTCAACTCGATGTGCTGCTGGTGCGCAAGCTCGGTCTGCCGCAACATCCTGAGCTGGCGATGGGCGCGCTCGGCGAGAACGACGTGTTGGTGCTCAACGACGACGTGCTGGCCCGCGCCCGGGTGAGCGAGGCCGCCTTCGCCGAGGTCGAGCGCGCCGAACGCACCGAGTTGGCGCGCAGGCGGGCCCTGCTCCGCGCGGGCGACCCCGTCCCGCTGACGGACCGGACGGTGGTGATCGTCGACGACGGGATGGCCACCGGGGCCACCGTGGCCGCCGCCTGCCGGGTCGCCCGCGCGCAGCGACCGGCCCGGCTGGTCGTGGCGATGCCGGTGTCGGCCCCCGAGGCGGCCCGTCGGGTCCGCCCGGAGTGCGACGAACTGATCTGTCTCTGGATGCCGGAGGACCTCGGCGGCGTCGGCGGGGCCTATCACGACTTCCATCAACTCACCGACGACGAGGTCCTCGACCTGCTCGCCGCGCCGCCGCGCGCTCAGTTCTCTTCGTAGACAACGTGATAGGGGCGGGTGTAGCGGTTGAGGGCGGCGGGGTCGAACCGCCCGCCCGCGCTGACCTCGGTGCGGTGCTCGATGATCGCCTCGACGACACACTCCCAGCCGCCGGGTGCGGAGATCTGCACGACGCGCGGCGGCGGGCTCGAGCCGGGACGCAACGCGTGGGGAACGCCGTGCGGCAGCAGCACGAACTGGCCGGGGCCCGCGGTGTGGACACGGTCGTCGAACTCGACGTCGAGCACACCGTCGAGGACGTAGATGCATTCGTCGGCGACGAGGTGGGTGTGACGTGGAATCGGCTGGGCGACAGTGACTTCCAGAGCCGAGAACAGCCCGTCGGTGTCCCCGGAGCGGGCCTTCACACTGAACGCGGGCGGTACCGGAATCCGGCCGGGGCGCGCCTGCCCCCTGCCGAGCAGATAGAAGCGGTCCGGGTCGCCCCATTCGCCGGGGTCGCCCGCACCGAGGTGGTACCGCATACCGTGCGCCTTGCCGATTTCGTTTGCCCTGGTCCAGTCGCGGGGCCCGGCCCAGTCACCGCTCTGGGCGGCTTCGGCGACGTCTTCGAGGTAGCGCTCCCAGCCGCCGGGCGCCGACAACTGCAACGCGTGCACGGGTGAGTCGCCCAGGTTGCGCATGGCGTGGGTAACGCCCCTCGGCACCAGAAAACACATCCCGGGCGTGATCTGGTGAGTCATCCCGCCGTAGTCGAGGCCGATGGCACCGTCGATGACGTAGACGAACTCGTCGAACGTGTCGTGCACGTGCGGCGGGATGTCGCCGCCGCCGCGGTTCTCCATCAGGGTGAATCGACCCTGCGTGTCCTCGGTCCCCGCTTTGACGCTCGCCCACGGTGGGAGCGGCACCCGGGTGGGACGGGAAGCTCCGGCGTCGAGCAGGAAGAAGCGGTCGTCGGTCATGGCGCACCTCGTTCGCTAATAGGAATCGGATTCCGGTTCCGATAGCATGGCAGCGACGCACCGACGCTGTCAATGACGCCGATGACGAGAAGAACGATCGAACAGCCCGGTTGCGATACTGTGCACAGTCCGAATCCCGTTCCGCATCAGCCGAGGACCTATGACCACTCCGCCGCGCCGCCTGCGCGCCGACGCCGGGCGCAACCGCGCCAATGTGCTCGACGCCGCCGTCCGGTTGTTCACCGAGCGTGGCGACGCGGTGCAGATGGCGGAGGTCGCGGGCACCGCGGGCGTGGGCGTGGGCACCGTTTATCGCCACTTCCCCACCCGCCAGGCCCTCATCGAAGCCGTGGCCGAACAGCGCTTCGTCGAGATCCTCGAGTTCGCGCGGGCCGAATCCGCGCAGGCGCCGACGGGCCGGGAGGCCGTGCGGTCACTGCTACTGCGGGTCGGCCGGGTACACGAGCAGGGGCGCGTCCTGTCGGGCCTGATCGAATCGGCACTCGGCAACACCGCACCGCGCGGCGAGGTCGCGCTCGCTTTGCGCGAACTCGGCACCACCCTGGTCGAGCAGGGCAGAGCCGACGGCACCCTCCGGCGCGATGTCACCTTCGACGACCTGTACATGATCGTCGGCGCCCTGGCCACCGTAGCCCGCGCCGACCTGGGTGATTGGCAACGATTCGTCGAGATCACCCTCGCCGGGCTGACGCCCCTGCCCGGCGCGGACTGATTGCCGCCGCGCGCCAACTCTTGACAGCACAACCCCTCTGCCGTATTCCTTAATCGGAAGCTGATTCCGCTTCCGATTTAGCGTCGAACCATCCCACCGCCTCCAGGACAGGGCAGAGAAATGGCTTTCACACAGACCGCCGGACAGCTGACGACAAACAACGAACGACGCGGGCCATGGGCCGCGGCAACACTTTTCACCCGCGTGGCCCTCGGCGCGGGCTTCCTGTCCGCCGTCGCGGACAGATTCGGAATGTGGGGCGAACCGGGGACGGGCAATGTCGCCTGGGGCGATTTCACCGCGTTCACCAGCTACGTCGAGGACCTCGCGCCCTACCTGCCGGACGCGCTTGTCGACATCACCGCCTGGGCCTCCACCGGGGTCGAGATCGTGCTCGGCATCGCGCTGCTGCTCGGTGTCCTGCTGCACTGGACGGCGATCGCGAGCCTGGTCACCCTGGTCGCCTTCGGCGGGTCGATGTTCTTCTTCAGCGGCTTCCAAACACCGCTGAACGCGTCGGTGTTCAGCGCCGCGGCGGCTGCGGCACTGCTGGCGTTGTCACCGCCGAGCAGTCACGTCCTCGCCCTCGACCGGCTGCGCGCGGCGCGCTAGCGCTGATCAGCCGAAGCACTGGCCTTCGCCGCGATAAGTGGGAACGGTTGTGCGGGTTCCCGATTCGTCGACGAGGTGGATCTCGGCGAAGCGTTCGCACAGCTCACCTGCCTTGGCGTGGCGGAACCAGACGCGGTCGCCGATCTCGAGCTCGGAGCCACCGGCGAGGGGGGTCTGTACCTCGCCCGCGCCCTCGGCGCCGAGCAGCTTCAGGCCCGCGGGCCAGACCGGCAGCGGCACCCGGCTGGGGCCGGTGGGGCCGGAGGCGATGTAGCCGCCCGCGAAGACGGTGGCGATGCTCGGGGTGGGTTTGCGCAGCACCGGCGTGGCGAAGAACAGGGCCGGGCGGGGGGTGAAGGACCGGTAGTGGTCGAAGAGGGTCGGCACGTAGAGGCCGGAACCGGCGGTCACCTCGGTGACGTCGGGATCGGCGATCGAGACCTCGATCGAGCCGGTGCCGCCGCTGTTGACGATCTCGAGCGGCCCGGTCACCATGCGGACCGCGTCGAGCACCTGGGTGCGGCGGCGGGCGATCTCGGCGGCCGAGAGTCGCTTGACCACGCGCACGGCCGGATTACTGTCGGGCAGGCCCGCGATCTGCGCCTCGTAGGTCATCACCCCGACCACCTCGAAGCCGCGGGTGCGCGCCTGCGTCGCCAGGACGGCGGCTTCGCCGGGGGTGCGGATCGGGGAACGGCGAACGCCCAGGTGCAGCGGGCCGATGCGCAGGGAGGCGTCGACGTCGAGGCAGACGCGTGGGTGGACGGTATCGGTGCCGAGGGCGGCACGGGCCAGGTCGAGCTGGGCGACGTCGTCGATCATCAGGGTGATCGAGCGCAGCAGCGTCGGTGCGCCGGCGAGTTCGGCCAGCGCGGCACGGTCGAGGGTCGGATAGCCGAGCAGGATGTCGCGGGCGCCGAGGCGGGCCAGCCAGATGGCTTCGCGCAGGGAGTAGGCCATGATGCCCGCGAAGCCGTCGGCCGCGGTGAGGTCGGCGCCGAGGACCCGTTCGAGCACGGCCCGGCAGCGCACCGATTTGCTCGCCACGCGGATGGCGACGCCGTTCGCGCGGCGGCGCAGATCGGCGGCGTTGGCGTCGAGCCGGGACAGGTCGAGTGCCGCCAGCGGCGGGTCGAGGTCAGCGGTGGCGTCGTGCAGATGGTGCGGCGCTGTTGTCTCGGTCACCCGTCTACTGAACCACCTATCTGGTCACTCGTCCAGCAATCTCAGGCTTCGACGGCCTTGAGGGCGAGACAGCCGACGAGATCGTCGGTGACGACGAGGATGGTCTCGTCGTTGCCGTCGGCGAGCCAGCGCAGCACCGCGCCGTGGAAGACGGAGACGAGGTAACTGGCGATGGAGTCGACCGGCTCGAGCCACTGGGTACCCGAGAACTCGGCGCACAGCTCGAGGAACTCGGCCGCCTCGGCATCCATCTCACGGAACATCACGATCGCGGACGGATCGCCCACGTTGTCACCGGGCTCGATCCACCGCTCCCGCAGGGTCCGCAGCGCGGTCTCGTAGGACCTGATGCTTTTCGCCGGCGCGGCCTTCACCACCGGCCAATACGCACTGAGCCCCGCATGCAGGCAGATTCGCAGTGCCCGCAGCCCCGCGGTATCCGAACTCGCGGCGGCTGCTTCCACGGCCCGGCGAACGACGGGTCGCAAGGATGTTTCGGTTAGTTCACGACTGGCGCTCAACGACAACTCCTCGGCAACAAATTTCGCTGCCCGCGGCGATGCGAGCTGGTCGGGAAGGGGTCCTCTTCGAGGTTAACCACATCCCGCAAGCACGATCTTAGAAGGTTTTCTGGATTCACGAACTGGTTCAGCCATCCTTTTCAGACTGAAAGATTGTTTTGTTACCCGAATGCGACCTTGATAAAAACCGACCATACGGCTCGATTTTGTTTTCGCGCTCGAATAGATGCCCCCGCTGTAATCGCTTACTGGTCGATGGTACAAGTCGTGGTAGCCGCACTCACGTTCCTGTGGGTGAGCACACACGTGTCGCGCGGGGAAACGCACGTCACACACTTCGTGACCGATCCGCCGACTCCGTCAACGCCCGGTGGAACCGCCGATAACCTGGGTGGGTGACTCTCTCGCCTCGCGCCGATCAGTTCGCCCTCAGCGGCACCTTCAATTTCCGCGATGTGGGCGGGCTGCGCACCGTCGACGGCGGGACCGTCCGCCCCGGTGTGCTCCTGCGCTCGGCGCAGCTCAGCGGTCTCGACGACCAGGGTCTCGTCACACTCGGCGAACTGCGGGTCACCGATGTGCACGACCTGCGCGGCCCGGTCGAGATCGATCACATCGGCCACGACACCCTGCCCGAGGACGTGCGCCTGCACATCACCCCGTTCGACTCGCGGATGGAAGAGGCCCCGCCGCACGAGGCGGCGACCGTCAGCGCGTTCGCGCACATGGTCGAGGTGTACCGGCAGTTCCCGCTGCTGTCCGAGGCGGGCGAGGCCATCACCCGGCTGGCCGGCTCGATCGTGCACGGCGACGGTGCCGTGCTCGTGCACTGCGCGGCGGGCAAGGACCGCACCGGCTGGGCGGTGGCGACCGTGCTGCGCGCGGTCGGCGTGCACGAGGACGACATCTACACCGACTTCCTGGCCAGCAATGCGGCGGTGGAACCCCTGCGCGTCCTGCTGGAGCCGAAGATCGGCGGTGGCGAGGCACTGTCGGTCGACCTCCTCGGCGTGCGCGAGGAGTACCTGCGCACCGCCGATGCCACCGTGCGCGAACGCTACGGCGACACCGAGGGCTACCTGACCGAGATCGGCCTCACGGGCGACCTGCGCGCGGCGTTGCGCGCCAAACTGGTGTGAGTCAGCCGGCCGGCTCGGCGTAGACCAGACCGTCGGTGTCGATGCGGACGAAATCGCCCGTATGGAACCAGGTTCCACTGAACCGGGCGACGGTCGCGTCGGGGTTGTTCCAGTACCGGCGGCTGACATTCGGTCCGCGACAGAGCAGCTCGCCGCGGCCCTGGCGAGCCTGCGGGCCCGACAGCGCCAGTTCCGTTCCGCCGAAGGCGAACCCGAGCGCCGCCTCGGTGCGGTCGGTGTCGTCGACGAGCAGGCCGATACCGCTGGTCTCGGTGGCGCCCCACACCGACCACTGCCGCGCCTCGGGGAACAGCGCGCGCAAGGCGGCGGTGAGCGGGGCCGAGGCCGGGGCGGCGGCACGTTCGGAGCGGTGACAGGCCTTGCTCACGCGGCGCACACCCGCGCCCGAGCGTCGCTCGGCGAAGGCGGGCAGCAGGTCGGCGAAGATGCGCGGGGTGGCCGAGACCGTGTCGATCCGCTCGCTGACCAGCACGTCGGCCAGGCTGTGGGCAGCCGGTGCGAGGACGACGGTTCCGCCGACGGCGAACGTCGGCAGCAACTGGTCGACGCACCCGCTGGCGTGGGCCAGCGGCAGCAGCACCAGATTGCGCACGCCGTCGGCTGGCAGGCCGAGCGCGCCGACCATCGATGACACCGCCGACAAGAGGTTCTCGTTGGTGAGCTCGACCCCGGCGGGCACCGGACCGCGCGCGGCGGCGCCGGTGTAGCAGAGCAGGGCCGGATCTCCCAGTGCCGCACCGTCATCGATGTAGGCGGTGCTGTCGGGCAATGGCCCGTCGGGTCCGAGCACGAAGTCGGCGCGGCTGTCGGCGATCACGCGGGCCGTCAGGTCGGCGCCGAGCCCGTCGGGGATCAGGACCGGTACCGCACCGGACAGCAGGGCGCCGAGGAACGCCTGCACCCAGCGCGCGCTCGTCGGCATGTGCACCGCGACCCGGTCGCCGTAGCCGATGCCGTGGCCCTGCAGGCCGCCCGCGATGCGGGAAGCGCTGTGCCACAGCTCGCGGTAGGTCAGGCGTGGCCCGCCGACCTCGACGACGGCCTCCCGATTCGTGAAGGAGTGCACGCGCAGGTCGAGCAGTTCGGTGAGCGCTGGGTGCAGGTCGCCGTAGCGGAGCACGCCGTCGGGGCCGCGCCGCAGCTGTCCGCAGCCCAGCACACCGGAGCCCACCGGGGACGACCGGAACGCCCGGAAATCGGGCCCACTCGTGATCGACACCCGAGCCTCGGTGGCGCGCCCTCGCTCCGGCGCGCCACCGTCCGAGCGTGCGGTCGTGTCCGGTTCCGGCTGACCCATCAAGACCTCCACGTACTCGCCCGGCATGCATCTCCGACTATATGACGTGGATCACATTTCTGTCAGCCGCTCGGCGTTCACTCGCCCTTGTAGGTCGCCTTACCTGGGCCGACATCGAGGAAACTACGGACGGCACCGCGCAGGTCGGCGGTGTCGAACAGGGCGCCCGACACCTCCGGTGTCACCGAATCCGCGTGTGCCACACCGCCGGAACGCCATGCCTCGATGATCTGCTTGGTCGCGGCGTGCGCGCGGGTGGGTCCGTCGGCGAGGCGGGTGACCAGCGCGCGGGCGGCGGTGTCGACGTCGTCGTGGACGGCGTTGACCACACCCCAGTCCGCCATGGTCGCGGCGTCGTAGAGGTCGCCGGTCATCACGAACTCGCGGGCCCGGCCCGACCCCGCGCGCTCGGCGAGCCGCTGCGGGCCACCCATCGACGGGGTGAGGCCGACCACCGTTTCCACCAGCCCGAACTTCGCCTTCGGCGCGGCCAGGATGATGTCGCAGGCCAGCGACATCTCGAAGGCGGCGGTGAGGGTGAGCCCGTGCGCGGCGAACACCACCGGGCACGGCAGGGCCTCGAGCGGATGGATGATCCGGTCGAACAGCTCGCGCCACAGTTGCGCGCCCTGCTCGGCGCTTCGCCCCTCGAAGACGTGCACGTCGACACCGCCGGAGACCACTTTGCCCTCGGCGCGGATGAGCACGGCGCGCGGCGGCTGCGCGGTGAGCGCGGCGAGATCGGTGATCAGAGCGTCGATCAGGGGCCGGTCGAAGAGGTTGAGCGGCGGATGATCGATGGTGATCGTGGCGATCTCGGCACCGGCTTCGGTGAACTCACGCGTCAGTCGGGTCGGGTTCGTTTCACTCATCCGGTCAGCGTAGAACCCGGGCACCCGGTCGTGGGAGTGGAGAGCGTGCCCACATCGCGGAACCACAGGGGTGTCGGTAGTCGTTGGCATGATGGGCTGTCGGGACCACAGGTGCCCTACAGTTCGACTCGTCGGTCGAAGAGGAGGACGACGCCGTGTTCAAGAGTGCGATCGAGAAGGCCGTAGTCGATGTTCTCGACACCGGTTCCAAGCTGCAGGCCCCTGCCGTGCGGCGCTATGTCCAGTACCTGCGGGAACGCCATCCCGGGGAGAGCCCGGCCCAGATCGCCGAACGGCTGGAGAAGCAGTACCTGCTCGCGGTGACCGGCAGCGGTGCCGCCGTCGGCGCGACCGCGGCCGTGCCGGGCATCGGCACGGTGGCCGCGCTCGGCGCGGTCGGCGCGGAGACGGCCTTCTTCATGGAGGCCTCGGCGCTGTTCACGCTGGCACGGGCCGCCGTCCAGGGCATCGAGCCGCATGACCAGGAGGCCCGGCGCGCGCTGGTGCTCGCGGTCGTCCTCGGTGACGCGGGCATCGCCATCGTGCAGAAGGGATTGCGCACCCAGTCGAAGAACTGGGCGAACACGCTGGCGGGCAAGGCCACCGGCATGGGCGCGATCAACAGCAAACTGCTGCAGCAGTTCATCAAGCGCTTCATCACCAAGCGGGCCGCGCTGATGGCGGGCAAGGTGCTGCCGGCCGGTATCGGTGCCGCCATCGGTGGCGCGGGTAACCGGGCGCTCGGCAAGGCCACGATCGAGAACGCGCACAAGGCCTTCGGGCCCGCGCCCGCGCTGTGGCCGACGCCGCTGCACAACGTGATCGACGCCGATCCGCTGCCCGCGATCGGTACCGACCCGGCCCGTAAGCAGTGAGGAAAGCCGGGGGCGACGCCGTGCTGGTGCGCGGCGTCGGAAAAGTCTTCGACCAGGTCAGCGCCGTCGACGGCATCGACTTCGCGGTGCCGTCCGGTGCGGTGACCGCGCTGGTCGGGCCCACCGGAGCGGGCAAGACCACCCTGCTGCGGATGGCGCTCGGGCTGCAGCGGCCGAGCACCGGCCGGGTGGAGGTGACGGTGGGGCACGGACCGGCCGCGGTCGGCGCGGTGCTGCATCCGCGCGGTCTGCATCCGGCGCGCACGGTGCGCGATCAGCTGTCGTGCTATGCCCCGGTCGCGG
This sequence comes from Nocardia sp. NPDC050378, assembly GCF_040655675.1. Lineage (NCBI taxonomy): Bacteria > Bacillati > Actinomycetota > Actinomycetes > Mycobacteriales > Nocardiaceae > Nocardia > Nocardia sp. NPDC050378. The sequence goes on from NZ_JBFAKI010000004.1 coordinate 506,249, forward strand.
GCGTCGGCGGGCGGCGGGTCGAGGCGGTGCTCGAGACGACGGGTCTCGGCGCTCTCGCCGATATCGTTGTAGCCCAGCTGAATCCGGGTCAGCAGACCCGCCTCGCACTGGCCACGGCCCTGCTCGCCGATCCCCCGCTGCTCGTCCTCGACGACCTGTTCGCCGAGGCCGACGGCATGGAACGCGCCTGGTTGCAGGAGGTGCTGCGCGGTCACGTGGGGCGTGGCGGCACGGTGCTGGTGAGCGCGGGCAGCCTGGCCGACGTGGTGTCGGCGGCCGATCATCTCGTGGTACTGAGCGAGGGGGCCGTCGTCTGGCAGGGCACTCCGGCCAAGCTGCGGCGCGGCCATCCCGACCGCCTCGTCGTCGCCTCTTCCCCCTCGATCGCGCTGGCCACCGCCCTCGCGGCTCGTGGATTCACCGACGCGGTGATGCGTCCCGACGGCCGCCTGGCCGTCGCCGAAGCCGACGAGGCGACCATCCGTTCGGTCGCCGAGGCGGCCTCGGTGCGGATCGGCAGCATCGTCGCCGACCCCATCCACCCCGACCGGGTCCTTGCTTCGTTGACCAAACCGCGCAGGCATCAGCACCGCGTGCTTGCTCCCGCGAACCCGGCCTTCGCCCCGGCCCCACCGTCCTACGGGATGACGCGATGATCCCGATGCGCGAAGGCCTGGCGTCGCACCCCGCGCACCGGCGGGTCCCGGGCCCGTTCCGGGCCGTCCCGGTGACTCGGATACTCGCGCGACAGCCGACGCGGGCTGCGTCATCCGACGGCCGCGAAGTCCGCCGCAATACCCAGACGGAGGCCCTCGATTCCGCCTCGGCCCTGACTTCGGAGGGGATGACCCGATGACCACTGTGCTGCCCCAGGATCTACTTCCAGGTCTGGATACCGAAACCCGCAAGGTGTTCACCCTGCGGCCCAATCGCCTGTTGCTCGCGGGCCCGATCGCGGTGGCGCTGGTCGCGACGCTGATCACCGCGCTGATGTCGGGCCGCTACGACCCCACCGGGCAACCCGTGACGGGCGCGGCGACCATCGGCCTGTACCTGGGTCTCGTCGCGGTGTTCGTGGTGGCGGCACTGCTCGGCGTCGGCGCGACCGGTGGCGAGTACAAGCGCAAGACGATGGCGCTCACGGCGTTGTTCGCCCCGGACCGCGAGCGGCTGGTCATCGCGAAATACGTTGCCGTGGCGGGCATCTCGCTGGTGGTTGCGGTAGTCGCCGAGGTGGTCGCGATGCTCGTGCTCGTCGCGGCCGGTCGTGGCAAGTTCGAGTTCGGCTGGCCGCTGCTGGAAGTCCTCGGCGCCGGGCTGCTGGTGGCCATGTGCTGGGCGGTGCTCGGCGCGGGCATCGGGCTGCTGTTGCGCACGACCGGTGCGGCGGTGTGGCTGGTGCTCGGCTGGGCCTTCGTGCTCGAACCGTTGATCTGGTTGGTGGCCAAGGGTTTCGGGGCCGGTGGTCTCACGTCCGTGCTGCCCGTGTCAGCGACCGTGGCTGGGGTGAGCGCCGGTTCGTTCGACGAAGCCGAGGTGTTCGCCCCGACGCCCGCCGCCCTGGTTGTACTGCTGTTGTGGACCATCGCCGTCGGCGCGGCCGGGTGGTGGGACCTGCGCAACCGCGACCTGTAGTGCGGGCCGACTCCCCCGCCGAGCCGGACGCGCCGCAGGCACGTGCTGGATCAGCTTCCAGACGAACACGGCGGAAAGCCCGGGCCGAGGCGACCGGCCGCAAGCCGGGCTGGATTCGCCGCCTGTGGCGCCTGAGCCTGGACCACCCGCGCACGCTGGCCGTGATCGTGCTGTCGGTCCTCGCCGGTGCCGTCGTCTCGATCGCGGCACCGCTGGCCACCAAGAGCGCGGTGGACGCCGCCGAAGTGGGCGACACCTCGGTCATCGGTGGTGCCGCCGCACTGCTCGCCGTGCTCGCGGTGAGCCGGTTCCTCGTCACCTTCGCGCGCCGGTTGTGGGCGGGCAAGCTGTCGCTGGAAGTGCAGCACAGCCTGCGTGTCTCGCTGCTCGCCGCGCTGCAGCGCCTCGACGGCGCGGGCCAGGACGCCATCCGTACCGGGCAGGTGGTGTCGCGTTCGATCACCGACCTGCAACTGGTGCAGGGGCTGCTGGCAATGGTCCCGTGGTCGGGACTCGCGGTCATGCAGTTCGTCGCCTCGGCGGTGGTGATGGTGTGGCTGAGCCCGCCGCTGGCACTCGCCGCGCTGCTCGTCGCGCCGGTGATGGCGGTGGTGGTGCTGCGGATGCGGCCCCGGCTGTACGCGGCGACCTGGTCGGCGCAGCAGCGGGCCGCCGAGCTGGCCGAGCACGTCGAGCAGACGGTCACCGGCGTGCGGGTGGTGAAGGGCTTCGGGCAGGAAGCCCGGATGGTCGACCAGCTCGAGGACCACGGCCGCGCCCTCTACGCCGAACGCCTGCGCGCCGCGCGGATCAACGCCCGCTTCGCACCCGTCGTGTCCGCGCTGCCGCAGGCCGGGCTGGTCGCCGTCATCATCGTCGGCGGATTGCTCGCCTCGCGCGGCGCGATCGGCATCGGCACCTTCCTCGCCTTCACCGCCTATCTGGCCACGATGACGTCCTCGGCGCGCACGATCACCTCGGTGGTCATCATGAGCCAGCTCACCAAGTCCGCCGCCGACCGGGTGTTCCAGGTGATCGACGCGGCGCCGGTCCTCGTCGACCCCGACAAGCCGACCGAGCTGCCACCCGGCCCGCTCGGCATCGAATTCCAGGGTGTCGGTTTCGGTTTCACCGCAGACGAGCCGGTGCTCTCGGAACTCGACCTCACGATCCGGCCCGGTGAGACCGTCGCGATCATCGGCCCCGCCGGATCCGGCAAGTCGACGCTGTCGCTGCTGCTGCCCCGCTTCTACGCCCCCGACGCGGGCACCATCAGCCTCGTCGGCACCGACGGCACCCGGGTGGACCTGGCCGACCTGCGCGCCGAGGAGCTGCGCGGCGCGCTCGGCGTGGTCTTCGACGACCCGTTCCTGTTCTCCGACACCATCGCGGCCAATATCGCCCTCGGCCGCCCGGAGGCCACCGACGCCGAGATCCGGGCGGCGGCCACCGCGGCCGTCGCCGACGAGTTCATCGCCGAGCTGCCCGACGGGTACGACACCGTCATCGGCGAACGCGGCCTCACCCTCTCGGGTGGGCAACGCCAGCGGATCGCGCTGGCCCGCGCGCTGCTCACCCGACCGCGCGTGCTCGTCCTCGACGACGCCACCTCCGCCGTCGACGCCGTGACCGAGGCGGAGATCTTCCGGCGGCTGCCCGACCCGGGCGGGCGCACCACACTGATCCTGGCCCACCGCGAGTCGACCCTGGCCCAGGCCGATCGCGTCATCCGGCTGCCCGCGCCCACCGGCTCGGTCGTGCCGACCGTGCGCCTCGACAAGCGGCCTGTCGTCGGTGATCGGCCACGTTCGATGGCGGCCGCCGACCTCAGCGAGACCCCGGAACTACGCGCGGCCGTCGACGCGCTACCCCCGGCCACCGAACGACCCGACCTGCCCGGCGACCTGCGCGCCCCCCAACCCGACTTCGGTCTGCGCGTCCTGCTTCGACCGGTCCGCAAGCTGGTCGGGCTGGTAGTACTGCTGCTGATCGCCGACGCCATGATCGGCATCGCCTTCCCGCCGCTGGTCCGCTACGCCATCGACACCGGAGTCACCGGCGGGCAGAGCTCGGCGCTCGCGGTGTCGGCGGTGATCGGGATCGGGCTGGTGCTGGCGAGCCTGATCGTCGGCGCTGCCGTCACGGTGCTCACCGCGCGCACCGGCGAACGGGTGCTGTTCGGGCTCCGGGTGCGCAGCTACGCCCAGTTGCAGCGACTGGGCCTCGACTTCTACGAGCGCGAACTGTCCGGCCGGATCATGACGAGGATGACCACCGACGTCGACGCCCTGTCGACCTTCCTGCAGACCGGTGTCGCCACCGGCCTGGTCGCGGTCATCACCCTGATCGGCGTGGCGGTCGGCCTGGTGGTCATCGACGCGGGGCTCGCCCTGGTCGTGCTCGCCACCGTGCCGCCCATGCTCATCGCGACCCTGCTGTTCCGGCGCGTCTCGACCGCCGCCTACACCGTCTCGCGCGAACGGGTCTCCGCCGTGAACGCCGACTTCCAGGAGAACATCGCCGGCCTGCGGGCCGTGCAGGCCGCTCGCAACGAGCCGGTGGCCGCGCGCCGCTTCGCCGAGTACTCCCATCGTTACCGCGAGGCGCGCATCCGCGCTCAGCGCGCGATCGCCTGCTACTTCTCCTTCGGCCTGGCCTGGGCCGACCTCGCCCTGGCGGTCGTCGTCTATCTCGGCGCCAACGCGGTGGCCGACGGACGAACGACCACGGGCACGCTCGTCGCCTTCGTCCTCTACCTCGGCCTGCTGTTCAGCCCGATCCAGGAACTGTCGCAGGTGTTCGACGGTTACCAGCAGGCCAGGGTCGGGCTGCGCCGCATCGGTGATCTGCTGCGCACGCAGTCGTCCATCGCGGCCGACCCGCCCGACGCGGTGCACATCGATCGGTTGCGCGGCGAGGTCGTCTTCGACGATGTCCACTTCCGCTATCCAGGAGCGAACTTCCCGGCGCTGGACGGCGTGTCCTTCACCCTCCCGGCCGGGCGCACCCTCGCGCTCGTCGGGCCGACCGGCGCGGGGAAATCGACGATCGTGAAACTGCTGGCCCGGCTCTACGATCTGCCCGGCGAGCCGTCGGCGGGCGAGATTCGGGTCGACGGCGTGGACTTACGTAAATTTGTGCTCACCGAGTACCGCTCGCGGCTGGGAATTGTGCCTCAGGAAGCTCACCTGTTCAGCGGTGACGTGGCGAGCAACATTGCATTCGGGCAACCTTTCGCCACATCGGTGGACATCGCACAGGCGGCGAGCAACGTCGGTGCGGCCGAAATGATCGCCGGATTACCCCGAAAAATGAACCAACCGGTCGGCGAAAGGGGGCGCGGGTTATCCGCCGGACAACGTCAGCTCGTCGCCCTCGCCCGCGCCGACCTCGTCGACCCCGACCTGCTGCTGCTCGACGAGGCCACCTCGACCCTCGACCCGGAGACCGAGGCATCGGTGCTGGTAGCGAGCCGTTCGCTGGCTCGGGGCCGCACGACAGTCGTGGTCGCCCACCGGCTGGCCACCGCGGCCCGCGCCGACCTCGTCGGCGTGGTCGAACAAGGACGTATCGTCGAATTCGGTAGCCACCGGGAACTGCTCGCCCGAGGCGGGAGTTACGCCCGACTCTGGTCGGCGGGTCTGCACGAGGAGCGAATAGTCTCGGGCCACTAGCTACGCCGACATGCCACGGGGCATATGCTCGGTGAGGGCGCATCGGCAGCCATCCGCTGATACCCCTGCCGGGCACGTCACAAACGTCGCAGCGCGAAGAACGAAATGAGGCGAACACCAGCTGTGAGCAGCTCAACTTCCCAGTTCGGACAGAACCAGTGGCTAGTCGACGAGATGTATCAGAAGTTCAAACAGGACCCGTCCTCGGTCGACGCGAGTTGGCACGAGTTCCTCGCCGACTACACCCCGGAGGCCACCGACTCCGCTAACGAGCAGGCTCCCGCCGCTACCGCGCAAGCGGCCCCGCAGCAGGCTCCGAAGGCCGCACCACAGGCCCCCAAGACCGCCGTCGCGACGGCACCGAAGCCCGCCCCGGCTCCGGCCGCCGCCAAGGCTCCGACTCCGGCTCCGGCTCCGAAGCGGGAGAACGTGCGCGCACCGCAGACCACGCCCGCCCCGGTGTCGAACGCTCCGGCCACCGCGGCCGCCAAGACGAGCACCGGCACCGACGAGTCGAAGGTGCTGCGCGGTCCCGCCGCGGCCATCGCCAAGAACATGTCGGCCTCGCTCACCATCCCCACCGCCACGTCGGTGCGCGCGATCCCGGCCAAGCTGATGATCGACAACCGCCTCGTGATCAACAACCACCTGGCACGCACCCGAGGCGGCAAGATCTCGTTCACCCACCTGCTGGGTTACGCGATCGTGCAGGCCGTCAAGTCGTTCCCGAACCTGAACCGGCACTTCGCCGAGATCGACGGCAAGCCGAACGCGGTCACCCCCGCGCACACCAACCTCGGCCTGGCCATCGACCTCGTCGGCAAGGACGGCAACCGCACGCTCGTCGTGGCCGCCATCAAGGGCACCGAGGACATGAGCTTCGGTCAGTTCCACGCGGCCTACGAGGACATCGTGCGCCGCGCCCGCGAGGGCAAGCTCGGCGCCGAGGACTTCTCGGGCGTCACCATCTCGCTGACCAACCCCGGCACCATCGGCACCGTCCACTCGGTGCCTCGCCTCATGCCGGGCCAGGGCGCGATCATCGGCGCCGGTGCGATGGAGTACCCGGCCGAGTTCCAGGGCATGAGCGACGAGCGCCTGGCCGAGATCGGCGTCGGCAAGCTGATGACGCTGACCTCCACCTACGATCACCGCATCATCCAGGGCGCCGAGTCCGGCGACTTCCTGCGCACCATCCACAACCTGCTGATCTCCGACGAGTTCTACGACGAGATCTTCCACGGCCTCGGCGTGCCGTACGAGCCGATCCGCTGGCGCAAGGACATCAGCGAGCGCGGCGTCGACAAGAGCGCCCGGGTGCTCGAGCTGATCGCGGCCTACCGCAACCGCGGTCACCTGATGGCCGACACCGACCCGCTGCGCCTGGTCAAAGACAAGTTCCGCAGCCACCCGGACCTCGACGTCACCTCGCACGGCCTGACCCTGTGGGACCTGGACCGCACCTTCGACGTGGGCGGTTTCCACGGCCAGGAGCGGATGAAGCTGCGCGACGTGCTGTCGATCCTGCGCGACGCCTACTGCCGCCACGTCGGTGTGGAGTACACCCACATCCTCGAGACCGACCAGCTGAAGTGGATCCAGGACCGGGTCGAGCAGAAGCACGTCAAGCCGACGGTCGCCCAGCAGAAGTACATCTTGAACCGGCTCAACGCCGCGGAGGCGTTCGAGACCTTCCTGCAGACCAAGTACGTCGGTCAGAAGCGGTTCTCGCTCGAGGGCGCCGAAGCCGTCATCCCGATGATGGACGCCACCATCGACCAGTGCGCCGAGCACGGGCTCGACGAGGTCGTCATCGGCATGCCGCACCGTGGCCGCCTCAACGTGCTGGCCAACATCGTCGGCAAGCCGTACTCGAAGATCTTCACCGAGTTCGAGGGCAACATGAACCCGGCCGCCACCCACGGCTCGGGCGACGTGAAGTACCACCTCGGTGCGCACGGCCAGTACCTGCAGATGTTCGGCGACAACGAGATCGAGGTGTCGCTCACCGCGAACCCCTCGCACCTGGAGGCGGTCGACCCCGTCCTCGAGGGCCTCGTGCGCGCCAAGCAGGACCTGCTGAACAAGGGCGACGGCCCCGAGGGCTTCTCGGTGATGCCGCTGATGCTGCACGGTGACGCCGCGTTCGCCGGTCAGGGCGTGGTCGCCGAGACGCTGAACCTGTCGGGTCTGCGCGGTTACCGTGTGGGCGGCACCATCCACATCGTGGTGAACAACCAGATCGGCTTCACCACCGCGCCGGAGAACAGCCGCTCCACCGAGTACTCCACCGACATCGCGAAGTTCATCGGCGCGCCGATCTTCCACGTCAACGGTGACGACCCCGAGGCCTGCGACTGGGTCGCGCGCCTGGCGGTCGACTTCCGGCAGAAGTTCCGCAAGGACGTCGTCATCGACCTCGTCTGCTACCGCCGCCGCGGGCACAACGAGGGCGACGACCCCTCGATGACCCAGCCGGAGATGTACGACGTCATCGACACCAAGCGTTCGGTGCGCAAGGCCTACACCGAATCGCTGATCGGTCGTGGCGACATCTCCATGAAGGAGGCCGAGGACGCGCTGCGCGACTACCAGGGTCAGCTCGAGCGCGTGTTCAACGAGGTCCGCGAGCTGGAGAAATACGTTCCGGAGCCGTCGGAGTCCGTCGAGGACGACCAGAAGGTCCCCGCGACCGTGCAGACCGCGGTCGACAAGTCGGTGCTGCAGCGCATCGGCGACGCGTTCAACACCCCGCCGGACGGTTTCAACGTGCACCCGCGCGTGAAGCCGGTGCTGGAGAAGCGTCGTGAGATGGCCTACGAGGGCAAGGTCGACTGGGCCTTCGCCGAGCTGCTGGCCTTCGGCACGCTGATCGATGAGGGTCACGATGTGCGCCTGACCGGTCAGGATTCGCGTCGCGGCACGTTCACCCAGCGCCACGCGGTCATCATCGACCGGATCAACGCGCAGGAGTACACCCCGCTGCACAACATCGGTTCGGAGAACCCGGGCTGGTTCGCGGTGCACGACTCGGCGCTGAGCGAATTCGCCGCTGTCGGTTTCGAATACGGCTACTCGCTGGGCAACCCCAACGCACTGGTGTTGTGGGAGGCGCAGTTCGGTGACTTCGTCAACGGCGCGCAGTCGATCATCGACGAGTTCATCTCCTCCGGTGAGGCCAAGTGGGGTCAGCTCTCCGATGTGGTGCTGCTGCTGCCGCACGGTCACGAGGGCCAGGGTCCCGACCACACCTCGGGCCGTATCGAGCGGTTCCTGCAGCTGTGCGCCGAGGGTTCGATGACCGTCGCGGTGCCGTCCACCCCGGCGAACTACTTCCACCTGCTGCGCCGCCACGCCCTCGACGGCATCCGTCGTCCGCTGATCGTCTTCACCCCGAAGTCGATGCTGCGCAACAAGGCCGTGGTGTCCGACATCAAGGACTTCACCGAGTCGAAGTTCCGTTCGGTGTTCGACGAGCCCACCTACGAATCGGGCGTCGGCGACACCGGCAAGGTCAAGCGCATCCTGCTGACCTCGGGCAAGCTCTACTACGAGCTCGCCGCGGAGAAGGCCAAGCACAAGCGTGAGGACGTGGCCATCGTCCGGATCGAACAGCTCTACCCGATCCCGACGTACCGCCTCAACGAGGCCCTGGCCAAGTACCCCAACGCGACCGACATCGCCTGGGTCCAGGAGGAACCGGCCAACCAGGGCGCCTGGCCCTTCTTCGGCCTGAACCTCCCCGAGGTCCTCCCCGACCGCCTGGGCAAACTGCGCCGCATCTCGCGGCGCGCCATGTCGGCCCCGTCCTCGGGTTCCTCCAAGGTCCACGCCGTGGAGCAGGCCGAGATCATCGCCGAGGCCTTCGAGCCGACCGCGTAATCTCTTCCCGCACAACGGCGAACGCCGGGTGGATCATCACGATCCGCCCGGCGTTCGCCGTTGTCAGGCCCGCAGGTTGCGCATCACCACGCGAACGTGGTGTTCGGTCAGCTGTCGCAGCTCGGCGCGGCTGATCCGGTTGCCATCGATCGTCAGTGTGGTGTCCACGCGCAGGTTCTCGTCGAGCACGCCGATCCGCACTTTTGTCACCGGACGCCCGGCCCAGTTGGCCTCCTCCTGAACGAAGGCGTCCTCGCCGAGCCCGGCCAGATATTCGAAGCTCGTATTCGGATCCGAGAGACGGTCTCCGACAAGATGTTTGAACCTGTCGTGCTCCCGTCGCCGGTCGCCTCCCGCCCGCGTGACATCGAGGCTCAGCGACACGGTGAGGTCACCGAAAGCGCCGGAGCAGTAGCCGGTCGACCCGATGGGCTCCTGATGTTTCTGCTGCCACCCGGCGCTGCCGCGACGCGTCAGTTCGGCCAGATCCATCAGCTCGCAGTGATTGCCTTGCTCCAGCTCGCGGTACTTGCGCGAGGTCGGGGTGTCGATCGGTATGCCCGGCGTCCACCGCGAGTCCGCCGCCCCGTCCTCGCGCCCCAGCCACATCGCGGCGGCGATCACGGTGACCACCACGAGCGAGCAGGCCGACACCGCCGCAGCCGTCCATGGCAGCGAGAACCGTCGTCGTGGCGTCATACGAGGCGCTCCCAGAGTATTCGGCCTTGATGCTCACAGGCCGTCACCATCTCCGAATCGTCCACCGTCGACGCCGCGGGCGTGCTCAACGTCACGGCGACGACCACGTTGTCGTCGAAGAGGCCGAGCTCGCAGGTCGGGCCGTACATGTACGGCAGTCGGCGCACGTAGAGATAGGAGTCGTCAGCGAGCTCGAGCCGGTGGTCCGCCCGGATCGTGTCGGCCGCGCCCAGACGAACCAACTCCAAGTCGTCGCGGAAGAAGGCCTCGGCGCCGTGTCCATCGTTCACGACCTTGGCAAGCACAGTGGCTGCCACACCGCGGTAGGAGACCGAGCAGTGGTGGGACGAATATGGCTCGGAGTCAACGGATTCGGAATGGATGGGCGAATCGGGCGGCGCCCCACCGAGCTGTTCGAGCGCGGGCAGATCGAGCAGGTCACAGGCGTTCGCGACACTCTGTGTGGTGTAGACCCGGGTCGGCCGGCCACGGAACAGGTCGGTGGTCGTCATGACGACGAGCAACGCGACCGTGGCGGTCGTCAGCACCGCGGTGAGCACCGAGGGCAGGAGCGTTCGCGCGGCGCGGGTCCGCCGTCGACCTGGCCGGGCGGCCGGAACACCGGCCGTGACCGGATCGGTCGGCGACGGGCTCGGGGAAGGCGTGCGGACCGGCGCCCCGGTGTCGAACGCTCTGCTCGCCGCCGCGGCGAGGTCGGCGCAGCGGGCAAATCGGTCCTGCGGCCGTTTCGCCATCGCGGTCGCCACGACCGCGTCGATGGCTCGCGGCAGCTCCGGTCGTAGCTCGGTGGGCCGGGGCGGTGCCGCGCCCAGATGCGCGGCGATCACCGCCGCCTGGTCACCACGTGGAAACGGCGTCCGGCCGGTGAGTAGCTGATACAGCGTGCAGCCGAGGGAGTAGATGTCGGCGCGATGATCCACCATGTGCCCGTGGAATCGTTCGGGCGCGGCGTAGGCGAAGGTGGCGGCCATCGCCGACAGCGTCACCGTGTCGTCGAGGCTGCGGGCAATGCCGAAGTCGGTGAGCAGCGCGGTTTCCCGCCCCTCCGGGTCGCGTTCGATCAGCAGGTTGGCCGGTTTCACGTCCCGGTGCAGCACCCCGTGCGCGTGCGCGAAATCCAGTCCGGCGGCGGCACCTTGGATCAGCCGCAGGGCGCGCTCCGGTGCCAGGCCGGTGGGATTCGCGTGCAACAGACCGATCGCGTCGCCACCGTCGACGTATTTCATCGACAACCACAGCACCGGGTCATGGGAACCGCTGCGGTCGTACACGGGCACGATATTGGGGTGTTCGAGTCGCGCAGCCAGCGTTGCCTCACGTTCGAACGCGTTGCGCGCCTTGGCATCGGTGGATATCCCGTCACCGAGCACCTTCAGAGCGACCCGCCGACGCAGCCGCGGATGCTCCGCGAGATACACCGACCCCATCCCGCCCGCGCCGAGCAGCCGTTCGATCACGTATCCGGCGAACACCGTCCCGGACTCCACCGCCACTGCGCCCCACCTCCGCTTCGCCCGCCGATGCCCTGAGCGGAACCATGGGACCACCCGAGCACGGATGAATGTAAGGGCAGCCGCGCGGCCGGGCAACCGTCTCGCTCCGGCGGAACACGCGGCGGCAGGGGCGGACCCGGTCGGCTCCGCCCCTGCCGCTGTCCGTTCTACGCGTTGAGGGTGATCCAGGCCTGGCCCGAAAGCTGTTCCAGGTCATGGTGTTGCGGGTAGGTGTCGGTGGTGGCGACGATCTTCGCCTCGACGCGGCCGGGGCCGGGGCCCATGCCGAAACCGGTGATCACGCCGTCGGGCGCCTGTTCGATGACACCGTTGGCGTCGACCCGGTGCGACTGGCCGTTCTCCCGACCGGTGTCGAGGTTCTTCCACCGCACCGAGATCCGGTACGGCTGGCAGTTCTGCCCGTCCTGAATGATTTTCACGCGAACACCGAGGTGCCCGGCCTGTGGCTGGGGCACGGTTTCCGCGTTGACGATGGCCGAACAGCCGCCCGGCACCCTGACAAGGGTTGGGACGAACTGGACGACCTGATCCGACGGCAACGCCGCCGCCGGACCACTGAACCCGACGAGCGCGGTAACGGCCGCTGCGGCGGCCACCCCGACCCGAACCGAAACCCGTTGACCTTGCTTACTTTTCAGACTCATGTCTCGAAATTCGCGACCCGCCCGGAGATCGTTAACCACCGTAATGGTCTCGATGTGACAACGGCGATCGAGACCTGGGTCACAGAGTTCTCTCAGGCAAGCGGCATTCCGTGCTCACTGTTGCGCAGTAGTGTCCGCTGCGAACTATCGGACAGGAGACAACAGGTGAGCGGACGCAACGGATTTCTGCTGCTCGGCGGGAGCGCGTCGGTCGGGGCCGGGGCGGTGCACTTCCTGGCCGCCGGAATGCACACCGAGCACGCCACACTGGCCCGGCTGATGGTCGTGCTCGCGGCGATGCAGTGTGCCGCCGGGGTGGCGGTGCTGCTGAGTGATCGCAAGATCGTCGTGTCCGCGCTGGCCGCGGTGAACGCGTTCGCGGTTGCGGTGTGGGCGTTCACCCGTTTCGCCGATATCTCGTGGGTCACCGGGCTGACCGCGGAGGCGCCGGGCGTCGCCGATACCGTCTGCGCCGCGCTCGGTGCGCTCGCTGTCCTCGGTGCGGCCATCGTACTGGTGCGGCCCGGCGCTACCCTGCCGCCCATGCGGTCCGGGTTCGCGGCCGCCGCCGTCGGTGTGCTGGCACTGGCGGCCATGCTCAACGGTGTCGGGCATGTACACAGTCACGGCGACGGCGACGATCATGCGCACGCGGCGGGCGAGGACCACGGCGACTCCTGGCCCCGGGCGTTCGACCCCGGCAAGCCGATCGATATCTCCGGCGTCCCGGGCGTCACCGCCGAACAGGAGCAGCGCGCGACTGCCCTGATCCAGAACACCCTCGCGAAACTGCCCGCCTTCGCCGACGTCACCACCATCGGCGCACTCGGCTTCCGCTCGATCGGCGATGCCGCCACCGGCTACGAACACTGGATCAACACCGGCTACATCCGCGACGACAGCTTCCTCGACCCCACGCGACCGGAGTCGCTGGTCTACCGGGTCGACGGCCAGAACCGCACCCTGGTGTCGGCCATGTACATGGCCAAGGGCAAGAAGATCGACGACCCGGCCCTCACCGAGTACGCGGGCCCGCTGATGCAGTGGCACGTGCACGACAACCTGTGCTGGAAGGCAGGCGACAACGGCCCCCAGGTCGCAGGCGTGACCGACGAGCTGGGCAACTGCCCGCCGAACTCGATCAACCCCGGCGCCGGCGATCCGATGGTGCACGTGTGGATCGCCCCGCACGAATGCGGCCCGTTCGCGGCGCTGGAAGGTCACGGTGCGGGCCAAGCGGCTACGGATGGTCGACGCACCGACACCTGCGGCGGCCACGACCACGGCGGCGGCCACAAGTAGGACGGCTTTCCCACGGCCGGAGCTCAGCGGATCCGATTCCCGGCGGGCGCGCGTCTCGACTGCCGATAGTCAGCGGGCTTGCAACCCGCGGCGCAGCGCGTCGATGGTCGTCTCCGGAGAAGTGTTGAAGCAGAACCGGATTCCCGGCGCGATCTCGGTCGCGACATTGATCAGACGTTCGAACAGCAAGGTGTGCTCGGGCGCCATCCGCACCCCGGCGCCGATCATCGCGACGCCGAACCGCCCACCGGTCGCGCAGTCGCGCAGCGCCGCCTCGGCGGCGTCGGGGTCGGCCGGGACCTGGCAGGTGACGATGCCGAAGCCTGCCTCGCGCAGGGCCGTCTCGCCCGCCGCGATACGCGCGGTGAGTGCGGCTTCGTCGATCTGCGGGTAGCGGCTGTAGTCGACGGCGCTGGGGTGCAGGCCGATCGAGAGCACGGTGTCGGATTTCTGTTCTGCCACTGCGTCCTCCGTTGTCATCAGATAGGCGGCGACCGCCAGCAGCGCGGCCGTGAGCACGGCGCCGAGTTTCACCACGGCGCGGTGCCGGTGCGGTCGACGAAGGTCCCGGTGGGTCCGTCGGGGCCGATCGTCGCCATGGCCACGATCGCATCGGTGCCCTCGGTGACGGTCTGGAACCCACTGTGCCCGTTGAGGTCGGTCGCGGTGTAGCCGGGATCGACGGCATTGACCTTCATGGTTCCGAGTTCGCTCGCGTACATGACGGTGAGCATGTTCAGCGCCGCCTTGGTGCTCGGGTAGCCGAGTGCGGGCGGCAGCAGACCAGCCCATTTCGGGTCGGTGCGGGTGGCGATCGAGCCGACGCCGCTGGAGACCATCACGATGCGTGGATGGGCGGACAGGTGCAGCAGCGGCAGAAACGCGTTGGTCACCCGGATCGGGCCGAATACGTTGGTTTCGAACACCTCACGCAGGTTTTCGGGCCTGGTCTCGCTCGGCGCTATGCGTGGGCCGCCGATGGCGGCGTTGTTGATCAGGACGTCGAGGTGGCCCGCTTCGGATTTCACCCTGTCCGCCGCGGCCATGACGGAATCGTCGGAAGTCACATCCAGCGCGACGAACCCGACGTCGAGACCGGTGCCGGCGAGTTCGGCGGCCGCCGCCGTACCGCGCCCGGTGTCGCGGGCGGCGAGGAACACCTGCCAGCCCCTGCCCGCCAGCCGGCGAACCGTCTCGCGGCCGAGTCCTTTGTTTGCCCCGGTCACCAGGGCGATTGTCGGTGTCATGCATCCAGATTCACGCCACAGCGAGCCACGCTCCAGTGCCGGAGAGGCATAGGACGGGCGGTACCACGTCCTATCGAGCGAGAGCAGGTGCAGCGACCTGCGCACCGGCGACACGGATGCCGCGCAGCAGCAGAATCGCCGCGATCACCACCACCGGAGCGGGCGTCGGCTCCACGACGACGGCGCACACCACACCCCAGCCGAGCACCGCCCACGCGAGGAATTCGGGTGGGACGATGCCGCGCCGGTCCATCCACACGATGAGCGAACCGACGAGCAGCAGCGGCCAGCCGAAGCCGGCGGGGTTGGCCCAGAAGCTGTTGGCCGCGGGAGTGTCCTCCCACCAGTGGCCCCAGAGTTCGAGGGTCAACCACTCGTCGAAGGAGGATGAGCTGACCAGCAGTCCGAGGCCGAGGTGCCCGGTGCCGATGACGGCGAGAATCCAGCCCGCCCATTTGATCGTGCCAGGCATGTCGTGTTGCCCCATCGCGAACTCCTACCAATTATACGGATGCGTATAACAACGAGGATACGGTCGCTTATACGGTTGCGTATAGATCTGTCGGATATGCCGTGCCGCACAGCGGAATGGGATTCGCGGTACCACCCCGCCGCCACCGACCTGCGGCACCATGGAAACGTGGACAGAGCGGAATTGGCGACGGTACTGCGCGATCTCGCCGAGCTCAACCGCAATATCGTCGGCAGTATCGAGGTGGTGCGACGATTCCCCGACGATGCGCCGATACCGGAGTGATCAGGCTTCGGAGTGCTGTGTCAGGAGTGCTGCTTTGATCGCGCCGATCGCGGTCTGTGGGTCGTCGGCCCAGAAGGCGATGGTCGATGAGGTCAGGTCGCCCTGTGGTGTGGAGAAGGTGTGGGGCGCGGCCAGTTCCAGGCGGATGTTGGTGGAGCTGCCGACCGGGAGGGCGATGGTTCCATTTGCTGTGCGGTGCAACGACTTCGATTCGTCATAGCCGCGCAGGTCGGGGCGGACGGCGCGCACGGCGGAGAGGGGGATCGCGAGTTCTGTGCGGCGCAGGTAGCGCACGCGTAGGTGGTCGGGGGCGAGGACGTGCGGGTACACGTGGTGGGCGGCCAGCAGGCCGAGCATCCACAGCAGTCCCCAGAGGCCAAGTGCCAGTGCGGCGAGGCGGACCGGTGCCCACGGAATGATGAGGTGCACGGCGGGAATCTCCACGGCGCTGACCACCACGAATGCCCAGAGGATGGCCGCCATGGCGCCCGCGTACCGAATCGGGGTGCCGCCCGCGGTGTCGGGCTTGCGGATGATCGCGCGGGCCAGACTCACCCACAGATCGATTTCGAACCGGAAGAAACGGCGTACGAGCCGCAGGACAGGGCGCATGGCGACCTCCTTTTGCAATGCAACTGCATTATAAAGAGCCACACCATGGCAATACAAGTGCATCGTGAAAGAATGGCCGCATGCCGAAACGGGTGGACCACAGTTCGCGCCGAGCCGAGATCAGCGACGCCGTGATGCGCCTGCTCGCCCGCGACGGCCTCGAATCGATCAGCCTGCGCCATGTCGCCGCCGAAGCAGGCGTCTCCGCAGGTCAGGTGCAGCACTACTTCCCCACCAAGGACGCGATGATGGAATTCGCGGCCACCACCATCGCGGGCAGAATCGGCGAGCGCATCACCGCCGCGGGCCCCGACCCCGACCTGCACCAGATTCTCACCGCCCTCCTCCCCACCGACGCCGAATCAGCCGCCGACACCCGCACCCTGATCGGCTACCTGGCCTTCGCCTCGGTCCGCCCCCAGATCGCCGAAACCCTGGCGACCAACGGCCGAGGCTTCCGCGACCACATCGCAGGCCTGCTCCCCCACCACCCCGAGCCGACCGCGGCAGCCAGCACCCTGCTGGCCCTTCTCGACGGCCTGGCCCTCCACGTCACCGTCGGCCAGATCTCCGCCGACGACGCACGCCCGCTGCTGACCAGCGCCATCGATGAAACCCTCGCGCGAGGGTCACGTGGGCGTTGAGCAGGCGGCGAGCCCACTCCCGCTGCCCGTTCGGCAACGGCCGACCGACGAGTAGCCCCGGCGCACCGTTCGATGCGCCGGGGCCGGCACTCATCCAGTGACAGCGGCGGCTTCGGAAGCCCGGATCCGCTCGACCGCCGCGGCGGTGTCGGCCGTCACCAGCTCCGCGTTGATCTGCGCGCCCGCCATCGCACCGGCCGCGGCGGCCGCCCCGACCTGTGCCATCGGGTCGGTGGCGTTGCCCGCGATCCATACGCCGGGGACCGAGGTGCGGCCGGTGGGGTCGGCGGGGATGTGGTCGCCGACTCCGCTCGGGTGGGGCTGAGGGGTGAGGCCGAGGTCGGTGAGGAAGGTGGCGCGGGTGCTGAAGCGGGGGCCGACGACCAGCGCGTCCCGGTCGATGACGGTGCCGTCGGCAAGCCGGACGCCGCTCAGCTTTCCGCCGTCGGCGAGCACCTCGACCACCTCACCGTCGACCACGCGAACACCCCGTGCCGCAAGTTTTTCCGCGTCTTCGTCGGTCGCCGGCGACGTGTGCGACAGGAACACGATGTCGTCGGTCAACTGGGTGAACAGCAGCGCCTGATGGACAGCCATCGGACCGGTCGCCAGTACCGCGATCCGCTGATCGCGCACCTCCCAGCCGTGGCAGTACGGGCAGTGCAGTACATCGTGTCCCCAGCGTTCGCGGAGTCCGGCGATCGGCGGCAATTCGTCGGCAAGCCCGGTGGTGACGAGGATGCGCCGCGCGAAGACGGACCGGCCGTCGGCCAACTCCACGCGGAATTCACGCGCGGCGCTTCCGGCGGAATCTTCTGTTCCCGTGGCGGGTTCGCCGACACGGTCGACAGCGACCACCTCGCCGGTGACCACCTGACCGCCGTACCCGCGCACCTCCTCGCGCCCGAGCGCGACCAACTCCAGCGGCGGCATCCCCTCCCGCCCCAGCAGCCCGTGCACCCCGTCGGCGGGCGCGTTGCGCGGCGCACCGGCATCGATCACCAGCACCGATCGCCGCTGCCGCACCAGCATCAGCGCACCGTTCAGCCCGGCGGCACCCCCGCCGATCACCACCACGTCGTAGGACTCGTTCAGCTCTGTCATGTCGACCTCCTTCGGGAATTCACAGTGCACCAACGGACGAAAAACTGGCAAGCATGTTTGCCGCTATGGCAAACTGATCGTCATGGACGACCTCGAACAGACCCTCGACTCGGTCGGCCCCCGTCTGCGCGCCCTGCGCAAACAGCGCCAGACCACGCTCGCCGACCTGTCCACCGAGACGGGGATCTCGGTGAGCACCCTGTCGCGCCTGGAATCGGGCGACCGCAAACCAACCCTGGAGCTGCTGCTCCCCCTGGCCAAGGCACACGGCGTCACCCTCGACGAACTCGTCGACGCCCCACCCACCGGCGACCCACGCATCCACCTACGCCCGGTGACCAGGCACGGCATGACGATGCTCCCGCTCACCAAACGCGCGGGCGGTATCCAGGCCTACAAGATCGTCATCCCCCCGGGCGCGCGCGACCGGCCCGACACGCCCCAAACGCACGAGGGCTACGAATGGCTCTACGTTCTCAACGGCCGTCTACGCCTGATCCTCGGCGACCACGATATCGTCCTCACCCCGGGCGAGGCAGCCGAATTCGACACCCATGTCCCGCATTGGTTCGGCGCGGCCGACAACCAGCCCGTCGAATTCCTCAGCCTGTTCGGCAAACAGGGCGAACGCGCCCACTTCCGCGCCAAACCGCGCGAGAACGGTTGACCCTCAACCCCGCAGCGCGGAGATCAACGCGGGACTGAGCGCGAGCGCGGGCAGCGACTCGACCAGTAGGTCGACCAAAGACTCACGGCTGATGGGCTTTTCGACCATCCAGGTCAGAATCGTCTCCTCCACGAACGCGATCCAGCCGCGGATCGCGAGGGTGAGCCGCGCCAGGTCGGGGTCGTCGGGCGGCAGCGGCAGTTCGCTGACGATGAGATCGGCGATGGCGCCGCGGGTCTCGTTGACGTAGCCGGTCATGTCGGGGGTGCGGCTGGCCGGACCGCGCAGCACCGAGTGGTAGGCCGCGGAATGGCCGATGGCGTAGTCGACGAACCGTTCGATCGAATCGCGCAGCATGTCGAACAGCGACAACTCACGGTCGGGCATCACGGCGGTGTAGAACTCGGTGCTCACGTGCCGCGCGACGGCCTCGTGGAACTCCTGCTTGGAGGCGAAGTAGTGGAACAGCAGGCCCCGCGAGATGCCCGCCTGCTTGGCGATGTCGTCGACCGAGATGTCCTCGAGCGGTCGATCGGCCAGCATCTCGGCGCCGAGGTGGATCAGCTGCAGTCGCCGCTCCTCCGGGCCGAGCCGGACACGCTTGGTCGCTCCCGAACTTCTGCTACTCACATCGACCATCCTAGCCACTACTGAACGATGCTCAATAGCTGTTGACTCCGGCTCAATAGCGACGTAGTCTGCATTACATGAGTCGCAAGGTTACAGACAATGTTGTCGAACCCCGAGCCGTCGACAACCGCGCCCGCCACGTGAAGACCATCATCATCGGCAGCGGGTTCGCCGGGCTCGGCCTGGCCATCCGCCTGTCCCAGCAGGGTCGCGAGGACTTCCTCGTGCTCGAGCGGGGCAGTGAGGTCGGCGGCACCTGGCGTGACAACACCTATCCGGGCGCAGCCTGCGACGTGCCTTCGCACCTGTACTCGTACTCCTTCGCGCTGAACCCGGACTGGACCCGCTCGTTCTCCCGCCAGGGCGAGATCCAGGCCTACATCAGGAGCGTCGCGCAGCGCTACGACGTGCTCGACCGGCACGTCTTCGACTGCGACGTGCGCCGCGTGCACTGGAACAACGAGACCAGCCGCTGGGAGATCAGCTCGACCCAGGGCGAATTCACCGCCGACACCGTGATCAGCGCGGTCGGCGCCCTCTGCGAACCCGCGCTGCCCGACATCAAGGGCATCAACGAGTTCGAAGGCGAGATCTTCCACTCCGCGCAGTGGAACCACGATGCCGACCTCACCGGCAAGCGCGTCGCCGTCATCGGCACCGGCGCCTCGGCGATCCAGATCGTGCCCGCCATCGCGGACAAGGTCGCCACCCTCGACGTCTACCAGCGCACCGCCCCCTGGCTGCTGCCGCGGATGGACCGTCCCTACCTGCTGCCCGAACGTCTGGCGTTCAAGCACATTCCGGGCGTGCAGCGGCTCAGCCGCGCCGCCATCTACGCCGCGCGCGAGACCCAGGTCGTCGGCCTGGCCAAGTTCCCGGTGCTGATGAAGGGCTTCGAGGCCCTCTCGCGCGCCAAGCTGCAGTTCGAGATCCGCGACCCCGAACTGCGCAAGAAGGTCACCCCGAACTACCGGATCGGCTGCAAGCGCATGCTGATCTCCAACGAGTACTACCCGGCGCTGGATCGCGACAACGTCGACGTGATCACCGACGGCATCGCCGAGGTGAAGCCGGGCTCGATCGTCACCAAGGACGGCACCGAGCGCGAGATCGACGCGCTGATCGTGGCCACCGGCTTCCACGTCACCGATTCGCCGACCTACAACAACATCGTCGGCCGCGACGGGCGCACCCTGTCGGAGGTGTTCGACGAGATCGGTCAGCAGGCCTACAAGGGTTCGGCGATCGCGAACTTCCCGAATATGTTCTTCCTGGTCGGCCCGAATGTGGGCCTGGGACACACCTCGATGGTGTACATGATCGAATCGCAGATCAATTACGTCAGCGATGCCCTGGCTACCATCGACAAACTCGGCCTGAAAACTGTCGAGGTGCGCGAGGACGTCCTGCGCGAGTACAACACCGGCTTGCAGAACAAGCTCGCCAAGACGGTCTGGAATACCGGCGGCTGCGCCAGCTGGTACCTCGACAAGCACGGCAACAACACCACCCTGTGGCCGGACTTCACGTTCGAATTCCGCAGGATCACAAAGCATTTCGACGTTTCCGCCTACAATACGACAACCGCAGACGCCCCCGGCGCCGATCTGAAAGTGGTGGCAGCACAGTGAGCAAAGACGCTTACTTCACGAACAAGGTCTGTGTGATCACCGGTGCCGGTTCCGGCATCGGGCGCGCGCTGGCCGAGAACCTGGCCAAGCGCGGCGCCAAGCTGGCACTGAGCGATATCGACACCGAGGGCCTGGCCGAGACCGTCCGCCGGTGCGAGGCACTGGGCGCGCAGGTGAAGTCCGACCGGCTCAACGTGGCCGAGCGCGAGGCCTTCCTGGTCTACGCCGACTCGGTGAAGCAGCACTTCGGCGTGGTGCACCAGGTGTACAACAACGCGGGCATCGCCTACCACGGTGACGTCGTGAAGACCGAGTTCAAAGACATCGAACGCATCATGGATGTGGACTTCTGGGGTGTCGTCAACGGCACCAAGGCATTCCTGCCGATGCTGATCGAGTCCGGCGACGGCCACGTGGTCAACGTGTCGAGCCTGTTCGGTCTGGTCACCGTGCCGGGCCAGGCGGCGTACAACTCGGCCAAGTTCGCGGTGCGCGGCTTCACCGAGGCGCTGTACCAGGAGATGAAGATCTCGAAGACGCCCGTGCAGGTCACCTGCGTGCACCCCGGCGGCATCAAGACCGCCGTGGCCCGCAACGCCACCTACGCCGAGGGCATCGACGGCGCCAACACCGCCTCGCTGTTCGACAAGTACCTGGCGATCCACAGCCCGGAGATGGCCGCGCAGACCATCACCGAGGGTGTACGCAAGGGTCACGCGCGCGTGCTGATCGGCTGGGAGGCCAAGCTGCTCGACGTGAGCGTGCGTTTCCTCGCGTCGGGCTACAACCGGATCTCGGCCGCTGTCAACGGCCGCTTCATGCCGCACTGACCCTCTCGAGATCCAGGAAAACGCCATGCGCGAGTTCAAGATTCCGCTGCCGGTGGTTCGCGCGCTGCTCGATCCGGTCTTCCGGGTGACGCTGCACGCGCGACTGCCCGTCGCCGTGCAGCGCACCCTGCTCGACGTGTCCTCCCGGCTGCAGTTCATGCCCGACGGCGCCGTCGTGCAGCGATTGCAGCTGGGTGGGCGCCCGGCCGAGCGGGTGATCGCCGAGATCGCGATCCCGGGTTCGCGTACCCGGGCCGTCCCGCCGGAGCGCGCGGCGGGCGCGATCCTGTACCTGCACGGTGGCGGTTACGTGGTCGGTTCGCTGGCCACCCACCGCTCCCTGGTCGCCAGGCTGGCGCTGGAGAGTTGCTGTGCGGTGTACTCGCTGGACTACCGGCTCGCGCCCGAGCACCCGTTCCCGGCCGGCCTCGACGACGCCGAGGCCGCGTTCCTGGATCTGGTGAACAATGTCGGCTACCAGCCGGATCAGATCTGTCTGGCAGGCGATTCGGCGGGCGGTGGACTCGCGCTCGCGCTGGCCCAGCGATTGATCGAACGCCACAAGATGACCCCGGCCGCGCTCGGGCTCATCGCACCGTGGGTCGACCCGACCGACCCGCCGAGCCGCGACCGTGACCTGGTGATCAACCGGGCGTGGTCGCGACTGTGCGCCGCGCACTACCTGGGCGACGGCGACGCCACGACGGCGGGTTACGCCCCGCTGTCGGGCAATCTGATCGGCCTGCCACCCACCTATGTGCAGGTCGATGTGAGCGAACTTCTGCACGACCAGTGCCGCACGCTCGTCTCGGCCCTGCGTGGAGCGGGTGTGCACGTCCGTTTCACCGAAACCCGCGGCCTTTGGCACGTCGCGCAACTGCAGGCCGCGCTGGTCGCCGAGGCCGCGCTGGCGCTGCGCGAACTCGCGGACTTCCTTCGGGAAGCCATCCAGCCTGTATCGATTGACGACTTACGATAAAGCCAGGTCACGGGCATTTCGGGCGGCGATATCGCAGCCGGGCCGAACGTGTCGTAGATTACTGGCGAGTAGAACCCACTGGAAGGGCACTGATGCGAGAGTTCGAAGTTCCGGCTTCCTACACCATCCCGGACGATGCGAACAATGCCGACAACGTCTACCGCTTCGCGCAGGAGACGCCGAATGTCGTGTTGTTCAACGTCCCGAACGGCAGCGGCGGCTGGAATGACGTCACGGCGGCACAGTTCGAGAAGGCCGTCACCGGCGTCGCCAAGGGCTTGATCGCCTCCGGCGTCGAACTGGGCGACCGGGTGGCCATCATGGCCGCCACCCGCTACGAATGGACGCTGCTCGACTTCGCGATCTGGGCCGCCGGTGGCGTGACCGTCGCGATCTACGACAGCTCCGCGGCCGAGCAGGCCAAGTGGATCCTGCAGGATTCCGAGACCAAGCTGCTGGTCGTCGAGAACGACAAGCACAAGGCCACGATCGACGAGATCGACGCCGCGTCGCTGCCCGCGCTCGCCGAGACCCTGCAGATCGACAAGGGCGCCGTCGACACCCTCACCGAGCGCGGTGCCGACCTCGACGACACCGTGGTGCACGAGCGCCGCAAGCAGGTCGGCGCGGCCTCGCCCGCCACCCTGATCTACACCTCGGGCACCACGGGCAAGCCCAAGGGCGTGCAGCTCACCCACGCCAACCTGTGGGCCGAGTCGCGTTCGGGTGGTATCGAGCTCAGCGCGTTCGTCACCGAGGGTCAGAAGACCCTGCTGTTCCTGCCGCTGGCGCACGTGTTCGCCCGCGCGGTGGCGCTGATCGCCTTCGATTCCAAGGTGACCATCCGCCACTCCTCGGACTGGACCACCCTGGTGGAGCAGTTCGGTGAGTTCAAGCCGGACTTCATCCTCTCGGTGCCGCGTGTGTTCGAGAAGGTGTACAACTCGGCCAAGCAGAAGGCGCACGACGGCGGCAAGGGCAAGATCTTCGACGCCGCCGCCGAGACGGCCATCGCCTACAGCGAGGCGCTGGAGAAGGGCAGCCCCGACCTGCTGCTCAAGCTCAAGCACTTCGTCTTCGACAAGCTGGTCTACAGCAAGCTGCGTGCCGCCCTCGGTGGGCAGTGCCTGGCCGCCGTGTCCGGTGGAGGCCCCCTCGGCGCTCGCCTCGGCCACTTCTTCCGTGGCGTCGGCGTCACCATCTACGAGGGCTACGGCCTGACCGAGACCACCGCCGCGTTCAGCGTGAACACCCCCACCCACATCCGGGTCGGTTCGGTGGGTCGCCCGATCCAGGGCCACGCCGCCAAGATCGCCGAGGACGGCGAGCTGCTGCTCAAGGGCTCGGTCGTGTTCGGCGGCTACTGGAAGAACGACGAGGCCAGCGCCGAAGCGTTCGAGGACGGCTGGTTCAAGACCGGCGACCTGGGCGCCATCGACGCCGACGGCTTCATCACCATCACGGGCCGCAAGAAGGAAATCCTGGTCACCGCGGGCGGCAAGAACATCTCCCCCGCCGTGCTCGAGGACTCCCTGCGCGCGCACCCGCTGATCAGCCAGGTGATGGTTGTCGGTGACGGTCAGCCGTTCATCGGCGCCCTGATCACCCTCGATCCCGAGGCCCTGCCCGGCTGGAAGGACCGCAACGGTGTCGCCGCCGACACCGCGATCGAGAAGCTGATCGAGAACGAGGCGCTGGTCGCCGAGATCCAGGCCGCCGTCGACGAGACCAACAAGAAGGTCTCCAAGGCCGAGGCCATCAAGAAGATCCGTATCCTCCCGGTCGACTGGACCCAGGAGACGGGCGAGCTCACCCCGAAGATGTCGCTCAAGCGCGCCGTCGTCATGAAGCAGTACGCCGGTGAGGTCGACAAGATCTACAGCTGACGTAGCTGATCAGAAAAGGCCGGTTGCTTTGCGCAACCGGCCTTTTCGTTGTTCTCGATACGTTTCAGAACCGCTGGGCCGCGAATCGGGCTGCGGTGACGGTCATTCCGTTGACGCTGTAGAGGGTGTGCAGGGCATTGGGGTAGGCGAGCGGGGAACCGTCGCAGATGTTGTCGCCGTCGATGCACAGGTCGATGGTCTTGTTCCGGTAGGACGCGCCGATCGACAGCGCGGGGGCCGCCGCGTCACGCAGGAACCGTTCGGAGGGTTTGCCGAACAGCACGACGGCGGCGACGTGCTCGGCCACCTCGGCCCGCATCGGCTCGGGCAGGTACTGCTCGTATTCCGGCGGAACCCCCTCGGGCACACCGGCACCCGTCGCGAACCCGGCCAGCGCCGCACCCTGCGAATACCCGCCGAGCACGATCCGCGTGCCGGGACAATTCGCCGCGACGAACTCCACCCGCCGCTGCGCATCGTCGATCCCGCGCACCACCGACTGCGCGAAGCCCAGCCGATCCGCGAAATCACTACTCGCCGGATAGTCGACCCCGTACGCCCCCACCGACCGCCCACCGGCATTGGCCCGTAGCGCCTCGACAAAGGACATCCCGGTCACCCCGACCACCCCACCCGGCTCCGCGGTCCCCCGCGCGAACACCACCTCCACATCGGAACACGGCGCCGCGTAAGCGGACTGGATGGGCGATACCACTGGAATCGCGGCTGCCAGGAACACTGCAGACACGAATCGACGAAGAGAACGTGCTGTCATGCCGCGCAGACTACCTACCGGCGGCGCTGACCAGCCCCTTTCCACACCGACTCGCCGACCGACGATCGATAACGCGCGGGCCGGCACCGAAATGGTGGACAGCGCCGACAAGAAAACCGAATACGCCCTGGCCGGAATCCCCTGGTACTGGCTGGTGTGGGTGTCGGACAACAGCGTCAGCATGATCAAGATCTTTGTCCTCGACCATATACAGGGGCAGTACGTCCCGCACCTGGAATCGCAGCCTGCCGACGGTGATTCCGTTATCGAGGCGCCGGTCCGCTGCCAGATCGACTGGAAGCGGTTGAGCGACCTGGTGCTGTGACGGTGACTCCCGGTTTCGCCGCCGCCGACTTCGCGTGGCCGACGAACAGAGCCGAGGCGAGGACACCCACGAGCAGGATCGCGGCGGGCAGCAGCATGGACTGGGCGAGCGAGGTACTGAATTCGTCGACGACGTGCGCTGGGAGGGGGCCGGTGCTCGCGCCCTCGCCGACCGGGGCGTCGCCGCTGAGTCCGTTGGCGCTGAGGCGGGCGGCGATGAGGGCGCCGATGGCGGCGCTGCCGAGGACCGAACCGACCTGGCGGGTGGTGTTGTAGACACCGGCGCCCGCGCCGGCCTGGGCGACCGGCAGGTTGTGGGTGGCGGTCGAGGCGAGCGGCGCCCAGATGCAGGCGTTGGCCAGACCGGCGAGACCGCCCACGATCAGGAACGCCACGATCGACGAATCCGGCTTCATCAGCACGGCGAAACCGACGATGGAGGCGGCGAACAGTGAGAAGCCCGCGGTCGGGATCAGGCGAGGCGGTAATCGGTCGGCGAATTTGCCGATGAACGGCGCCGCGATACCGGTGACGATCGCCATCGGCGCGAACATCAGTGCCGACATGGTCGGCGACATCTCCCGCACGCCCTGGAGATAGAAATAGGCGGGCACCATCATCGACGTGACGGCGGCGCCCATCGCGGCGATCGCCAGATTCGACAGGGCGAAATTGCGGTCACCGAACAAACTCAACGGCACGAGCGGTTCGCCGGTATTTCGCGCCTGATTCACGACGAACAGCACGAGCATCACCACTCCGAACGCGATCAACGCCCAGATCCACGGCGCCCAATCCTGCGCATTGCCTTCCTGGATACCGAACACCAGGGCGAGCATGCCGATACCACTGAGCAGCACACCGACGAAGTCGAACTTGTGGTCGCTGGTCGGCAAGGCGGGTACCAGCCACATCGCCAGACCGAACGCGATGACACCCACCGGCAGGTTCACGAAGAAGATCCATTCCCAGCCGAGCCCGTCGACCAGGACACCACCGAGAATCGGGCCTATCAGCGTCGCCAGACCGGCCACCGCACCCCACAGGCCCATCGCCGCGCCGCGCCGGTCCGGTGGGAAGGTCCGGGTGATCACCGCCATCGTCTGCGGTGTCATCAGCGCGGCACCGATCCCCTGGGCGGCGCGCGCCGCGATCAGCATCCCGATACTGCCCGACAACCCGCACCACAGCGACGCACCGGTGAAGACCGCCAACCCGATCAGGTAGATGTTCTTCGGCCCGAATCTGTCCCCTAATCGGCCGGTGACCAGCAGCGGCACCGCATAGGTGAGCAGGTAGGCGCTGGTCACCCAGATGACATCGGTGATGTCGGTGTGGAACGCGCTCATGATCGCCGGATTGGCGACAGCGACGATCGTCATGTCCAGCAGGATCATGAAGAACCCGACCACCAGCGCGAACAGCGCCAGCCACGGATTGCGTTCGGTGGTCATCGATACGTCCTATCAAGGGATTGATCGGGAGACGATCCGGCCGTTCATGATCGTCGCACTGCCGAGCCTAGGCCCGGGCACCGACACGAAGCCCGACGAGCATCGGGTGCGCCCCCGGATACGCCCTTCTGGCTGGTCGAGGCTGCGGTACCGTGGGGAAATCTCGACAGGGTGGCTGGGTGGTCCCCGTCGTCTCCCTCTGGTTCTCGGCCCTGTTCCTGCACGACATCGCGAAAGCATCGAGCCCCCAGCAGCGCGGCACCCCACTCGTACCCCTCTGGTGGATCACCTGGATCGCCGCCTGGCTCACCTTCTGGGCCGGAACAGTCCTGACCGCGTCCGGCATCTCCGACGACCACGACACCATCCAAACCCTGCGCGACGCCGAGGTCGACTCCCTGTTCACTTTCAGCCTCCTCCGCACCCTCGCCGCCCTCCTCTTCATCTCCGCAGGCATCCTCCTGTCGACCACCGTCCTGAAAATCACCCGCACCCAATCCCACTGGACTCCGACCCGCCTTTAGATCATCTGTGCCAATGCAGTGTGGCTTCGGTGACGGTGGGGTGGTGGCCGGCGAATGGTGTGCCGGATTCCAGGCTGTCGGCGAGGGTGGTGAACAGGTGGGTGAGCGACGGCCACAATTCGCCCTCCGAGGCACCGGTGGCGCTGTATTCACCGATGCAGCCGGAGCGGTCGCCGGGGCGGGTGTCGAGGAACAGGGTGGAGCCGTCGAGGTCGGCGAACGGGATGAATTCGGGGAGGAACAGTTCGCTCGGTGAACCCGCGGGTTCGGCGCTGAAGGTTGCCGGGTCGTAAGCGGCGGCGTACTCGGGGATCCGGTTTCGCTGGTCGTCGATGATCTCCAGCCACATCGTCCAGACGCGGTGGGCGCCGGACAGGGTGAGCAGGTCGTGGTCGGGGAGGAGGCGGGGCGGGAAGTGGTCGACGTGGTTGAACAGGACGGCGAGGTCGGCGGGGATCCGCTCCCACCAGCCGTGCGAGACGTCGGCGGGATCGTCGTCGGTCGCCACGGGGGCCAATGTCGACTCCACCCAGTTCTGGACGCGGGTCAGCGGGGCGGTCAGCGCGCGGGCGGGCGAGTCGGTCATAGTCGCCGGTCCCGCCGGAAGGGGGTCGGGGTCGATGCGGCTCTGATCGGCATCTTTCGAGTATGGCGTCCGAGCCGGGCCGAATCGTGTTACGCGCCGCGCGGACCCGGCCCGCTGTGATCTAGATCGGTGAGATCGTCCGCCGCTTGCCCGGCACCCGGTCGGGGCGGCGGGGCTGTACCCGGCCCAGCGCCTCGAGCAGCAGCGCGCGCGTGCGCGACGGCAGGACCACGTCGTCGATGCCGAACCCGTCGGCGGCCAGTAGCGGGTCGATATTGGCCTGGAAGAGCTTGATGAGCTGGGTGCGGCGTTCGGCGGGGTCGGGGGCGGATTCGTAGTCGGCGCGGAAAGCCACGTCGACGGCGCTGTCGATGGGGATGGCGCAGATCTCGGCGGTCGGCCAGGCCAGCGACAGATCCGCGTCGACGCTTCGCCCGCCGCCCATCACGATGTAGGCGGCACCGTAGGCCTTGCGGGTGACGACGACGAAGCGGGGCACCGTCGCGTTGGCGAGTTCGTAGCCCAGGCGCGCGCTGCGCCGGACCAGGCCGGTTTCCTCGGCGGCGGTACCGACCAGGAAACCGGGCAGGTCGATGAGGATCAGCAGCGGCAAGCCGAACGCGTCGCAGACGGCCACGAAATGGGCGGCCTTCTCACACGCCGCGCTGTCGAGCGCACCGGCCAGGTGCAGCGGCTGGTTGGCCACCACACCCACCGGGCGGCCGCCGAGGCGCACGAACGCGGTCACCACATTCGGCGCGTTGGTGCGTTTGAGTTCGAAGAGCGTGTCGCGGTCGGCCAGGGCCTCGATCACCTCGCGCACGTCGTAGCCCGCACGCAACGAGGCGGGCACGAGCGCGTCGATCTCGCCTGCCCGATCGCCGGGTTCGAAGGGAGCCGTGCCGAGCACGGGAGTGCCGTCGGCCGACGGCGGGAGGTAGAACAGGTAGAGCCGGATGGCGTCGATGGCCTCGTGTTCGTCGTCGGTGACCACGTCGACGACACCGCGTTCGGCCTGGATGTCGGCGCCGCCGATCTCGTCGTTGGTCAGGGTCTCCCCCGTCGCGGCCTGCACGAGCGGCGCCGACGACATCCCGATGGTGCCGATCCCCCGCACGATGGTGACGAAGTCACAACAGGCGGCGAGGTTGGCGGGGGCGCCGAAACCGGGACCCATCATGGCCGCCACGATCGGGACGTACCCCGACAGATCGGCCAGCCGCATCAGCAGCCGCGAACCCGGCGCGGCCAGTCGCGAATCGAGCGCCTCCTGCATGCGGTGCCCGCCGCCGTCCATCAGCATGACGAGCGGAATCTTGTCCAGCAGTGCGCGTTCCACGCAGCGGTCGAGTTTGGCCATGCCGGTGGCGCCGTTGCTGCCGCCGAGCACGGTGAAGTCGAACGCGGCCAGGGCGAGCGGGCGGCCGTCGACGTAGGCGATGCCGGTGACCACGCCGTCACCGGGCGCGACCAACGGCGCGGCACCGGCCTGGGCGGGCCCGGGTCCGGCGAGCGCGCCGAATTCGTAGAAGCCGCCGTTGGCGAGCAGCGCGACCCGTTCGCGCGCGGTCAGCTTGCCGCGGGCGTGCTGTTTGGCGACCTTGTCGGCGCGCGCCTCGTCGGTGACCGCGGCATAAGCCTCACGTACCCGTTCGATCAGCGGGTCCACCTGGGGATCTGTCACGGCACACCTTTCACCCACGACGGCATCGCTCGTTGCCGTGTCGGTGACGACCCTAGCGTTTTTGACTCAGTGCCAATAGTCGATCTCGCTCAGAGACCGTGCGCGTTCAACCAACCGTGCGCGGCCTCGGCGGGCGCTGTCCCACCCTCGACCTGCCCGAGCAACTCGACCAGACCCTCGGTGGTCAGCTCGCCCGCGACGTAATTGAGCTTCTTCAGCCGCGCACGGTCGAAGATGCCCGAGCGGAACAGCGCGAGGACGTTCTGCGCGCGCAGGTCGTAATTCTTGTCGTCGAGGACCACGAAATCCTCGGCCGCCGCGACCGGACCCGACAGCACGGCGACCTGGACCTCCCCGGTGCGCAAGGCTTCGAACAGTCGCGCCGAGGACGGATAGCGCACCGTCGCGGCGAAGGAACAGCCCTCGATGCGTGGGGGTTCGGTGGGTGCGAGCCCGGGCACCTCGACGAAGCCCGCCGTGGCGTTCGCACACGTCAACGCGTCGATCGTGCGCACGTTGTCGCGAGTGGCGGACTCGCGGGTGACCAGCAATCGCGCGCGCAGGTCGGTACCGTCGGCGGCGTCCGACAGCGACAGTCCCTGGGGCAGTGCCGCATTCACGGCCGCGCCGACGTCGTCGGGCTTGCGAGCGGGGGACGACGGGTTCCATCGATCGAGCAGGGCGCCGTTGCGCGCGGGCAGGACGGCGATCCGCCCGGCATCCAGATCCGCCACGGGAGCGGCGGACTCGTTCACAACGGACGTTTCCATGCCCGTCCGAGCCAGGGCCTGGGCGTAGATCTCGGCGAGCACCACCGCTTCCGCCGAACCGTCGGCGCCGACCCTCACCACCGGGCCCGGCTCGTCACCGGCACAGGACGCGAGAGCGAAAACGCAGGTGGCGGCCACCAACACGGCCGCGCTCCGCCGCAGGGCGCCCGAGATCATCCGCCGACACCAACTTCCTGTCTTTGCCGTCAACCCCCGCAATTCGCCGCGACGCGGGGCAATATGAACACCCAGAATGTACCTGCGGCGTCCGCGCCGCACGCACCGCGCACTGCCCGCCTTTGCCGGAAGGACTCCAGTGAGAACCTCTGCACACCGACAATGTCGACCGGCACACCGCATGGTGGTGCGGATGGGCCGGATTCTGGCCGCCGCGGTGGCGCTGGCCGCCGCCATGGTGGTGGCGTCGTGCGCCGACTCCGAGCAGCAGATGGCCCACGGCGATTGCGCCAGCGACGAATTGATCATCGGCTCGGCCGATTTCCCCGAGTCCGAGACCGTGGCGACCATCTACACCGAGGTGCTGCGGATCAACGGTTTCAAGGTGGCGACGAAATTCGATTTCGGAAATCGCGAGGCCTATCTGCCCGCCGTCCGCCGATGCGTCATCTCCCTGGTCCCCGAATACACCGGAAACCTGCTGCGGTACCTGAACAAAGACGCGACCGCGACCACGCCGGCCGAGGTGGATACCGCGCTGAGCAGCGCGCTGGGTAAAGACCTCGCCATCGCCACCCCCGCCCCCGGCCAGAATTCCGACGCGGTCGTCGTCACCCGGGCGACCGCGCAGCGCTGGAACCTCACCACCATCGCCGACCTCGCACCGCATTCGGCCGAGACGACCTTTGCCGCCAAACCCGAATTCGCCGATCGCCCCGGCGGCCTACCCGGCTTACGCAAGAACTACGGACTCGATATCAGCGCCCAGAATTTCGTCGCCATCGCCGACGAACCGGAGACCGTGCGTGCCCTGACCGACGGCCGGGTCACCGCCGCCGATATCTACACGACCTCACCGGCGATCATCCAGAACGACCTCGTTGTCCTCACCGATCCCCAGAACAATTTCGCCGCCCAGAATGTGGTCCCGCTCTTCCACGCCGCCAAGAAGACCGACAAGGCCGTCGCGGTCCTCGACGCGGTGTCGGCCGAACTCACCACCGCGGAATTGATTTCCCTCAACACCGCCGTCTCCGGCGCCGCCAAGATCGAACCCAAGGCCGCCGCCCTCGCCTGGCTCACCGCCCGCGGGCTCGACACCCCGATCGCCTAGGCGTTTCAGTCGTCGCCGAGCAAAGACGACGGCGGCCCCGCTCCTCGGGGAGCGGGGCCGCCGTCGGTTGTTCGTTGCCGATCAGGCGACACCCTCGCGGCGCGCGGCCTCCGCCACGGCCTCGGCGACGGCGGGAGCCACGCGCGGGTCGAGCGGGCTCGGGATGATGCGGTCGACGGCCAGTTCGTCGGCGACGACGTTGAAGATGGCGTCGGCGGCGGCGACCTTCATGCCCTCGGTGATGCGGCGAGCACCCGCGTCCAGCGCGCCCTTGAAGACGCCGGGGAAGGCGAGGACGTTGTTGATCTGGTTCGGGAAGTCGCTGCGGCCGGT
Organism: Nocardia sp. NPDC050378; assembly: GCF_040655675.1. Lineage (NCBI taxonomy): Bacteria > Bacillati > Actinomycetota > Actinomycetes > Mycobacteriales > Nocardiaceae > Nocardia > Nocardia sp. NPDC050378. The sequence continues at coordinate 538,348 of NZ_JBFAKI010000004.1, forward strand.
GGCCACGATGGCGGCGTACTTGGCGGCCACCTCCGGGTGGATCTCCGGGTCGGGGTTCGACATGGCGAACACGATCGACTCGGGGGCCATCGAGGCGATGAGCTCCTCGGGGATGGTGCCCGCGGACAGGCCGAGGAACACATCCGCGCCGGCCAGCGCGTCGGCGGCACCACCGGTCAGGCCGCGCGGGTTGCTGCGGGCGGCCAGGTCGGCCTTCACGCCGTTGAGGCCGTCACGACCGATGCTCACGATGCCTTTGGAGTCGAGCACGACCACATCGGGAACGCCCGCGGCCAGCAGGATGTTGGCGCACGCCACACCCGCGGCACCGGCACCGGAGACGACGACCTTGAGCGCCGACATGTCGCGGCCCTGCTGCGCGGCGGCACCCTTGAGCGCGGCGAGCACCACGATGGCGGTGCCGTGCTGGTCGTCGTGCATGACGGGGCAGTCCAGCGCCTCGATGACACGGCGCTCGATCTCGAAGCAGCGCGGCGCCGAGATGTCTTCCAGGTTCACCGCGCCGAAGCTGGGGCGCAGGCGGATCAGGGTCTCGACGATCTCGTCGGGATCGGTGGTGTCGAGCACCAGCGGGATCGAGTTGAGGCCCGCGAACTTCTTGAACAGCGCAGCCTTGCCCTCCATCACGGGCAGCGAGGCGCGCGGGCCGATGTCGCCGAGGCCGAGCACGGCGGTGCCGTCGCTGACGACAACGACGAGGCGATCGGTCCAGGTGTAGGTCTTGGTGAGGGCGGGGTCCTCGGCGATCGCACGGCTCACCTGGGCGACGCCGGGGGTGTAGGCGATCGACAGGTCGCGCTGGGTCTCGAGCGGCGCGCTGAGCTCGACCGACAGTTTGCCGCCGAGGTGACCGGCGAAGATCTCCTCGTTGGTGATAGCAGCGAGGCTGGCTGCGTCATCGGCCTGGGGCGCCGCGGTGGCATTCGGTGCGTCAGTCACAGGTGACACGATTTCACTCCTGCTCGGGTCGGGCTCAACCGGGGGACGGTTACCGCCGGGTTTTTCTGAAAGCCGGGTTTATCTGGAATACGGGATACATGACGCTCATCGGGTGCGCGGCCGCCCGCGTTTCCGAACGGACCGGATGCGGGGCGCGACACTGAACCGCGGAGCGGAGCCGGACGGGTGGTCCGGGCGAGCAAACGGGTCGACCTTCGGCCACGACGGTGCGTCGCGAGGCGGACGGTCTCCAAGATCCCCGAACCCGGCGGTGGCAAGGGAAGGGAATTCGCACCATTCTGCCAGCCCGGCCGACCGGTTGCCAAACCGGTGCGGCGTGTCAAGGGGCTGGGCGTCATCCGTCGAGCGTAGCCGTGTCGAATTGCCGTGGAGTTAGGGAAAACTCGCCGCACCGGTGCGGTCACCGGTGAACAGTCACACCGTGACGGTGGTGTTCGCGGTGAGCTCCCCACCGCGCGGGTCGGGCCGCTGCTCCGGGCGTACCCAGACCTCGTCGAGCCCACCACAGCGCAACCTGATCCGCCATTCCGCCAGCACGCCGGGGTGGTCGAGGCGCCGGTGGATGCCCCGGCTCTCGGTGCGGGTGAGGGCGCTGTGCCCGGCCCAGCGGGCGACGGCGAGCATCGCGGCGGCCTCGCGGGCGCGCAACCGCTCGGCACCGGCGCCGCCGAGCTCGAACCGGGCGCCGGGCCACATGGCGTCGAGTTCGGCGATGCTGTCGGTGAGGCTGTCGGCGCTGCGCCGGAAACTGCGGCGCAACGGCAAGGTGTGTTCCTGGACGAGCCCGATCACCGAACGCGGGTCGATGTGGGCGTGTGGACCGAGTCCGGCACCGGGCGCGGGCGGCAGTGCGACATCGTCACGGAAGTCGGTGGCCGCGCGGGCGGCTCCCTCCCCCGCCCAGCTACCCGAGGCGAGAGCCCAGGCGCCACGCAATCCGCCCGAGCACCCGGCGGCCCCGGCGACGAGCTCACGACCGGCGACGCCGCCCGCGGCGAAGAGCCCGGGCACGGTGGTCGCGCAGTCGGCACCGGTGAGGGCCAGCCCGCCGCAGCCGCGCACGGTGCCGTCGAGCACCGCGCGCACCGGCACCCGGCCCGCCGCGTCGACCGCGCCTTGCCTGCGCAGCCAGTGCCCGACCGCCTCCGGCACGTCGTCGAGCGCGGCGAAGACCCGCCTGCCGTCGGCGATGGCGGCCAGCGCCGCGGACGTGCGTCCCGACAGCTCGGCCCCGGATTCGTCGTAGAACGTGGCGAAACGCACCGCGAGCCCACTGGCGATCGTTCGATGCGGGTGCACCCGGGCGAGCACCGGGGCCAGGACGTAGGCGCTGGAGAATTCCATGCCCGACAGCTCGGCACCGGCCTCCGCCGCCATCAGCAGACCGTCGCCGGTGTTCACCTCGGTGCCCGCGCCGCCGGACCCGAACGCACAGCCGCCGGTGGCCACGACCACGGCGCCCGCACGAATCGTCCAGTGCTGAAAGTTGTTGTGCCGCCGCACCCCCGAGGCACCGACCACCCGTCCCGAGCGATCGACGAGCAGGTGCAAGGAGGGGTGGTAATCGAGGATGCGCACACCGGCCTCGAGCGCACCGCGACGCAGTCGGCGCAGGTAACTCGCACCGTCGAACCGGATCCGTCGCGGGTCGGTGACCTGCCTGCCCGACCAGTTCCGCAGCCGCTCGTGCGCCTCGTCGATGACGCGGTGCAGCCAGGCCGGGTCACCGAGACCGCCGCCGCGCACCAGCGCGCGCTCCACGGCTTCGGCCCGCGCCTGACCCGGCGGGATGTCCCACACCGTCGTCGCGCCGTAGACGCCGGGCCCGCTCGATCCGCAGCGCCCCTTGTCGACCAGCACCACCCGCGCCCCGTGTGCGGCCGCGGAGACGGCGGCCCAGAGTCCGGCGGGTCCGCCGCCGAGAATCAGAACATCCGTCTCCAGGTTGCCCATACAGAGAGATATTCGGGCACAGTTCACCCTTCCGCAACCATTAGCGGACTGTCATCCCCACCACTGTGTCCACAGCAGGGCGCCGGACATCACGAACACGACGGCCGACCCGGCCAGAGCCGCCGCCCCGCGCCGCCGATCCGCGACGATCTGCGCCCCGACGACGACCACCGTCACCAGTACATGCCACGTCAGGGATTCGCCGCCCGGCCCGGGAAAGTCGCGGCGCGCACCGATCAGCGCGGCACCGACGACCACACACAGCAGCGCGACCACACCGCCCGCCACCACACCGCTCAGCGCCCGGACCGCCGTCACGAGGAGATCACCGGAACCCCGCTCGCCTTGCCGATCAGCGCCTCGAACTGTTCCGGATCGGTGCGGCAGGCGCCGATCTCGATGGTCTTGTTGCTGCCGTGGTAGTCCGACGACCCGGTGCGCACCAGGCCGAGCTCGCCGGACAGCTCGGTGAGTACCGCGCGATCGGCGTCGCTGTGATCGGGATGGTCGATCTCGAGGCCGGTGAGACCGAGCCCGGCCAGGTTCCTGATCTCGTCGAGCGCGAGCAGCCTGCCGCGTTTGCGGGCCCGCACGTGGGCGAGCACGCTCACCCCGCCCGCGTCGGCGATGAGCTGCACCGCGCGCGGCAACGGTGTGTCCACCTTCTCCGCGTAGTACGGCCCGTGCGGGGCGAGCAGGTCGACGAACGCGGCGTCGACACTGGCCACCACACCCGCCGCGACCAGGGCCCGCGCCAGATGCGGACGCCCAGCGGCCGGTCCGGCACCGGCAAGCACGGCCTCGGGATCGATCGGCAGACCGTCGGCCACCATCAACTCCGCCATGGCGCGCACCCGCGCGATGCGCTCGGCCCGCAATCGTTCACGTTCCTCGGCGAAACCGCGATCGGCCGGATCGAACAGGTAGGCCAGCAGGTGCACCGGAACGGGAAAGCCGTCCTCCCCCATGCCCGTACACGACATCTCCATCCCGCGTACCAGTGTGAGTCCCGGCGGACGCGCCGCTTCGGCCTCGGCCCACCCGCCGGTGGTGTCGTGGTCGGTGATCGCGACGACGTCGAGCCCGGACGCGGCGGCGTGGCGAACCAGTTCGGCCGGGGTGTCGGTGCCGTCGGAGGCGGTGGAATGGGTATGCAGGTCGATGCGCACACACTCAGTCTTACAGTGCGGTGTCGGCCGGTGTGCGGTCGTCGACCTGCCCGTAACATCCGGATGTGCCTTCCTTCCCGTCACTGCCGAACTTTCACAAGACGGGTCGTGCCGCGACGACCGCGCGGCCACGGGTGCCGGTGCCGACCGCACGCGCCATCGTCGACTGCGGTGTCTACGTCGACGGCCAGCGGTTACCCGGCCGATTCACCCCGCAGCAGGCGCTGGCGGAGGCGCGCGGCACCGACTCGGGCTTCGTCTGGGTCGGTCTGCACGATCCCGACGAGACGCAGATGAACGACATCGCCCAGATCTTCGGGCTGCATCCGCTGGCCGTCGAGGACGCCGTGGTCGGGCGTCAGCGCCCCAAGCTGGAACGCTACGACGACACGCTGTTCCTGGTGATGCGCACGGTCAGCTACGTGGAACACGATATGCACGCCATCAGCGAGATCGTGGAGACCGGCGACATCATGGTCTTCACCGGCCCGCATTTCGCGATCACCGTTCGCCACGGCGAACACACCGGCCTGTCGGGCGTGCGAAGGGGACTGGAGGGTCATCCCGATCAGCTGCGGATGGGTCCGCCCTCGGTGTTGCACGCCGTGGCCGATCACGTGGTCGATTCCTATGTGGAGACAACCGAATCCATCGAGGAAGATGTCAACGAGATGGAGGAGGCGGTGTTCACACCGAACTCCAAGGTGGGCATCGAATCGATCTACCAGCTCAAACGCGAGGTCGTCGAACTGCGCCGCGCGGTGTCACCGCTGGGCGTTCCGCTGGAGCGGTTGGTGAACAACCAGGACCTGCCGGTACCGACCGAGTTCCGGCGCTATATGCGCGATGTGGCCGACCACCATGTCAGCGTCAACGAACAGATCGCCTACTTCGACGAGGCGCTGAGCAGCCTGGTCAACGCCGCGCTCGCCAAGATCAGCGTTCAGCAGAACACCGATATGCGCAAGATCTCGGCGTATGCGGCCATGGCGGCGGTGCCGACCATGATCGCCGGCGTGTACGGCATGAACTTCGACTACATGTGGGAACTGCACCAGCGGTGGGCTTATCCGGCGGTGGTCGCGCTGATGGCGGTGCTGTGCGCGTTGCTGTTCCGCAGTTTCCGCCGCAACAAGTGGCTCTAGAGGTTCACCGCACCGCGACCGGGATCGCGCACGTCGATACCCGCCTCCGCCCACGCGTCCCGCAACGCCTGCGCACCGCGCACCCGCACCCAGGCGGCCTCGGTGGCGGTCACCGGGGTGACGCTGAGGTAGCGCACCGGTTCGGCCGGTTCGGGCAGCACGATCTCGGGCACCTCGCTCTCGCCGAGCAGCACCGCGGTGAAAGGCCCGTTGTGCCACAACGGTTCACCGAGATCGAGCAGCGCGTCGGTTTGCAGCACAACGCCTTCCACCGACGGCGTGGCGACGAGCACGCCGAGTGACCGAACCAGACCCGCCTGCGGCCCGGCAGCGGCCAGCAGGGTGAGCACGAGTTCGGCGCGGGGGCCACGGACCGGGTCGGCGAGCAGGTCGGCCGGGTCGCCCATCGGATGACGCGAGCCGCCAAGTGTCGCGTAGTGCACCACACCGTCACCGGGGATGCGCAGGATCTCGATCGGTTCCAGCCCGAGGAACGTCACCGACGCGGAATCCACACCGGCGCGCTCGACCTCGTAGTGGTCCAGCACCGCGGTACGGACCGAATTCACCACATCCATTGCGTCACAGCGCCAATCGGGCCAGCATGTCGCGGGCGCGTTCGGCGGTCTTCGGGTCGCACAGCACGTCGTAGCGACCGGCGACCAACTGCATGGTCGACGCGAAGTCGCGCTGCCCCTTGGTCGCCGCGTAGGGAATGGACGTGGTGATGACACCGAACACGATGCCGCCGAGCAGACCGACGACCAGCGGACCGAGCGCCCCACCGGTGGTGGTGAACAGGCTGAGCAGCAGGCCGAGGAACAGGCCGAGCCAGGCACCCGACACCACCCCACCGCCGATGACCTTGCCCCAGGTGAGCCGGTACAGCACCCGCTCCACCTGCATCAGGTCGACACCGACGATGGTCACGTCCCCCACCGGGAACTGATTGTCGGCCAGGTAATCGACCGCGCGCTGCGCCTCGGCGTAGGTCGGATACGACCCGACCGGCCAGCCCGACGGCGGCGTCGGCAACGCCTGCCGCCCGCGGTTCGAGTTGCCCAAGGGATTCGTCATAGTCCCATTCTGCTATTCCTGGCCGGGTTGTGGCGGAGTGAAACGGGTGGTCCTGCTCATTCCGGCGGCGCGGCCCTTCTCGGCGATGACCTGTGCCATCTTGGCGGAGGCCTCGTCGATCATCTCATTGCCGAGCATCACCGCGCCACGAGCACCACCGGCGGCCGAGGTGTGGAAGGCGTAGGCCTCGAGAATCAACTCGGCGCGGTCGTAGTCCTCCTGGCGCGGGCTGAAGATCTCGTTGGCGGCGTCGATCTGGTCCGGGTGCAGCACCCATTTGCCGTCGAAGCCGAGCGCGGCGGTGCGCGCGGCGGCCCGACGGAAGCCGTCGACATCGCGAACCTGCAGGTAGGGGCCGTCGATGGCTTGCAGGCCGTGGGCGCGGGCGGTGAGCAGGATGGTCATCAGGATGTGGTGGTAGGCATCGCCGGTGTCGTAGCCGGGCGGCTGTTCGCCGACGACGAGGGTGCGCATATTCAGGCTCGCCATGAAATCGGCGGGACCGAAGACCAGGGCCTGCACACGGGGGCTGGCGGTGGCGATCTCGTCGATATTGCGCAGCCCCATGGCGTTTTCGAGCTGCGGTTCGATGCCGATGCGCCCGACCTCTAGCCCGCACACCTTCTCCAGCTGGGTCAGCAGCAGATCGAGCGCACGCACCTGGCCCGCGTCGGTGACCTTGGGCAGCAGGATCGCGTCGAGCTCGCGGCCCGCGCCTTCCACCACCGTGATGACGTCGGCGTAGGTCCATTCGGTCGTCCAGTCGTTGACCCGGACCACCCGCAGCTGCTCGCCCCAGCCCGGTTCGTGCAGGGCTGCCACGATATTGGCGCGCGCCGACACCTTCGCCTCGGGTGCGACCGCGTCCTCCAGATCGAGGAAGACCTCGTCGACCGGCAGTCCCATCGCCTTGTGGATCATCTTCTGGCTACTGCCCGGCACGGCGAGCACCGAACGGCGGGGCTTCATGGGAGCACGCTCCTTACTACTAGCCTGAGGTCATGGCAACCACCAGGGTGTACGTCGCCCGGCTCGCCGGCCTGACAGTGCTGGGTCCGGACGGGGAGTCTATCGGCCGGGTCCGGGACGTGGTCGTCGCCGTCCGGTTCGGGCGGCAACCGCCGCGCGTACACGGCTTGGTCGTGGAGTTGCCCACGCGCCGAAGAATTTTCGTGCCGATGCTGCGGGTCACCGCGATCGAGCCGGGTGTGGTGACGCTCAATACCGGCACCGTGAGCCTGCGCCGGTTCGCCCAGCGCGCGGGCGAATTGCTCGCGCTGGCCCAGATCGTCGACACCCGGGTGCACGTGCACGATCCGGACCTGCCCGATCTCGAGGACGTCGACGTGTTCGTCGCCGATCTCGGCATCGAGCAGCCCCGCACCAGGGACTGGGTGGTCGGCCGGATCGCGGTGCGCGGGCACCGGCGGATCGGGCGCAGGCGGACGGTGCACGTGGTCGACTGGTCGTCGGTGAGCGGCCTGACACCGGCCGCCGTCGGCAGGCCGGGCCAGGATGTCACCGCGCTGCTCGCCCAGTTCGAAGGACTGCGCGCCGCCGACGTCGCCAACCGGTTGCGCGAGCTGCCCGAGAAGCGCCGCGTGGAGGTGGCGATCGCCCTCGACGACGAACGCCTCGCCGACGTGGTGCAGGAGCTGCCCGACGACGACCAGGTCGACCTGCTCGGCCACCTCGAGGTCCGGCGGGCCGCCGACGTGCTCGAGGCGATGGACCCCGACGACGCGGCCGACCTGCTGGGCGAACTGCCCGAGAGCGAAGCCGAATCGCTGCTGGCCCTGATGGACCCGGAGGAGTCCGAACCGGTGCGCCGGTTGCTCGCCCACTCCCCCGACACCGCGGGTGGCCTGATGACCACCAAACCGGTCGTGCTCAGTCCGTCGACCACTGTCGCCGAGGCGCTGGCCCGCGTCCGCGATCCCGACCTCACCCCGGCCCTTGCCTCGATGGTCTTCGTAGTCCGCCCGCCCACGGCCACCCCGACCGGTAGCTACCTGGGCTGCGTGCACATCCAGCACCTGTTGCGCGAGCCCCCGGCGCACCTGGTGGGCGGCATGGTCGACACCGACCTGGCCGCCCTGACCCCCGAGTTGCCGCTCTCGGCCGTCACCCGCTACTTCGCCACCTACAACCTGGTCTGCGGGCCGGTGATCGACGACGAGAACCACCTGCTCGGGGCGGTCACCGTCGATGACGTGCTCGACCATCTGCTGCCGGAGGACTGGCGCGAGGAGGAGACCCCACCGCTCGAACAGACCGAGCCGACACCGATCGACACCGACGGGAGACCGGCATGAGAGGTCAGCGCCTCGAGGCATCAGCGGAGCAGCCGAAAGGACACGCGTGAGCGAGAAGAACCTGGCCAGGCAGCGGCTGGAGACACCCGGCGGTACCCGGCTGCGTTTCGACTGGGACTCCGAGGCGTTCGCGCGCAGCAGCGAGCGGGTCGCCCGGTTCCTCGGCACCGGGCGTTATCTGGCGATCCAGACCATCATCGTCATCGTCTGGATCCTGCTCAATGTCTTCGTGGTGGCGCTGCGCTGGGACCCGTACCCGTTCATCCTGCTCAACCTGGCCTTCTCCACCCAGGCGGCCTACGCGGCGCCGCTGATCCTGCTCGCCCAGAACCGGCAGGACAATCGCGACAAGGTCTCGCTCGAGGAGGACCGCACCCGGGCCGCGCAGACCAAGGCCGACACCGAGTTCCTCGCCCGTGAGCTGGCGGCTCTTCGCCTGGCCGTCGGCGATGTCGCCACCCGTGACTACCTCCGGCGCGAATTGGAAGAGATCAAGGAAATGCTCGACGGCACGCCGAGGACGGAGACGAAGCGAAAAGGCACCCGCAAGAAAACCTCCGGTCAAACGCCGTCTTCTCCCCCGGTTTCGCCTGGTGCTCCAGATGAGTAACCGGAAATGCTCTGTAAGTACCTGACCGATGGGTAACCTGGATCACGTTGTTCCGGGCGGGCCGGAGGGGGGACTCTGCGGCGCCGCTGCTTCGACGTAAAGGGTTGGTGTGGCCGCAATGCGAATCTCTGCTCCGATAACTATGTCGGCCCTTGTCGTCGCGGGACTCGTCGCGTCGGGCTCGGCCGCGCACTCGTCGAACCCGAGCACCGCACCGAGCGCGCCGGAGGCCTTGCTCGCCGCGAACAAGAGCACCACCGACCACAAGCCCGAGAGCGATCCGTCCGAAATCGTCGGCCTGCTGCCGGTGACCCAGGAGGCACCGCGCAAACTGCGTGCGCTGAGCCCCTCGGCCAACAGCCTGGCCCCCTTCGCCGGAACCGTGCCACTGCAATCGATTTCACTACCACCCGGCAGCGGCACGCTCGGCATCCCCGAGATCGTGCTCGCCGCCTACCGCAACGCCGAACTGGCCATGCAGACCGCCCAGCCCGGCTGCGGGCTCACCTGGAACCTGCTGGCGGGCATCGGCCGCATCGAATCCGGGCACGCCAGCAGCGGGCGAACCGACGCCGCGGGCACGACGACCACACCCATCTTCGGACCAGCGCTCGACGGCACCCTGCCGGGTAACGAGATCATCAAGGAGGCCGACGGCGGCTTCGTCCGCGCCGTCGGGCCCATGCAGTTCCTGCCGAGCACCTGGGCGCACTACTCGGCCGACGGCAACGGCGACGGCACGGCCGACCCGCACAACGTCTTCGACGCCGCGCTCGGCGCGGCCAAGTACCTGTGCTCCGGCGGGCTGAACCTGCGCGACGCGGCCCAGGAACTGCGTGCCGTCCTGCGCTACAACAACTCGATGTCGTACGCGGCCAATGTGCTCAGCTGGTCGGCGGCCTACCGCACCGGCGGTGCGCCGAGCCAGGTGTCGATCTCACCCGACATCGTGCCGCCGGGCAGCGCGCCGACCGTCGCGCCGAACGTGCTCGCCGCCGATACGCCCGTCACGGCGGCGCCGCCGTCGACGACGAACCAATTGCCGCCCAACACACCGAAGGTCACTACGCCGACCCAGGTGATGATCACGCTGCCCGGCTTGCCGCCGATCCCCTGCGGCATCTTCTGCCCCGCGCCCGTAGCACCCGCCCCCGAGGTATGTGTGACCGAGCCGCTGCCCGCGCAGATGCCCAATCCCATCGCGCCCGCACCGCAGACGTTCGGCGCTGAGGTACAACAGAATCCGGCACCGCAGGATCCGGCCGCCGTTGCACCGCAGCCCGGTGAGCGCACCGAACAGGCCGCGTGCACCCCCGCCGAACAGCCCGCGCCCGCCGAGGCACCGGCGCCCGCACCGGCCGAACCGCAGAAGACGCCGGAGCCGGGCATCGCGCCCACCGAGGAGCCCGCGCCGCCCGCCGCTCCGGCACCGGCACCGCAGCCCGCGATCACGTTGCCGTTCAACATCGTTATCCCGCTGCCGCCCGCCCCGCCGGCCCCCTAGAAATCAAACCGAAATTCAGATCACGGAGGGGTAACAAAAAGGTCTCGGGTGCGGTAATCTCGGCTCATGGGTCGTCATCGTAAACAGCCTGCAACGACGGTTCGACGTAGTTCGATCATCGCGCTCACCGGCTTGGTTCCGGCCGGACTCGTGGCCGTCACCGCCGCCGCCACCGACACGACCACCGCCGAAATGGCGGCCGTGGAGCACGATCTGCCCGAACTCGACACCGAGACCGGCCCCGAGTTCGCCGCCGCACCGCAGGCCGAGGTCGCCGAGGTCGTCCACGCCGAGGCCAAGCAGTCGCGATCGGCCACCCCCGAGGTGAAAACCGTTGCGCTGCCCGGTGATCGGGCCGTTTCCGACATGCCCGCCGGGCCGCTCGGCATCCCCGGCATCGCGGTGGCCGCCTATCAGAACGCCGAACAGCAACTGGCCGTGGAGAATCCGAACTGCGGCATGTCGTGGTCGCTGCTGGCGGGTATCGGCCGCGTCGAATCCACCCACGCCTTCGGCAAAGCCGACGCCGACGGCAACCCGATCAAGGCCGTCTACGGTCCCGTTCTCGACGGCAGCCTGTCGGGCAACAACGTCATCCACGACAGCGACGGCGGCGCCCTCGACGGCATCGGCGGCTACGACCGCGCCATCGGCCCCATGCAGTTCCTGCCCGAAACCTGGGAGCGCTACGCCGCCGACGGCAATGCCGACGGCATCGCCGACCCGCAGAACCTCTACGACGCCGCACTCACCGCGGGCAAGTACCTCTGCGACGGCGGCCTGAACATGCGCGACCTGTCCCAGCAGTCCAAGGCGATCCTGCGCTACAACAACTCCATGGCCTACGTCGCCAATGTGATGGCATGGTCGGGCTCCTACTCCAGCGGCCTGGCCCCCAAGCCGCAAGACCTGCCGCGCATCCACTGAGCGCGCGCCCCACACCCGGCCGGGAAACCGGTGCAGCCTAATATCGGACATATGGCAGTGATTACGGAAGCGGATGTGCGGGCTGCGCTCGCGAAGGTCGACGACCCGGAGATCCGCAAGCCGATCACCGAGCTCGGCATGGTCAAGAGCATCGCCATCGCCGACAGCGGTGACGTGCACGTGGAGGTGTACCTCACCACCTCCGGCTGCCCGCTGCGCACCGAGATCATCCAGCGCGTCACCAAGGCCGTCGCCGACGTGCCGGGTGCGGGTGCGGTGACCGTCGATCTCGATGTGATGAACGACGAGCAGCGCACCGAGCTGCGCAAGTCGCTGCGCGGTGACTCCGCTGAACCGGTGATCCCGTTCGCCCAGCCCGGCTCGCTCACCCGCGTGTACGCGGTGGCCTCCGGCAAGGGCGGTGTCGGCAAGTCCAGCGTTACCGCGAACCTGGCCGTCGCCCTCGCCGAGCGCGGGCTGTCGGTCGGCGTGCTCGACGCCGACATCTACGGCCACTCCATCCCGCGCATGCTCGGCAGCGACGCCAAGCCCACCCAGGTGGAGCGGATGATCATGCCGCCCATCGCCCACGACGTGAAGATGATCTCGATCGCGCAGTTCACCCAGGGCAACACGCCCGTGGTGTGGCGCGGTCCGATGCTGCACCGCGCGCTGCAGCAGTTCCTGGCCGACGTGTTCTGGGGCGATCTGGACGTGCTGCTGCTCGACCTGCCGCCCGGCACCGGCGACGTGGCCATCTCCATCGCCCAGTTGATCCCGAGCGCCGAGATCCTCGTCGTCACCACCCCGCAGATCGCCGCCGCCGAGGTGGCCGAACGCGCGGGTGCCATCGCCCTGCAGACCCGGCAGCGGATCGCGGGCGTCGTCGAGAACATGTCCTGGCTCGACCTGCCCGACGGTTCGCGCATGGAGCTCTACGGTTCCGGCGGCGGCCAGGTGGTCGCCGACCGCCTCACCCGCGCGGTCGGCTCGACCGTCCCGCTGCTGGGCCAGATCCCCATCGAGCAGGCCCTGCGCGAAGGTGGCGACGCGGGCACCCCGATCGTGCTCTCGGATCCGGAGAACCCGGCCGCCGTCGCCCTGCGCGGCGTCGCCGACAAGCTCGCGGTCCGCAAGCGCGGCCTGGCGGGGATGTCGCTCGGCATCGATACCACCCGCCACCTCTGAGACCGGGCGGTCGCCGACTCGAGCCCACCCGCGCCTGACTCCACCTGAATTCGCGGAGGCGGGACGGGACTTGTCGGTGGGCTTGCTTAGGGTGGGAGCATGCTGACGCTGCTTCTGTACGTGCTCATCGTCGGGTTGGTCGCGGCGATGTTGTTCTTGGTCGCCAGTGCGGTGTTCGGGCGCTCCGAGGAGTTGGGTCCGTTGCCGCAGGGCACCACCGCTACCGTGCTGCCCGCCGACGGCGTCACGGGGGCGGATGTGCGGGCGTTACGGTTTCAGCAGGTTGTGCGCGGCTACAAGGCCGGTGAGGTCGACTGGGCGTTGGGGCGGTTGGCCGAGCGCATCGACGAACTCGAGTTCGAGTTGGCGCAGATGCGGCAGTGGCAGGCGCAGGTGGTAGCGGGCCAGGAGCAACGGTGAGCGAGTTCGTCGATGACGGGCTGGTCCGCTGCGACTGGGCGACCGGCTCCCAGCTCTACCGCGATTACCACGACCACGAATGGGGCAAGGCCCTCCACGGCGACGATGCCATGTTCGAGCGGCTGTGCCTGGAAGCGTTCCAATCGGGCCTGTCCTGGATCACGATCCTCCGCAAACGCCCGGCCTTCCGCGCCGCCTTCGCTGGCTTCGAGATCGCCAAGGTCGCCGAATTCGACGACACCGACCGGGCCCGGCTGCTCGCCGACGCCGGGATCGTCCGCAACCGCGCGAAAATCGACGCGGCCATCGCGAACGCCCGGGTTGCTCGCGACCTGCCGACAGGCCTCGACGAGCTGGTGTGGTCGTTCGCACCCGAGCCACGCCCGAGGCCCGCGACCATCACGGATGTGCCCGCCACCACACCCGAATCCATTGCTCTGGCAAAGGAATTGAAGCGCCGTGGCTTCGCTTTCGTCGGCCCGACCACGGCCTACGCACTGATGCAGGCGACCGGCATGGTGGACGATCACCTGGCCGTTTGCTGGGTGCAAGCCGTACCGAAAGGAACCGACTCCGGAGTCAGATTTGCTACTCAGGTGTCCGCCCGAGTCGGCAATAGGGAAGAATAGGACCGGTGTGGCCCGCCGAACACCCGGCGGACCAGAGAACAGTAGTGCGCACTCCACCGCGCAGATCTGGAGGGAGCAGAGGATGGCGGCCATGAAGCCCCGTACCGGGGACGGTCCCCTCGAGGCAACCAAGGAAGGTCGTGGAATCGTCATGCGGGTTCCACTCGAGGGTGGCGGGCGTTTGGTCGTCGAACTCACACCGGACGAGGCAGCGGCGCTCGGTGACGAACTGAAGAGCGTCACCAGCTGACAGCCCTGACCGAGGTCGCCGCACTCCTGGCCTGCCCGGAGTGCGGCGACACCCTGCAGCCCGGCGCAGGCGCACTGCGGTGCGGCAACCGGCACAGCTTCGACATCGCCCGCCAGGGTTACGTCGGCCTGCTCACCGGCGCTTCGACGAAGATGACCGGCGACACCGCAGCGATGCTCGACGCCCGCGCGGCCTTCCAGGGTGCGGGCCACTTCGCCCCCATCGCGGACGCGGTCGCCCAGGCGTTCGGCTCCGCGCACCCGGCCGGACATACGCGGTCCGCGGCCTACCACTTCGACACGCTCGACAGTGTGCGGCCGCAAGGCACACCCAGGTTGCCGAGCAGCACCGCATCGCCCAGTAGCACCGCATCGCCGAACGGCCCCCCATCGCCGGACCGCCACGCCTCGTCGGCCGACGCCGGACCGCTGCGGGGCGCGGTGCTGGAGATCGGGGCCGGTACCGGGTACTACCTGGCCGAGGTCCTCGACGCGCACCCGGGTCTCCTCGGCATCGCGCTCGATGTCGCGAAGCCCGCTGCTCGTCGCGCGGCTCGCGCGCATCCCCGGCTCGCGTCGATCCTGGCCGACGCCTGGCGTGGTCTGCCGATCCGCGATGACGCTCTCACCGGGGTCTTGTCGGTCTTCGCACCGCGCAACCCCGGCGAAGTCGCGCGTGTGCTCGCCCCCGGCGGACGGTTCGTCGTCGTCACACCCACGCCACGGCATCTGGGCGAATTGATCGAGCCGCTGGGTATGGTCCGCGTCGACCCCGACAAGGAGCGTCGGCTCGATGACGCGCTGTCGGGGACTTTCACCCGCACCGATCACACCGTGGTCGAATTCCCCATGAAGCTGTCACGTGCCGACGTCACCAATGTGGTCGCCATGGGCCCCTCCGCCTTCCACACCACCGCCGGGGACGACCCGCGCATCGCCGGCCTCGCCGACATCACCGAGGTCACCGCATCGGTGACCGTCGCGCGGTACGCACCTGTCGGCTGAGCGCGGACAACACCTCGGTGTGTTTGTGCACCACAAAGGTATTGGGCTGTGTTTGTTGGAGCGCTGGCGCGCTCGAGCGCGGCCCGTGGAGGGCCGCGCGAACAGCGCTCGAGACTCGCGCTTCGCGCATGCGCTTCGAGCGCTGTTCGCGCGGCCGGGCCGCTACGCCGCTTCGCGGCGGACCCTCCTCGAGGTCGGGTCGTGCGGGG